>NZ_CP022121.1:3507500-3766545 GCF_002224645.1 Dehalobacterium formicoaceticum | reverse complement strand
TTATCTTAAAGTTCTATCGCCGGTATTTGCTTCTTAGGTACTAACTCATTTTGCAGGTATTTATTGCTTTCCTTACATCAAGAACAGTATAATTTGTGGCTGCTGATTTTTCAAGTGTTTTCAAATCATCCCCGGCGCTGCATTAAACAATGGTAAGACTGTTATTTTACATAAACAATCTTTGATATCAGAATGCTTATTGACAGATGCGTGAAAAAGTTTAGAATAAATTTTAAGTGATATAAATAGGAATGTTATGCAACAATATCATGTTCATGCACCAATTAAATATTGTGACGGAGCATAGATATCCTAATTGGTTATCTGATAGTACTTGTAAAAGATAAAATCCCATACGAGTACTATTTTTTTCAGTTAATGATAAGGGTGTGATTAATAAGTAAGAATTTGAGACAGAATAATCATAACAGATAAAAAATGTGGCACAGAGATAATGAGCAGCACTTCCTGTTACGAAAAGTGACAAATAAGGTTTGTGGTGCAAAATGTAATAGACTGGCAGGAGCCGGTCTAATAGGAGGAATACGATTGATGCTAAAGGATTATGAGATAAAGAAATATATTGCAATCGCAGTGATCGCGGTGATATCCGGCCTGATTGTGCTTCATTTTCCCAGTATTCTGCAGGCCGGATCCAATATAATCCAAGCAGTATCTTCATTGCTTATCGGAGTAGTCATTGCCTATATTCTTAATATTTTATTGGTGCAAGTTGAAAAAATATACTTCCCGAAAACAAGAAATAAAACAATACATAAAAGCCGCAGAGCAGTGTGCCTTTTGATCTCCCTGTTAATTCTTGTTGCAGCAAGCGCTTTAATTATTTATGTGGTGGTTCCGGAACTAATCGCCAGTTTTAAGCTGATGTCCGACGAGATACCGCCATTAGCGGAAAAATTCAGACAGTGGATTATTTTCCATTCAGATGAAATACCATCTTTGCAACAAGCCCTGCAAACCTTGGAAATCGACTGGCAGGAAACGACTAAGAAAGCCCTTGCTTTTATATCAGCGGGAACAGAATCTTTTATCAATTATCTTCTGTCCTTGATCACCGGCTTAGTAGGATTTATTGTGCAATTAGTGATTGGATTTATCTTTGCCATGTATATACTTTTTAATAAGGAAAAACTGCAAAGACAGTTTACAGTGCTGATGGAATCATTGATCAGTGCCGAGAAATGCCAAAAGACCATGTATGTGTTGAGAACTGCCCATCAATCCTTTACAAAATTTATCGGCGGTCAGTTTCTTGAAGCTGTGATCCTTGGCACACTATGCGCCATCGGTATGATGATTTTAAGATTGCCTTATGCGATCATGACCGGCACAGTTATCGGCGTCAGTGCATTAATTCCGGTTATTGGCGCTTACCTTGGCGCCGCCATCGGCGCTTTTATGATCGCTACGGTGAATCCAATGCAGACAGTTATTTTTCTGGTATTTATCGTGATCTTGCAGCAAATAGAAGGAAATCTGATCTATCCAAGAGTTGTGGGGAGTTCCATTGGTCTGCCGGGTATCTGGGTATTTGCAGCAGTTGCAGCAGGCGGCGGGATTTGGGGTATTCCCGGGATTATTTTGGGTGTGCCTGTTGCGGCTACCTTATATAAGATCATCGGGGATTATATAAAGAAAAAACGAGGAAATTAGCCCCATTTTAGAAAATGAGCAGGGAAAGAGCACTTTTTATCGAATTAATAGACATCTAGGAAATCCCGGGAGGGGATGTATCGCAGAAGTGTAGATTCGAGTTTCACGGAGCCTGCGGCGTTCAATAAAAATAAAGGAGGCGTAAAATGGGGTTTGTAATTGGAATTGGGATACTTCTCGTTGTGCTTGCTTGGGTAATTACTACCTATAATAGTCTGATCAAGGATCGGGAATTTGTGAGAAATTCCATGGGGCAAATTTCCGCTCAAATTGAATCCCGGTGGGAGGCCATTAGGAATATGATTGAGGGGACCAAACAGTATGCCGACTATGAAGCAAAGGTACTGGAAGAGATTACAGAAAAAAGAACAAAACTTGGACGTGAAGCCAGTGTAATCGATGTAGAGAAAGATAACGGCCTTTTCGGACAAGCCTTGAACCAATTGTATGCTGTTGCCGAAAACTATCCTGATCTGAAGGCAAGCAAGGTATATCAGGATACTTTAATGAACGTAGATAAATATGAGCAACAGGTGCGTCATTCCAGAATGATTTTTAATGATACCGTTACCAAATATAATCGCAGGGTGCAATCTGTGCCCAGTAATATCATTGCAGGGCTGTTTAATTTCCCGGTTGAAAGATATTTTGAAAACACACCGGAAAAAGCAGACATGCCGGGTTGGAGCTGATTTATGATGAGGCAATGGTTGAAATATTTTAAAAAAGCAGGCATGATCCTGCTTTTGGCATTTATATTCCCAGGAACAGCTTTTGCCAATTCCATGGAGTCATTGGATTTTCATGTACAATTACAAGGTGACGGCTCCGGGATTGTGACGGAAAACCGGAAGGTGAACTTAACGAAGGATACGGAAATCTATATCAAAATGGAAAACCTGGGCGGTTCTCAAATATCTGATTTTAAGGTCAGTGATTTTGGGGAACCCCTCATTTATAAGGAGAATTGGGATATTGAAGCCAGCCGTGCAGAAAAATCAGGAAAATACGGCATTGTTGAAACGGACACAGGTTATGAACTATGCTGGGGAATCGGTGAATACGGGGATCATGAGTACAAAGTAACTTATACCATCAGCAATATGGTGCGTCAGTTACAGGACGGGCAAGGAATGAATTGGAGGTTTTTTGATGGTGCGGGAAATATCAATCCCACATCTCTAACCATGACCATCGAAGGACCAGAACCCTTTTTATCTGAAAACACCAAGATATGGGGATTTGGTTTTAACGGTGAGATCTATCTGGAGAATGGCTCTTTGGTGGGATGGTCGGCAGAACCTCTTTCCGATAACAATTATGTGACTATTTTAATGCAGTTTGCCCATCAACCCTTTCATTCTCCTTTGAGTCTGGATCAAACCATGGCGGAACAAGAAAGCAGAGCCAAAGAAGGAAGCTCGTACAATCAAGAGGATACTTCCCTTTCATTTGGAGAAAAAGCAGCCGGTTTTACCGTGCCTACTGTGGGGGTTCTTGCCGCCATTTTTGCCATGATTGGACTCGTTTTAAGAAGCAGGGCTATCAAGAGAGCAAATCCATTAGTGAAAGGAAAAGAACGGCGCAAATTAAACCAAGATCAATATTATCGGGAGATCCCCTATACGGACGGGCCAATGACGGATGTTGCCTACATGCTGGAACAAATAGAAAGAGGACGCATCGAAGATTATTTTAATGCTTTCCTGCTAAAATGGCTGAAAGAAGACAATATCGATCATATTACTGAGGAAAAAGGGATTATTTTCAAAAAAGAGCAGTCGATCCTGCAATTGAACCGCCATCAGATGGAAGGAGATGACTTTGAAAGCCGCCTTTGGAATATGATGCAGGCGGCAGCAGGGGCAGACAACAAATTAGAAGAAAAAGAATTTACGAAATGGGCCAAAAAGAATTTTAAAAAAATCGAAGATTTGAAAGATGACTTAAGTAATGATTCCAAATACCTGATGATTGATGAAGGATATCTGGAACAAAAAGAGGTGGCGGTGCTGAGGTTCTTTACTAGCTCTGTAATCAGCGGTACGGCACCAGGTGAAAACTTATTAAATCATATGGTGCAATTTGAGAATTATCTCAAAGATTTTTCCTTGCTCCATGAACGGGGTGCCAAGGAAGTGTTCCTTTGGGATGATCTGCTTATTTGGGCCAGCCTTTACGGAATTGCAGAAGAAGTAGCCCAGCAGTTTGAAGAACTCTATCCCCAGTTTTTGGAGGAAAGCCAGTTTACCGCGGGTGATTTCTATATGATGACGCTGTTTACCCATAGTTTTGCCAAGGGATATCATAGTGGGCAAAGCTCTGCAAGCAGCGGAGGCGGCGGTGCAACCAGCTTGGGTGGGGGCGGCGGCTCCTTTGGTGGAGGCGGAGGCGGATCCCGGTAAACTAACTTCCCTGCCACACCGCGACTCTTCATGGTTGATGTAATTAATAATGGTAAAATTATTAATAAATTGCAATATGAACATATTGCTTATTGAGAGATTTGTGTTAAAATAGAGAAAGATGAAGCATTAGACGATAATAATGCCCAGACAAAGTATTTGCTTTGATTGGTAAAACTTTTCGCAAATTAAAAAGCAGACATAAAATGTATCATAAGGATGAAACGTAGTAGGGTGGAGGAATCAAGTGATGAATGAAAGAAAATTAAGGGTATTTTATGAAGTTGCCACAAAACTAAACATGACGGAAGTAGCTAATCAGATGTTTATCAGTCAGCCTGCAATCAGTCAAACGATCCGGGATTTAGAAGATGATTTTGGAATTCAGTTTTTTGATCGTATCGGTAAAAAGCTATATCTTACCCATGAAGGAGACCTGTTTCTCAATTATGTACGCAGAATTTTAAATCTTTACGATGATTGCTATAAGACCATCAAGGACAACAGTGAATTAAAAAACGGCAAATTGAGAATCGGTGCCAGTACTACTATTGGCATCTATCTTTTGCCTGAAATCATCGGGAAATTTTATCAGGAGCATAAGGAAATTGAAGTATCAATTGTCATCGAAAATATGAAGATTATTGCCGATATGATTCTAAAAAATCAAATTGACTTTGCTTTTGTGGAAGGTCCGGTATTTACCAGTGAAATTCAAGAAGAATATTTTTGTGATGATGAACTGGTATTAATCACACCTCCCAGCCATCCTTGGGCTCAGCTGGAAGAAGTGGATTTAAAGGAACTGGAAAATGCTGAATTTATTATGCGGGAGCAGGGCAGTGGTACCAGAGAAATCTTTGAGGAAGCATTAAAGGACTTTGATATTAATTATGAAATCAAGTTTGAGTTGGGAAATACCGAGGCCATTAAGAAAGCGGTAGAAGCAAACTTAGGCGTTTCCTGTGTATCCCGAAAATGTGTAGCTAAGGAGGCGATGGATGGAAGTATTGCAGTCAGGAACATTAAGGGTTTAAAGATTATGAGGGAATTTCAATTGATTCATCACAAGGACAAGTATTTTTCTAAGCTGTTCTCTTTGTTTATTGATTTTTGCCGCAACCATGTACAAAAAGAAGGGTGTGCTAATAAATAACCATAAATGATAATTATTTGTTATGGTTGGCATAATTGATTTTCTATTTTATTTATTGCCGAATTAATTATAGAATGAATTTGTGAGAAATATCAAACATGAGTAATAATTCTCTGGCGAGTTTATATGTAATGAGTTGTGACTAATTTCTCAATCAAAGACAAATCAGAGATCATAATTACTACTTGAAGTATTTGATCCTAATAAAAGGATTACTAATTATGGAGGTGTAGGTATGACGGAAAGAAAGACCCCCATGTTGGACGAACTGGAAAAAGGACCTTGGCCTAGTTTTGTCACAGACTTAAAAAGGGCGGCAGAAAAAAATGACTCTGTAAAAGATTTAATCGCACAGTTGGAGCAGTCATACGAAGAAAAGAAAGGTCACTGGAAACACGGTGGAATTGTAGGGGTTCGAGGTTATGGTGCCGGTGTTATTGGCCGCTATTCTGATGAACCGGAAAAATACCCCAATATTGCCGAATTCCATACTTTGCGTATTAACTCACCTGCCGGATGGTTCTATGACACCAAAACACTGCGCAATGTTTGTGATATGTGGGAAGAACATGGTTCCGGATTGCTTAATCTGCATGGAACCACAGGGGATATCATTCTTTTAGGAACCAAGACTAATGAATTACAACCTACTTTTGATGCCTTCAGTGATGCCGGCTTTGATCTGGGTGGATCCGGATCCGGGTTGAGATCTCCAAGTGCCTGTTGCGGACCGGCTCGTTGTGAATGGGCATGTTACGACACTTTGGATGTATGCGATAATTTAACCCACGAATATCAGGATGAAATGCATCGTCCTATGTGGCCCTATAAATTTAAGTTTAAATTCTCCGGTTGCCCCAATGATTGTGTTGCATCCATTGCCAGATCAGACCTGTCTGTTATTGGTACCTGGCGTGATACCCTGAGAATTAATCAGGAAGAAATTAAAAATTATGCGAATTCCGGTATGGATATTCAGGGCAGAGTTTGCGAAAAATGTCCTACCAAAGCATTAACCTTTAACAGTGAAACCAAAGAGCTTTTTGTTAAGGCGGAAGACTGCACCAGATGTATGCATTGTATTAATGTCTTGCCTAAAGCTGTGCGTCCCGGCAAGGAAAAAGGCGCTACCCTGATGATCGGCGGTAAATCAACCATTTTACGTTCAGCGTTCCTTTCCTGGGTCATCGTTCCTTTCATGCCATTGGAAGCACCTTACACCGAGTTAAAAGATCTGATTGCCCGCATTTGGGAATGGTGGGATGAGCATGGCAAGACTCGTGAAAGAATCGGCGAGTTAATTTATCGATTAGGCATGGGTAATTTCCTAAGAGCAGTTGATTTGCCTCCGGTGCCTCAGATGGTCAAGGAACCTCGTGCTAATCCTTATATTTTCTGGCAAGCTGATGAAGTTATCAAAGCTGATGAAGCTACAAAATAATAGCTAATAATATTATTTTAATTTATATCAAGGGGTGAATGTATATGAGCAGAACAGATTTAGGACCTCCCGATTATAAGGAAATGTTACCTCCCGTTATTAAAGAAAATTATGGCCAATGGTTATATCATGAATATTTAAAACCAGGTGTCATGAAGCATGTATCCGAAAAAGGAGATGCCTTATATACAATCCGGATAGGTTCTCCCAGATTGGTAGGCTTGGACACTGTACGTGAATTGTGTGATTTGGCTGATAAGTATTGTGATGGATACTTGCGTTTTACCAGCCGACACAATGTAGAGTTATTAGTCTCTAATGAAGCCAACGTAGATCCCTTGTTGGCAGAGTTAAAGCAAAAAGGAATGCCTGTAGGCGGAACTGGGAATTCCATTAGTAATATCGTTCATACCCAAGGATGGATTCACTGTCATACGCCTGCTACCGATGCCTCCGGTATTGTAAAGGCTGTTATGGATGATTTGTATGACTATTTCACCCATGATGATTTATTGCCGGCAAGACTGCGAGTTGCCATGGCATGCTGCTTAAACATGTGCGGAGCGGTGCATTGCTCGGATATTGCGATCCTGGGGATTCACAGAACGCCTCCCCGCATTGATCACACCAAGGTTTCCAAGGTTTGTGAGATCCCGACTGTTATCGCCAGCTGCCCTACGGCAGCAATCAAGCCGGATCCCAAGAACAAGAGTGTCAAGGTAACGGAAGAAAAATGTATGTATTGCGGTAACTGTTATACCATGTGTCCCGCTATGGAAATTATGGATCCCTTGAATGACGGTATTGCTATTCTGGTAGGCGGTAAGGTATCCAATTCCAGAACCGCTCCTGGTTTCTCTCGTTTAGCCATTCCTTTCTTGCCTAATAACGCTCCCCGGTGGCCGGAAGTAACTGAAGCGGTGAGAAACATTGTTGAAACCTGGGCCAAGGATGCGAAAAAAGGAGAACGTATGGGCGAATGGATCAGTCGTATCGGATGGGAAAGATTCTTTGATCGCACCGGTATTCCCTTTACTGATAAGCATATTGACGACTATATTTTCTCCATTCCCACATTCCGTACAACTACCAACTTTAAATGGTAAAGAGGTGAAATATAGTGGCTGAAGATTTAAGAGAAAGAATTCTTTCTTATCTAAACGGAGTTAGCAAAGCTAAAACCCGTGACATCGCCGATGCTCTTGGTGAAAAGAAAAAAGACGTAGATAAAATTGTCAGAGATCTGGGCAATGAAGATATCATAGAATTTCTCTATCTGGGTACTTCTTATGTTCGGATTAAAGGCAAAGAAGATTAATCTCAGAATCAAATAAAACTTCAAAGGACGCTGCAGGAACCTAACTTGCAGCGCCTTTAAAAAATGACAGAGCGGGGTGTACTATATGTATTTGGTCAATATTGATATCAAAAAATGTACCGGTTGCGGCGCTTGTGTCGATGTTTGCCCAGTTGAGTATCTGGCAGTCAATGATGGAGTTTGTGAAGTCGTCGGCGATGAATGTCAGGGTTGCGAAAGCTGCGTGGCGGTTTGCCCAGAAGATGCAATTACTGTACAGGAAATTTAAATTCCTAGAAAACAACAGGAGGTAAAAAATATGGCATTTATTGATTTTAACGGCCAACAAGTAGAAGTGGATGAGGACGGCTTTATCGCTGATCCGGAGGTCTGGACCAAGGAATTAGCTGAGTTTTTGGCAAAAGATGAAGGCGTTGATGAAATGTCGGAAGAGCATTGGACATTGGTTAATTATATCAACGATTATTACAAACAGTTTGGGATCGCTCCTATGATCCGCAAAATTGTCAAGTCAACCGGTATCAGTAATGCAAAAATTTACGAATTGTTCCCCAGCGGCCCTGCAAAAGGTGCTTGCCGCGTGGCCGGGTTACCCAAACCTACCGGTTGCGTATAATATTTAAAATTAATAAAAACTAGACTTAGTGCGGCTTATGGCCGCACTAAGTTAAATTAGTACTTGTTTAGGTTTTCTCTTATGTTTATATAAGGCTTTTGTTTAGGGTGGCTACAAGTCTCGAGAGATGATGAAAATAAGGGAAAAGTTAAAAAGATTTTAAAATGAATTATCAGAAAGAGGTAGAAAACAGAAAAAATTAAATAAGAAAGAGGGGGATAAAGTGAAAGAGGTCAAGAAGATTGTCATCATAGGCGGGGTTGCATGCGGCCCTAAGGCTGCTTCTCGAGCGAGACGGTTATTGCCGGATGCGGAGATTACGATCATTGAACAAGGTGAAATTATTTCTTATGGAAGTTGCGGAATTCCTCTTTACTTAGCAGGAATGCTGCCCGATATTGACAGTTTGATGACCACGGCATCAGGTATGAAAAGAAGTATCGAGTATTTTGACCAGGAAAAGGCAGTTCACGTCATGAACAAGACGCGGGCTACGGCCATTGATCGGGAAAAGAAAGAGGTAGTCATTTATCAAAAGGAAAAGGGGACGGAAAGCCGGATCTCCTATGATCAATTAGTATTGGCTGTAGGGGCAGATCCCATTGTTCCTGACGTACCGGGAATTCAGTTAAATGGAGTTACCGTGCTCCATGATCCCCAGCAGGCTGAGTCGATTCGCACCGCAATCAAAGAAGAAGGAATTAAGCAGATCGCCATCATCGGCGGCGGTGCCATCGGTTTGGAGATTGCCATATCCCTTATCGGAAAGGGCCGTGAAGTTGTTTTAGTTGAGCGAAGTGATCAATTAATGCCGGGTATTTTTGATCCTGAAATGGCTGATTTAATCAAGCGCGAGTTAGAAGACAATGGAGTCAACGTGCTCTTAGGCGAGGGTTTGAAATCATTAAAAGGGGACACACAGAATCAGGTTAAGAAATTTACTACCGCAAATGGAATATATGATACAGATATGGTGATTATTGCTACCGGTGTCAGGCCTAATGTGGAGCTGGCCCGGGATTGCGGGTTGGAAATCGGAGAAACAGGCGCCATTAAGGTAAATGAATACATGCAAACCAGCGATCCTGATATTTTTGCCGGCGGAGATTGTGTTGAGAATGTTCATTTAGTATCAGGTCAGAAGGTTTATGTTCCCCTAGCATCAACCTCGAATAAACACGGTCGTGTTATCGGCAGCAATTTAGCAGGGAAGAAAGAGACTTTTCCCGGGATCCTGGGCACATCAGCCATTCAAGCTGGTGAGTATAATGCAGGTAAAACCGGCCTTACCGAAAAAGAAGCGCTAAAATTAGGATATCCTGTGATCAGCACCATTGTCTCCGGGCATGATACCGCTCATTACCATCCGATGCATGGGAAAGCAATTTTAAAGTTGATTGCCCATCAAGAAACAGGTAAATTGCTTGGCGCCCAGGTGGCGGGTATGGGTGAGGTTATCAAAAGGTTGGATGTTTACTCCGCAGCCATTTATATGGGGGCGGATTTGGAACAGATTTCTCACTTTGATACGGGATATGCTCCGCCTTTTTCCACACCCATTGACATTGGTATTCATGGAGCAAATGCCTTGCTTAATTTAAAAGAAGGTCTGGTTAAAGGTGTTTCTGTTCCCGAAGTAAAACAGATGCTGGCAGATAAAGCTGACTTTATTATGCTGGATGTACGATCAGCCAAAGAAGCAAAACTACGTCCTCTTAAAGGAGGAGTCGTGGTCAACATTCCCATCACGGAATTAAGGGCAAGATACGGTGAGATACCCCCCCATAGAAAAATTATCGCTTTTTGCCCCTTAGGGATTCGATCCTATGAAGCTGCCACTTTACTCCAGGGAAAGGGCTATCAAAATGTCTCTTTCATGAAAGGCGGCACTTCCGCTTTACCGGAATTAACTGATGCTGATTAAGATTTATCAAGAACGAGATGAATAACAAGGAGGAACCGCCATGAAGAGAGAACAGAATATTCCCCGCATCGTGATCAGTGCTCCTCATGGGCAGTCAGGCAAAACTACGGTGAGCATCGGTCTCATTGGTGCTTTGGTAAAAAGCGGACTTGCGGTTCAGCCTTTTAAAAAGGGACCGGATTTTATTGATCCCAGCTGGCTCTCCCAGGTTTCCGGCCGTTTGTGCCGGAACCTGGATTGCTATCTTATGGATGAAGAAAGTATTAGAGCATCTGTAGCCCAAGCAGGGTCAGCGGGTGCCCAGATCGCAGTAGTTGAGGGCGCCATGGGAATGTTTGACGGCCTGGATCTTGAAGGCAGCGGCAGTACGGCTCAGATTGCCAAAATAATCGAAGCGCCGGTTATTCTGGTGGTCAATTGTAACCGCATGACAAGGAGTGTCGCCCCCTTGGTGAAGGGTTTCAAGGATTTTGATCCCCAGGTTCATGTGGCTGGGGTAATTCTGAACAATGTGGCTCGTCCCCGGCATCAGGATATTTTAATCGGAGCGATCGAAAAGTATTGCGGTCTTCCTGTTCTGGGTGTGATCCCCAAAAACGCAAAATTCTCCATCCCCAATCGCCATTTAGGCTTGGTACCAGCCGAGGAAAATGAACGATTACAGCAAGCCATTGATGATATTGTTGCCATCGCGCAGCAAACCCTGGATTTAAAAAAGATTTATGAAATTGCTGCCGAGGCACCGGCATTGCCCATAAAAAATGACTTTGATGGAGCAATATCCTCTGGGACGAAAGATCAGGTAAAAGTAGGTATTATTAAGGATCGTTCCTTTACCTTTTATTATCCGGAAAATTTGGAAAGTCTGGAACGGGCAGGAGCGGAATTGGTCTATATTAATGCCTTGGAAGATTCGACACTTCCCCAAGTGGACGCCCTTTTTATCGGAGGAGGCTTCCCGGAAATTTTTGCAGAGGAATTGGGGCGAAATCAGAAGATTAGGGCGGCCATTGCCCAGCAAATTGAAGCAGGACTGCCCGTTTATGCAGAATGCGGGGGGCTGATGTATCTGGGCAGAAGCATTATCAGCGGGGAAAAACACCATCCCATGGTGGGGGTGTTGCCCTTTGACGTTTTATTAAAAAACAAACCCCAGGGTCATGGTTACACCATCATGGAAGTAGAAAAAGAAAACCCGTTCTTTGCTTTGCATACCACCGTTAAAGGACATGAATTCCATAATTCATGTGTGGTTAATCTGGAAACATCAGGCATTGATTTTGCGTTCCAGGTGATACGGGGGCACGGAGTTGACGGTAAAAAAGACGGCCTTCTTTATAAAAATGTTTTAGCTTGTTATAACCATATTCATGCTTTAGGAACAAAAGGATGGGCGGAAAATTTAGTTTCCGCGGCGAGCTCTTTCCGCAAGGAAAGGGATGATATATAGAGGGAAATAAGCAAGGTAAATATTTTGGGAGGTGTAAAGATGTTTTTGGTGATTTTTTTGTATATTGCATTTTTGGCATTCATTGGTTTTTCTTTAAAGAAAGCTTATGATTTTGCAAAAATGCCCATGCACGGCAGATGGGAACTTTATCCCGTGCCCAAGGAAAAAGGCCGCGGCGAATATGGCGGTTCTTATCTGGAAGAAACGAAATGGTATGAAAAACCGAGAGAAACCTCATTGGTTGCAGAAATCATAGATATGGCTAAGGAAATTATATTTATTAAGAAATTATTTGACAATCAAAGACCTTTTTGGTGGTTGTCTTATTCCATGCATTTAGGGATTTACGCTATGATTGCTTGGCTGGTTTTGCTCTTTCTGGCGGTATTTATTGATTCATCACTGTTAAACGGCCTGATTGCCCTTGCCGGTGGGGCCGGAATTATTATGGTGATGATTGGTTCCATCGGTTTATTAATCAAAAGAATGGTGAATCCGGAATTTAAAATGTATACCACAGGACTGGAATATTTCAATTTATTTTTCCTTTTTGCTGTAGCCTTTACCGGTTTTCTATGTTTTATTACTGACCCTATGTTTCAATACGGACATGATATGATGGGCAGTATGCTTACATTTTTTCCATTCGCGCCGAGTGCTTTAGTAACCCTTCATTTGGTTTTGGCCGGAGCCGTAATTATTTATATTCCGCTAACCAAAATGAGTCATTATGTGGGTAAGTTTTTTTCCTTTCACAAGGTATTATGGGATAATGACCCTTATCTCCCCGGCAATGAAATTGCTGAAAAGGTGGCGGCCGGAAAGAGTTATAAACAGAAGGGACAATGGTCTGCTCCTCATTATCCCGGAAATCAGAAAATAGAAAATTAAGATAAAGGAGGAAAGTATAGGTGGCTAACGCAAAGAAAAAAATCATACCTTTAACAGATATGAGCAAACCTCAGGATGTGCAGCTTTCCACCCCTAATTTAGCGGATTATATGGAATTACCGGCACCCTATAATACTATTGAGTCTCAGCCGGCTTTAAAAGAGCCCAAAGGCTCATGGACAGAATCGAATATTACCTTCTTAGACGGCTATGCCGGTATTGAAAATTTGGTACGACCAAAGACCAAGGAGGAAGAAAGGGAGTTTGTCGAGAAGTTTTTATCCGGTATGGAAAAGAGCTTCTCCGATGATACCAACCGAGGCATGATTATGCCCTTGCTTCTTTCCTTTGAATACTGTGCTAAATGCCATACCTGTTCGGAAGGGTGTCATGTCTATCCGGCCAGTGGTTATAACGAGCTTTATCGTCCGATCTATCGTTCCGAAGTTTTCCGTCGCATTGCCAAGAAATATTTAGATAAGGACGGGAAATTAATCAAGAAATGGGATGAAAATGATCCCGATTTAAATTGGGAAACCCTTGCTCGATTGGCAGAATTGGCTTATCGGTGTAATCTGTGCCGTCGTTGTGCCCAACAATGTCCCTTGGGATTGGACAATGCTCTTTTGGCCAAGGAAATCAGAAAGATTTTCAGCCAGGAAATGGGTATTGCGCCTAAACCTTTGCATGAGAAGGGTACCATGAACCAATTGAAAACCGGTTCTTCCACGGGGATGTCGAAGCCTGCTTTTTTAGATGTGATTGAGTTTATTGAGGAAGATATTGAGGAGAAAACGGGCCGCAAAATCAAAATGCCCATTGATAAAAAAGGTGCAGACATTTTGCTGATCCATAACGCGGGGGAATTTATGGCCTGGCCCCAAAATCCGGCAGCTTTTGCCATTCTTTTTGAAGAAGCAGGACTTGATTGGACTCTAAGCAGCGATATTCTAGGTTATGACAGTGTAAATTATGGCCTGTGGTATGATGATTATCAAGCAAAGCAGATTGGCACCGGTCAGTTTAAAGTG
Organism: Dehalobacterium formicoaceticum; assembly: GCF_002224645.1. NCBI lineage: Bacteria > Bacillati > Bacillota > Clostridia > Eubacteriales > Peptococcaceae > Dehalobacterium > Dehalobacterium formicoaceticum. Next base: position 3,752,639 of record NZ_CP022121.1, on the reverse strand, counting down.
GCTAAGGAATTAGGGGTTAATCGAATTATCATTGGAGAATGCGGACACGCCCACCGTGCATCCATGGTTTCAATGGACAGAGGTGCTACCGGATCATATTATGTGCCTCGAGAAAGCTTCTTGCCTCTTTTATGGGATTTGGTCAGAACCGGAAAATTAAAATTCGATCCTTCCAAAAACAATTTCCCGGTCACCTTGCATGATCCCTGTAATTATGTGCGTTCAATGGGGATTGTCAAACCCCAGAGAGAAATTTTAAAGGTGATTGCTCCTCAGTTCCGGGAAATGACGCCCCATGGTGTGGATAACTATTGCTGCGGCGGCGGTGGCGGCTTTGCTATTATGAATAATTTGAATTTTGCTGAGTTTAGAAATACCTTGAGTACCAGGATGAAGTTTAAGCAAATCTTAGATGCTTTTGCCGATACCATTGAAAATACTGAGATTCCTAAGTATATTTGTGCACCATGCTCCAATTGTAAAGGAGCGATCCGGGATATTTTAGAATATTATGGGGCCACGGCAAAGTACAACTTACAGTATGATGGTTTGGTGGAATTAATGGTCAATGGTCTGGCCAGCTTAGATCGGCCATACCTGGAATTTTTGCTTGATGAAGAAGATTAATCTGGACCATTGTTAAGGAGTCAGCCATGAAAGATACACGAATTGCCTTGGCGCAAATGCAGGCGGAAACAGGCAATGTTGAGGGAAATTTAAAAAAAATCGCAGAATTTGCAGAAGCAGCAGCGGAACAAAAGGCAGATATGATTTGTTTCCCCGAATTGTGTATTACCGGCTACAATAAGACTAAGGGGTTATTAATTCCAGAAATTGTGCCGGGACCAAGCTCTGAAGCCCTTCAGAACCTGGCCCGGCGTTACGGGATGGTGATTATGGCCGGCTTGCCGGAAGTCTCCCCTTACGATAAACCTTATATTGCCCAGTTGGTTGCCTTCCCTGACGGGAGGCTTTTGACTTATCGCAAAACTCACTTGGGAAAAAGCGAAATTGATGGTTTTACGCCAGGTGATGATCTGCCGATTTTTTCAGGGGAAAAGGCCCAATTTGGCATCGGAATCTGCTGGGATATGCATTTTCCGGAACTAAGCACCGTGTTAGCTTTAAAAGGCGCAGAAATTATCTTTGCCCCTCATGCATCACCCCAGATTATGGGGAACCGCCGGAATTCCTGGTTAAAATATATGCCGGCGCGAGCTTATGATAATGGAGTTTACATTGCTGCCTGTAATTTAGTGGGCTCTGACGGTGGCGAAAAAGAATTTTGCGGCGGTGCCATGGTGCTGGATCCCAAGGGCAATGTGGTGGCGGAATCTTTCGATGAAGGGGAAAACCTGTTGGTGGTTGATTTGCCAGGAGCCCCGATTAACAAGATGCGCCGGCAAGAAAGAAAAGTGATGAGTGCCAGTTTCTTTTTAGATTTTAGAAGACCGGAGCTTTATCACGAACTGATCAATCAGCATCCGATGCACAATGAAGGGAAACCTTGAAACAGAGAAGGGGGTTAGAACTACATGAAAAGGCAAAACTTAGCAGAGTTTTTCCAGGAGCATAAAGCTTCTCTGATTGAATCTTGGTTTGAAGCCATCTTAAATCAGTATCCCCAGGAGACAGTGCGTATTTTTAGAAATAAGAAAAACCCCTTTGGCAATCCGGTGGGGTATAACCTGCGTCAGGGTGTGGAAGGGATTGTCGACTGGTTTACCCAGAAAGAGAAAAAAGAAGATGTAGCGGTTTCTCTGGATAAAATTATCAGGATTTGGGCTGTACAGGATTTTTCTCCTTCTCAAACCTTGTCCTTTCTAAAGAATTTTAAGCATATCGTAGAAAAGCAAATGAAAGATTATTACACCCATCAAGAGGAATTATGGATTAATTGGCAAGAATTTGCCGGTCAGATTGATTTCCTTTTGCTCATGTCCATGGATATCTACACGGAATGCAGGGAGAATCTTTATCAAATTAAAGTGGATCAGGCAAATCGCAGAGTGTATGCTTTGCTCCGGAGATCCAATGCTCTGGCTGAGGGGTTAAACTCCGAGGAAGATTATGATGATGGTGCTTCCTGTGCAATAAAGAAAAAAGCTGTGAAGGGGTGCAAAAATGAGTTCACTACCCAAAGCTGATTCTTTGGTGAGCAACAAAATTATCATGCCAAAAGATAATTGGTTTAACGCTCCCTTTGAATTCAGAAAAGGCACTTACAACTATGGTTCAAATCCCAAACATCATGAAGTCTTGGGACTGCCAAACCCTCGAAAATGGAGCCCGGAAGATGATGACTGGCAGCTGCCGGAAAATTGGAAGGAGATTCTATTAGAGGGATTACGAGAGAGATTAGATAAATATCGTTCTCTCAAGCTGTTTATGGATGTTTGTGTGCGCTGCGGAGCTTGCGCGGATAAATGTCACTTTTTTCTCGGATCGGGAGATCCGAAGAATATGCCTTTCTTACGGGCAGAGCTGCTCCGTTCTGTTTATCGGCGAGAATTCACCAAAGCCGGTAAGATTATGGGAAGAATGGTCGGTGCCCGTGACTTAACGGAACATGTGGTCAAAGAATGGTTCTATTACTTTTTCCAATGCAGCGAATGCCGCCGCTGTTCTGTTTATTGTCCTTTTGGGATTGATACGGCGGAGATTACCATCATCGCCCGGGAACTTTTAGGTTTGCTGGGGGTTAACACGGATTGGATTTTGGCCTCTGTATCCAATTGTTTCCGTGTAGGAAACCACGTGGGGATCCAACCTCATGCCGTAGTGGATACCATTGATATGCTTTGTGACGATATTGAAGACATTACCGGAATACGCATTGAGCCCACCTATAATCGCAAGGGCGCCGAGGTGCTCTTTATCACCCCGTCCGGTGATTATTTTGCCGACCCCGGGATCTACACCTTTATGGGTTATTTAATGCTTTTTCATGAAATAGGATTGGATTACACCCTGAGCACTTATGCTTCAGAAGGCGGGAACTTTGGTCTATTCGTTTCCCATGAAATGATGAAAAGACTAAACATCAAAATGTATGCGGAGGCGAAGCGTCTGGGTGTTAAATGGATCCTGGGCGGAGAATGCGGCCATATGTGGCGGGTAGTTAATCAGTATATGGATACCATGAATGGTCCGGCTGATTTTCTGGAAACGCCTGTTTCACCTATTACAGGAACGAAGTTTGAAAACACTCTTTCCACCAAAATGGTTCATATTACTGAATTTACCTCAGATCTGATTCGTCATCAAAAGCTGAAGCTTGATCCCAGCCGGAATGATGGTTATCGTGTGACTTATCACGATTCCTGCAATCCTGCCCGAGCGATGGGACTGTTTGAAGAACCCCGCTATATTTTAAAAAATGTAGTCAACAACTTCTATGAAATGCCTGATGATACCATTCGGGAAAAAACCTATTGCTGTGGCAGCGGATCCGGATTAAACAATGATGAGTTTCTGGAAATGAGAATGCGGGGCGGTTTCCCACGGGCCAATGCGGTGCAACATGTTCAGGAGCAGCATGACGTGAATATGCTTTCATGTATTTGTGCCTTAGACAGAGCAGCCATGCCTCATCTCATGCAATATTGGAACCCTGGGGTGGAGGTATGCGGTGTTCATGAGCTGTTAGGAAACGCACTGGTCATGAAAGATGAAGGGGACCGGGTACGTGAAACGAATTTAAGAGGGGAACCCATTGAAACGACTGGTGGTGAGCAAGATGTATGATAAAAAAATCATCATACCCCTATTGGTTGTGGTAGTGTTGGCTTTAACTTATCCGATTTTTAACATGTTTGGTCAAAGCTCTGCAGCACCGGAATTGGATCTGAATACGCCGGAGATTCAAGCCTTAGATGAAAAAAAATGTATTGAAGATACTGAATTTATGAGAAGCAACCATATGCAATTATTGAATGAATGGCGTATTGAATCAGTACGTAATGGTCTTGACACTTATGTTGCCACCGATGGTAAGGAATATGAAATGAGCTTACAAAACACCTGCTTAAGCTGCCATTCAGATAAAGAAAAATTCTGTGACTCTTGTCATACCTATTCTGATGTTAATCCTAATTGCTGGACATGTCATATCGGGGGTGAGCTATAATGAAACTTGACAGAAGAAATTTTATTCGCATGTGCGGCGTGGGTATTTTGGGATTGGGAGCCGCCAAAGCCGATAAAATTTTTGCTCAGGTGGGATCAGGCAAGTATCAGAGTACCGTTACCAGTGACGGTAAAAGATGGGCAATGGTAATTGATACCAAGAAATGTGAAAACTGTGATGATTGTATCGCCGCTTGTCACAAAGGTCATAACGTCCCCGAGATCAAACCGAAAGAAGAAGAAATAAAATGGATCTGGAAGGAAGATTTTGAACACTCTTTTCCGGGTTTGGGACATGAGCGCATGAGCCAGGAATTAATGAAACGACCTTTTCTGCTCCTTTGTAATCATTGTGAAAATCCGGCTTGTGTTCGGGTTTGTCCGACCAAAGCCACCTTTAAAAGAGGAGACGGTGTAGTGATGATGGACTATCACCGTTGTATTGGCTGCCGTTTTTGTATGGCCGGATGTCCTTATGGAGCCCGCAGCTTCAATTTCCAAGATCCTCGACCCTCAATTACAGATGCCAATATGTTGTATCCGACTCGCACCAAAGGTGTGGTAGAAAAATGCAATTTCTGTGCGGAGCGTTTGGTTAAAGGGGAGTTACCTCTTTGCGTCGAAGCTTGCAGAAATGGAGCTCTCCATTTTGGGGATTTGAATGATCCTAATTCGGAAGTACGTAAGCTGATGGAGAGTCAGCCTACCATTCAACGCAGTGCCAGTATGGGGACATTCCCCAATGTTTACTACATTATATAAGGAGGGCCGCTATGGTTGAGCATATTTTTCGCGGAAGCAAACGATATTGGTTGTGGCTGGGATTTCTTGCGGCTGTGATAGCGGCCGGATTTGCCGCCTATATTTATCAATTCCAAAATGGTTTGACAGTTACAAATATGGGAAGAGATGTATCCTGGGGCCTGTATATTGGTCAATTTACCTTCTTTGTAGGGGTTGCCGCTTCGGCGGTGATGGTAGTTTTACCATATTATCTTCATAACGCCAAGGAGTTTGGCAAAGTAACCATCTTTGGTGAATTTCTGGCCATTTCTGCTGTCATTATGTGTCTTTTGTTTATCATCGTAGATTTAGGGAGACCGGATCGGTTATTCAATGTTATTATTATGGCAACTCCTCATTCCATGATGTTTTGGGATATGGTAGTTTTAAGCGGATATTTGCTGATTAATCTTTTGGTAGGTTGGAACGTATTAGAGGCGGAATATAACTCTGTTTCTCCGGCCACTTGGGTCAAACGTCTAGCTTACTTATCAATTCCCTGGGCTGTGAGCATTCACACCGTAACCGCCTTCTTAATATCCGGCTTACCGGGAAGGCATTACTGGCTTACGGCTATTATGGCGGCACGATTTTTAGCCTCGGCCTTTGCCAGCGGGCCCTCCTTATTAATCCTCTTAATGCTGTTTTTGAAGAAATTCACCAGCTTTAAGGTGGAGGACAAGGTGTTGAATAAACTTTCTGTGATTATCACCTATGCTTTGACAATCAGTCTTTTCTTTATTGGGTTAGAATTTTTCACAGCTTTTTATAGCCAAGTTCCAACACATATGCATACCTTGCAGTATTTATTTGTTGGCTTGGAGGGGCATACGGCTTTGGTTCCTTTCATGGCAGTATTTACGGTATTGGCTCTCGTGGCATGGGTATTGTTATTAAATCCCAAAACACGGAAGAATCAAAAATATCTTGGTATGGCCTGTGCATTTGTTTTTGTGGCCATGATGATTGAAAAAGGATTAGCTTTGATTATTGGTGGTTTTATTCCCAATACCTTTGAAAGAATTACAGAGTATTTGCCTTCCCTGATCGAGCTGATGGTTACTGTCGGTGTTTGGGCGATCGGAGCCTTAGTTCTGACGATTTTATATAAGATGGCCGTCGCCGTGAAAGAAAGAGCAGGAGAAACAGAACATTAAGCTGTTCTTCCAGGTGGATAATAAGACAAAAACCATAGGAAAAGTGAGGGTTAAAAATGGGCGTTGGTTTTGCATTATTAATGATCGTGCTCTTAATATTAATCCCTTATATAGGCGTAATGGCCGGGGGAGAATATATTCTGGGTGTATTTATACCTTATTTGGCATTTGCTGTTTTGATTGCAGGACTTGTTTATCGGATTGTAAGTTGGGCTAAATCTCCGGTGCCTTACCGCATTCCTACCACCTGTGGTCAGCAAAAAACTCATGATTGGATTAAATCCGATCAGGTTGAAAATCCCACAACTACTTTGGGTGTTTGGCTCAGAATGGCAAAAGAGGTTTTCCTCTTTCGCTCTTTGTTCCGTAATACAACGGCAAAAATCACGGAAAAAGGCCATATCACCTATATATGGGAAAAATGGCTATGGTTAGCTGCCTTGCTTTTTCATTATTCGTTTTTCATCATTATTACACGGCACCTACGATTATTTACCCCGGAAACCCCTTGGCTGGTAGGCTTCCTGGAAGGGTTAGACGGATTCTTTGATTTTGGTATGTATACCTTTTATCTGACAGATCTTTTGATCCTGGCAGCTCTTACTTATCTTTTAATCCGAAGATTTGCTCTTCCCATGGTGCGTTACGTATCCCTGGCTGCTGATTATTTTCCTCTTTTCCTGATTCTAAGCATTGCCGGGTCCGGTGTCTTAATGAAGTATTTTTTCCGGGCGGATGTCGCTGGAGTTAAGGAGCTGGCTATGGGTCTGATTTCTTTTCAACCGGTAGTGCCTGTTGGAATCGGAAGTATGTTTTATATTCATTTGTTCTTGGTCTGTGTTCTTTTGGCATATTTCCCTTTTAGCAAACTGATGCATGGTCCCGGGCTTTTCTTGAGCCCGACGCGAAATCTGGCGAATAACAGCAGAATCAAGAGACACATTAATCCTTGGAACTATCCGGTTAAGGTTCATACCTATCAAGAATATGAAGAAGAATTCGGTAAGGTGATGAAGGCGGCAGGGTTACCCCTGGATGATGAAGCGAACGCAACCAAATAGGAGGGAAGATCATGATTAATAGTTTTATGAATTTTGGCTTTATTCCCAGCATTGGTGTGCCGGAACTGGTGTTAATTGCCGGTATCGCTTTGGTGATTTTTGGGCCGGGAAAATTGCCGGAAGTGGGAAAAGCGGTGGGCAAGAGTCTGGCTGAATTCCGCAATGCCCAGAAAGGTACAGAAGAAAAGATTGCAGAAATAACTGATATTAAGAAAGCCTAGAAACAGGTTAAGAAATTGTTTTAGAACGCTTAAATCAAAAGGTTTGAGCGTTTTTTTTACCAGTCAATCCCATGAGGGGTTTTTGCTATATTCACGAAGTCAGTCCGTTGAAGTAAAGAATTCTTTACCTCATGAAGTAATTAGAATAATGAAAGAAAAAGGCTGCTGCAGTTCGAACTTAAATTGTTCGTATGCAGCAGCCTTTTATTCACTTACTTCATTTTAATTAATAACTCGCCGGTATCTACCTGCTGACCTTCTTTCACCAGCAGGGCATCAATTTTGCCGCTCACCGGGGCAGTAATGTTGGTCTCCATTTTCATAGCTTCTATGACGACCAGACTTTGATGCTCCTTTACCTCATCTCCTTCTTTGACGAGGACCTTTAAGATGGAACCGGGGATACTGGCACCGATTTCCATCTGGTTGTCAGGGTCGGCCATTTTGCTGAATTCAGAGTCCGTGTTTATAATTTTATATCCCTTGTCCCGGATTTTGATTTCTCGTCTGTTGCCGTTGATATCAAACTGCAAGGTGACAAATCCTTCATTGTCCGGCTTTCCAATTTCTAAAAGGCGGGTAATCAGCTTCTTACCTTCCTCAATTTCAATATCGCAGGTTTCTCCTTCTCTCAGACCATGAAAAAAGATATCGCTGCCCATCCTGGTTAAGTCACCGTTTTCCTCCAAGCTATGAAGATAGTCTTCATAAACCTTCGGATAGAGGGCATAGGATAAGATTTCCTGATTGCTGAATTGATGATCATATTTTTCTTCCAAATGCGCTGCAATGGTTGCAAAATCTTCCGGCGGCAGTATTTCCCCCGGACGTCCGGTAATCGGTTCTTCCCCTTTCAAAATCAGCTTTTGTAATTCCTCGGGGAAGCCTCCCTCCGGCTGGCCCATCATACCTCGGAAATAATCTACCACGGAATCTGGGAAATTAAGGTCACGGCCTTTTTCATAGATATTTTCCGGTGTGAGCTGGTTTTTCACCATAAAGATGGCCATATCCCCCACCATCTTGGAGGATGGCGTTACTTTGACAATGTCACCCACCATATCGTTCACCGTTTTATACATTTCTTTGACAGCGGCAAAATGATGGGCCAGACCAAAGCTGTCTACCTGTGATTTAAAGTTGGAGTATTGGCCTCCGGGCATCTCATGAACATAAATTTCTGCCGTACTGGATTTCAATTCCGACTCAAACATATTATAGACAGGGCGTACCGCTTCCCAATAATCCGACAGTTGTTGGATACCGTGGGGATCAAGGCCGGTGTCTCGTTCCGTATTGACAAGGGCAGAAACAACAGAGTTTAAAGCCGGCTGGCTGGTGAGCCCTGACATGCTGTTTAAGGCTGTGTCCACAATATCCACCCCTGCTTCTGCGGCCAGTAAGATGGAGGCCACGCCGTTACCGCTGGTATCATGGGAATGGAAGTGAATGGGTATAGAAATCTCTTCTTTTAAAGCTTTAATTAACTTCTCTGCCGCATAAGGCTTAAGCAGAGCCGACATATCCTTAATGGCCAGGATATGAGCGCCCATTTTCTCAATCTCCTTGGCTTTTTTCACATAATATTGGAGGGAGTACTTATCCCTGGAAGTGTCCAGAATGTCTCCAGTATAGCAGATACAAGCTTCGGCCACCTTACCGCTTTTCAAAACCTCATCGATGGCAACTTCAATCCCTTTCAGCCAGTTCAGGGAGTCAAAAATCCGGAAGACGTCAATGCCGCTTTGTGCTGATTCTCTAATAAAGGCACGGATGACATTATCCGGGTAGTTTTTATAACCAACGCCGTTTGCTCCCCTCAAAAGCATTTGAAAAAGGATATTGGGAATGTCTATTCTTAATTGCTCCAAACGATCCCAAGGAGATTCTTTCAGGAAACGATAGGCTACATCAAAGGTCGCGCCGCCCCACATTTCCAGGGAGAAGAGGTCTTTCGCCAAAAGGGAGGTAGCAGGGGCAATTTTGACCATGTCCTTGGTTCTGACCCTGGTGGCCATTAAGGACTGATGGGCGTCGCGCATGGTGGTATCCGTCAGGAGGAGCTTTTTCTGGGCCTGGATCCACTTTACTAGACCTTCCGGTCCCTGTTCATCTAAAATTTGTTTCGTTCCTCTTAAATCCTGAGGGATTTCAATGTGAGGCACCAAGGGAATGTCGAATTCTCCCTTAATTCCTTTCGTTTCGTTGACCACGATTTCACCGACGAATTTTAACAATCTTAATTCTTTATCAGCTTTAGGTTTAATATCAAAAATCTCGGGATGATTGTTGATAAAGCCGGTATCACAGGCCCCTTGGTGGAATTTTTCATGGTTTAATACATTAATGAGAAATCCGACGTTGGTTTTCACGCCCCGCACCGTTAATTCCTTCAAGGAACGGGTGGCTTTGCGAATGGTGTCCTCAAAGGTGCGAGAGCTGGCCGTAACTTTGACCAGCAGACTGTCATAATAAGGGTTAATTTTTGCTGTAGTAAAGCCTTCGGCTCCATCTAAACGAATCCCAAATCCCGACCCGGTGCGATAGGCATCAATGGTCCCCACAGAGGGGGCGAAATTATTACTGGGATCCTCTGTTGTTACCCGGCATTGGATAGCGTAACCTCTAGGCACAATCGCACTTTGAGAAGGTATGCCAACCTGGGAAGAATCCAAGGGATAACCCTGGGCGATGAGCAATTGACTTTGCACCAAGTCATAGCCGGTAACCATTTCCGTCACCGTATGCTCTACCTGAATCCGGGGATTCATTTCAATAAAATAATGATTATCATCGGCATCAACCAAAAATTCCACGGTGCCGGCACTGCGATAATTCACCGACTGAGCAATTTTCAGAGCATCCTGACAAATAGCTTCTCTCTTTTCCTGGGATAAGCAAAGAGCGGGAGCATATTCAATCAACTTTTGGTGTCTTCTTTGAATGGAGCAATCCCGTTCGTGGAGATGAACGATGTTTCCGTAGTTATCCCCTAAAATCTGTACTTCAATATGCTTAGGTTGTTTCAGATATTTTTCAATGAAAATATCATCAATGCCAAAAGCAGATTTGGCCTCATTTCTGGCACTGTGGAAGGAAGGCAGCAATTCTTCCTGATCATTCACGATACGCATGCCCCTGCCGCCGCCGCCGGCTGCTGCTTTGAGCATCACGGGATAACCGCAATGTTCTGCGAATACCTTGGCTTCTGCATCTGTTCTAATGGGTTTTTCTACCCCGGGAATGGTGGGGACACCTACTTCCTTAGCTAATAATTTCGATTTGATTTTGTCTCCCAACCGATCCATCATTACATGGGTCGGACCAACAAAAACGATGCCATTTTCTTCGCATTTTTGTGAAAATTCCGGGTTCTCAGAAAGAAAACCGTAGCCGGGATGGATAGCATCCACTCCTTTTTTTATGGCGAGACTGATGATTTCGTCAATATCCAAATAAGCCTGGATTGGTCCTTTATGTTCTCCAATGAGATAGGATTCATCGGCTTTGGTACGAAAAAGAGAATATTTATCTTCATTGGAATAGATAGCAACCGAACGAATACCAAGCTCTGTGCAAGCCCGGAAAACTCGTATGGCAATTTCCCCTCGGTTGGCTACGAGCACTCTTTTAAACTTTTTAATCAATAGAAACCCTCCTTGTGAAAAATACCTAATTAGTATACATTTTATTTCTTTTTCTGCATTTGCGCAAGCTGTTTTCTCTGTGTATACAGTATAACACTTTTTCAGGAAAATAAAAAAGTTATGGCAGAAGTGAAATCCTTATGGTATAATTCATTTAGTTGAGACAGATGATTCTTCTTTTGGCGCAAGTTCTTAACTTGGCAAGTGGTTTTCTTGCTAAGTTTTAGAACTGCTAATGCATGACTTTGTTGGCGTTTGGCTCACGCCTGAAAGGCGAGAGACTTACGGCAAATTAGTTAGGTAAAAATGAATATAAGAGATGAGCAGAGATTAGATGAGAAGAGCTAGCTGAGTACAGGTGAGGTTTGTTACGTTAACCAGGCATAGCCCTGGTTTTATTTATTCATTTTGAGAATGGAGGAAAATTGGATGGCAATTCAATTGGAAAGATATAGTATGGAGAAAATGGTTTTTGAACAGGAACAGAAATTGGGGGCTTTAATGGAACGACTTTTCGTAAAATCCCCTTATTATCGAAAAAAACTTCAGGAAGCCGGTATTCAACCGGGAGATATTCGCACCATCGAAGACCTGGAGCGGGTTCCTTTTACTGACAAAAACAGCCTTCGGGAGACCTATCCTTTGGGTATGATGGCTGTGGACGAGGAAGAAGTGATCCGCATCCATTCCTCATCAGGAACTACCGGTAAACCGGTGATCATTCCTTATACCCGACAAGACGTGGAAACATGGACGGAAATGTTTGCCCGGTGCTATGAAACCGTGGGCGTGGGCAAAAGAGACCGGGTGCAGGTAACCCCGGGATATGGGCTTTGGACAGCTGGGATCGGCTTTCAAGCCGGGGTGGAAAGATTAGGAGCCATGGCCATCCCTACAGGTCCCGGTAATACGGAAAAACAATTGGAAATGATGGTTGATCTAAAAACAACCGTTCTTTGCGGAACATCTTCCTATGGCCTCTTACTGGCCGAAGAGATTGCTCGGAGAGGTTTAAGAGACCAAATCCACTTGAAAATGGGCATCTTTGGCTCTGAACGGTGGGGGGACAAAACCCGGGCCAAAATCGAAGAATACTTAGGTATTGACAGTTTTGATATTTACGGTTTGACCGAGGTCTATGGACCGGGGATTGGCATTGATTGCCCGGCACATCAGGGGATGCATTACTGGTCTGATCATTTGCTTTTTGAAATCATTGATCCTATAACAGAAAAACAATTACCCATGGGAGAAGAAGGGGAATTGGTTATTACGACTTTGACTAAGGAAGGAATGCCCTTATTAAGATATCGAACTCATGATATTACCCGCATGCTTCCTGACACATGCCCTTGCGGCAGTCCTTATCCTATGATTGACCGGATTCAGGGACGCACAGACGATATGATCAAAATTAAAGGGGTTAATATTTATCCCGGACAAATTGACCACGTTTTACACATTACCCCCGGCTGCAGCAGTGAGTATCAGATTCATCTTTCCCGCGAAGAGAGAAGGGATATGATGACGGTAAAGGTAGAAGGGGAGGAAGGTCATGACCACAGATCGGTAGGAGAACGCTTGCAAAAAAACATTAAGGTTAAAATTGGTATCATGGTGGACGTTGAGGTTTTGCCCTGCGGTGCATTGGGAAGAAGTGAAAAAAAGAGTAAACGTATTTTTGATACTCGGCATATGTAAACCAAAGGGATATTTTTCTCAGCCTCAAGGGTGTTTTCTTATACCCAATGACATCTTGCTTTAAAGATTAAGAAAATTGAAATAGCAAATGCCGCAGTTACTGCGGCGGCAAATGACCAGCTTAACGGCTGGTTTTCTGTTTCTCGAAGCCAGTTGGAACCAGAAGACTGTTCCCATTGATGAACTATGGATGAAAATATTTTTAACTTCTTTTTCGGGCATAAATGCGTTAGAATTATAAGATGAAAGATCAATGACAGAGAGGGATGATAAGATGGGTATCGGAGAATATTCTTGCGGCGTTTGCAAAATCCATGGGTGTTCCAAAGGGGAAAAGGAAGGATTGCCGAAAAATTGCCCTACCTTGGATGATGAATCTTTGGATGAAATTCTAAAAATGTATACCGGAGAAGAGCTTTTATGGGCACAGAAGGCAGCCCTTGTAGAAAGTGAAGGGTATTGCCAAAAAACCAGGGTGGAGGAAATCATGGATTTTGCGCGTAAATGCGGCTTTACCAATCTGGGTGTGGCTTTTTGTACCGGTTTAAAAAAAGAAATGGCCATTTTCCATAAAATTTTAACGGCCCATGGGTTCACGGTGACTTCCGTGATCTGCAAAAACGGCAGTGTCGCCAAAAAAGAGTTTTTGCATCTGAAGGATCAAGAGCTAGTACGTCCTGATACCTTTGAAGCGATGTGTAACCCCATCGGTCAGGCGGTGTTTTTAAATAAAGCTATGACAGAGTTAAATATCCTGCTGGGATTATGTGTCGGTCATGATACTCTTTTTATCAAGCATTCCGAAGCTCCAGTCACGGTACTCGCAGTAAAAGATCGGGTCTTGGGACATAATCCTGTTGCTGCTCTATATATGGCGGATGGATATTATCGAAAAAAGCTTTTACCGGATGAAAAATAAGATGTAGATTATGAAAAAGGAAGTTTGATCATGAAGACGATTCTTTATGAATATCCTTTACCTTTGGGGGGATTTATCTTAGGGTTTGCTTCTTTGGGTAACCTTCTCCAATCCTATGGTCCCTATGGTGGGACAGTTAGGAATGTTCTGGGGGGGGTATCCGGTATTCTATTCTTATTATTTATGGGTAAACTCATATTTTATTCTAAAAAGGTAAAAGCGGAATTAAATAACCCTCTCGTAGCCAGTGTATTTCCAACATTTTTTATGGCTATGACTGTGTTAGCTTCTTATATAAAACCATATTTTCCAGTGTTTTCTGCTATTATATGGGTAAGCGGAGGAATTTTTCACCTTATATTCATGATCTGGTTTAGCTTAAAATTTACCATGCAATTTAACATTAAATATGTTTTCCCAACCTGGTTCGTTATGTATGCAGGTATTGCGGTGATGAGTGTAACAGCATCTTTCATGGGGATAAAGATGGTTGGGCAAATGGCTTTTTGGGTGGGGTTGGTAGTCTACATTTTCCTTTTGGTGCTTGTTTTATACCGGGTCCTAAGGGTGAAGGATATGCCGGAGGCTGCCTTGCCCACATTAGTGATTTTAGCGGCACCGAATAGTATGTTTCTGGCAGGGTATTTAAATTCCTTTACGGAGCATAACATAATGCTTATTAAACTGCTGCTCACCATGTCAATTTTATTCTATGCAGCGATATTAATTCTTCTGCCAAGATTATTGAGCTTAAAATTCTATACTAGTTATTCTGCCTTTACCTTTCCCCTTGTGATTAGCGCTACCGCTATGAAGCTGGCAGATGATTTTTTTACCAAGGGGCAGCAAACGATACCTCTCCTTCATGAGCTAGCGTGGCTGCAGCTGTGGTTGGCTGTGTTGATTACCTTATATGTGTTTTTTAAGTATCTGCAATACTTAATCACTACAATGAAAGAGGAGAAAGAGAAAAAGGTCTTCTCCCAAAAAGATAAAACATATGAGATATAATAATAGAAGAAAATAAGGCTAGTTTTATTGAGAAAAGGAGGAAATAAGGTGACTTTATGTGAAAAATGCCGGGTGGAAATCCCGGCAGGAGATGAAATGAAGCTGCATGGGAAAATCGTTTGTGAGGATTGTTTCGTAGCTGGAGTTCAGCCTCCCAAGACTTGTGATGTTGCAGCGGTGCACAGCGCTAAAATGCATCGCCAAATGACCGGTCAAACGGGAACAGAAGGATTAACTGATTTACAGAAAAATATTTATGAATTTGTCCGGGAGCAGGGACAGGTTACCCGGGATCAACTAGTGGAGCGTTTTGCGCTGCCTTTGGCAGAAATCGAAAAACAATTTACTGTTTTAAGGCATTGTGAGCTATTAAAAGGGAAAAAAGAAGCAGGTGTTGTATATATTACTTTCATGAATTAATAAATAGATGATTGGCGGGGTACAGAAAATGTTAGATTTAACAGAAAATGCTTTAGCAATATTGGAGCGCCGGTATTTAAACCGAGATGAAAAAGGAGAAATAATTGAAAGTACGGAAGAGTTGTTTGATCGGGTCGCCAAGTCGATCGCGGAGATAGATCTGGTTTATGGAGCTAAGGAAGAAGAGGTGGCTGCACTTCACGATCGTTTTTATCATCTGATGACGAGCCTTGATTTTCTGCCCAACTCCCCTACATTGATGAATGCGGGGCTGCCATTGGGGCAGCTATCGGCTTGTTTTGTTTTGCCGGTGCCCGACACGATGGAGGGGATTTTTGAGGCAGTTAAGAATACGGCATTGATCCATAAGAGCGGCGGGGGAACCGGGTTTAGTTTCAGCCGGCTCCGGTCAAAAGGCTCCGTTGTGCGTTCCACCGGTGGGGTAGCTTCCGGTCCCATTAGTTTTATGAAAGTTTTTAATACGGCTACAGAAGCAGTCAAACAAGGAGGCAAGCGCCGGGGTGCCAATATGGGTATTCTTCGGGTTGACCACCCTGACATTTTAGAATTTATTAAATGCAAAGAAGATAAATCGGAGTTGACAAATTTTAATCTCAGTGTGGGTATTACCGAGGAATTTATGGCTGCGGTGAGAAAAAAAGAAACCTATCCGCTGAGAGATCCTATTGGGAAAAAAGTGATGGGTGTTCTGGATGCAGCCCAAGTATTTAAGCTGATAGTGGAAAAAGCCTGGGAAAGCGGGGAGCCGGGGATTGTCTTTCTGGATCGCATCAACGGGGACAACCCTTTGCAGCATATGGGGGAAATTGAAAGCACCAATCCATGCGGAGAGCAACCTTTGCTGCCAAATGAGTCCTGTAACCTGGGTTCTATTAACCTGGCCCGGATGGGAAAAGATGATGGTCGGGGCATTGACTACGAAAAGCTGAAGGAAACGGTTCATCTGGCCGTTCATTTTTTGGATAACGTCATTGATGCCAACACCTATCCTTTACCGGAAATCGGGGCCCGATCCAAAGAAACCCGGAAAATCGGTCTGGGGGTGATGGGTTTTGCCGATCTTTTAACTTTATTGGGAATTTCTTATGATTCGGAAGAAGCTGTCACTGTGGCGGAACAGATCATGAAATTTATCAATAGTGAGGCTAAGAAGGCTTCCATGAATTTGGCGCAAGATCGAGGTACTTTTCCACAGTATCATGGAAGCCGCTGGGAAAAAGAAAACATGCCCCTGAGAAATGCCACCACCACCACCATTGCCCCCACCGGCACCATCAGTATGATTGCCGGATGCAGCAGCGGGATTGAGCCTCTTTTTGCTGTGGCCTACACCAAGGTCTGCATGGATGAAGACAAACTGATGGAGGTTCATCCTGTATTTAAGCGCCTTGCCTTGGAAAAAGGCTTTTATACACCTGAATTAATGGAAAAGGTCAAAAAACTTGGTTCTGTGAGCATGATTAAAGGTATTCCTGATGAGGTGAAACGTATTTTTGTGACAACTCAGGATATTTCTCCTTATTGGCATGTCCGCTTGCAAGCCGCATTCCAAAAGTATACGGATAATGCCGTAAGTAAAACCATTAATTTTCCCCGAAATGCTCATGTAAAAGAAATTGAAGAAGCATATTTCCTGGCTTATGAATTGGGGTGTAAAGGACTGACTGTGTACCGGGATGGGTCGCGGGAGGGTCAGGTACTTAATGTAGGTGAAGTGACCGATCCGGATCAGATAAATGTGTCCAGTACCTCGGGTGATGGCAAGATTGCTCCTCGGCCTCGTCCGGAAATCACCCAGGGAATCACGGAAAAGGCAATTGCCGGTTGTGGGAATTTATATATCACGGTGAACTATGACACCAATGGAATTTGTGAAGTATTTACCAATTTGGGCAAAGGGGGAGGATGCCCTTCCCAGACGGAAGCCACCAGTCGTCTGGTGTCACTGGCTTTAAGATCGGGAATCAGCCCCGATGCTGTGATTGAGCAAATGAAAGGAATCCGCTGCCCATCGACCCTAAGCCGTAAATCCAAAGGGACAAATATCCGAGTTTTGTCTTGTCCCGATGCCATCGCCCGTTCTTTAGAAAAGGTTTTGGACGTTGCTGTGATGGAAAGCAATGGTCATGACTTGAATGATATGGCCAATGAAGTTGAGAATCTTTATAAGCAACAAGAAAAGAAGAAAGATATTACCTGCCCGGAATGCGGAGGTGATCTGGAACATGAAGGAGGCTGCGTCCTCTGCCGATCTTGCGGATATAGTAAGTGTGGTTAAGATCAGCCCAAAAGATTGTGAATAATATTGTGAAATATTTCTTGCTTTCTTTAAGGTTAGGTGTTAGAATGTTACAAACAAATGAATAGTACTTGGAATTAGGTGCCCTTGAATAAGAATCATCAAGGGGTAATAGGGAACCAGGTTAAAATCCTGGACGGTCGCGCCACTGTAAACGAGGAGTTTTGCTTTGAAATCCATTAAGGATTTTCATGATAGGAAAGCAAAATGATGATATGTGAGTCAGGAAACCTGCCTAGTTCGAAAGGTGTAATTTCCTTTCGCGGAAAAAGGGGTGCGCAGTATGCATTGTTTATAACCTCATTTTCTTAAGAAGATGAGGTTTTATTATTTTAGCCATAACAACTCCTTAATTTTTTGCCCGGCTTGTAATCTGGGCCGGGCTGAAAAATTTTTTTAGATCTTAAGGAGCGATGACATAATATAAAAGCATATTAAAAAAATCCAGGTTTGAGAGGGGATTTCAGTAGGTTTGAGGCAGGTGCAGAGGTAAAATGTTTGAATATGAAATTCAAGTACCGGGGATCAGGTTATATGAAAAAAATAATATATTAGTGCTTTGTTCAGAAAAAAAACTGATCACATTAAATTCTTCCGTCTTAGGCGGAGGATTCAATACGCCCAATTTTGTCGTAAACCAACAGGTCATATCCGGTTATTCCGGGGATGACCCTATGGAGGATCTTGCCAAGGGGATTAAAGAAATTGAAATATCACCGGATCAATGTGTGGGCATGATGACGGCTGCCCATGTGAAAGATGCAGCGGTGGAGTCTGAAGGTAATCAGGATATATCAGTTACTGCCATTGTCACTGCAGGAACCAGTAATGCCATGGCAGCGGGAGGCACCCCTCCACCCATGGATTTTCAGGGTATGGGTACTATCAACATCATTCTGCTTGTGGATGGCAATTTGACCGAGGGAGGCATGGTCAATGCTGTGATCACGGCCACAGAAGCTAAAACCATGGCTCTGCAAGATCTGAAAATTAAGGATATATTTACCGGTGAACCCGCTTCCGGTACATCTACCGATGCGGTAGTCATTGCCGCGACCGGGAAAGGGGAAAGCCTCCCCTATGCCGGTACGGCAACTGTAGTAGGTGGTATGATCGGACGTACTGTAAGGAAATCAGTGACAGAAGCCATCCATCGGTATTTCCGATATAAGGAGATTCATGGTTAAAAAAACTCACTTATCTTGGGTAGAAGATCTGTCTTCGGGAAATTACCGAAATCACGAACTCCTTCTGTATTTCGGAAGGAGTTTTTAATTATTAATATTGGTTTTAGGTCTTTATATTGTAGACAGGGAGATATGTACAGGTTTCTTTGTGTAAGTGTGTGAAAGGAATTAAAGATCATTTGATTAAGTAGTTGTATTTTGGAGATTACTGATGTAAAATACATTTAAATGAATATTGTATTTTAGGTGCCGTTAAGGAGAATAGGGAAACCGGTGTATATTCCGGTGCGGATCCGCCGCTGTAATCGAAGACGAATCCCCGTAATGCCACTGCCTGGTAGGTTCAGGGTGGGAAGGTGCGGGAGGAGGATGACACGAGAGCCAGAAGACCTGCCTTAAATAAAAGTTTTCGCCAGAGGAAACTGGGAAGACTATTATATAAGGATCATTATGGATTCCCTTGGCTGGAGGCTGAGGGATTTTTCATTTGCAGATAAGTGAGGGTTAATCATGTTTTATGTGGACCAATTTGTTTATACCAATAAAATGCGTGGGATTCATCCTGGGGAGAAGTTTGCTTTTGCCATGGCTACTCTGGTTATTTGTTTCACGGCTCATAAACCGCTGATTCATTTGCTTATTATCGGTATTATGTTGGGTCTTTTGGTTTTTAAAGCCCGTGTTCCCTGGAGGGTAGTTGCCAAACTGATGCTCGTACCATTGAGTTTTTTGCTGATTGGCGTAGTGACCATTGGTGTGCTCATTGTTGATGATCCTGCCGGAATGTTGGCCAGTCTAAAACTGGGACGCTTTTATCTGGGTGTCACGGAAACCAGTCTGGCTCAATCCTTTTCCATTATGATGCGGGCGCTGAGCGCGGTGACTTGCCTGTATTTTATTGCCTTAACCATACCGATGATTGAGTTGATTTATCTGCTGCAAAAAATGAAGGTGCCCGCGATATTTGCGGAATTGATGATGTTGATGTACCGCTTTATTTTTGTTTTTGTGGAAACGGCCTTTAATATTTACACTGCCCAGTCTTCCCGCTGGGGATATTGCAATTTTAAGCGGTCGATCTACTCTTTTGGCATCCTTTTTGGAAATCTGTGCCAGAAAGTATTTTTTAAAACAAAAGCTTTATATGATTGTTTATTATCCAGAGGTTATGAAAGCGAACTTAAGGTGATTAACCCCAAATATCACTTTTCTCTGGCGAATATTGCTGTTTTTAGTCTGATAGACCTTGGACTGATTATTTTAGCTTTCATTTAGGAGGTCAATAATGTCTGAATATATTTTAGAGGCAGAAAACCTGAATTTTTCTTATATGGATGGCACGGTTACCTTGAAAAATCTATCCTTGAAATTTGAGAAAGGGAAAAAGTTTGGAGTAGTGGGGAATAACGGTGCCGGGAAATCTACCCTCTTTTTACATTTTAATGGCGTGCATCGGCCGGAAAAAGGAAAGATCATTTATAAAGGGGCTTCAGTTAATTATAACTCCAAAAGTTTGAAAGAACTGCGCAAAAATGTAGGGATTGTTTTTCAGGATCCTGATAGCCAGCTTTTTTCAGCCAGCGTATATCAGGATGTTTCCTTTGGCCCGGTGAACATGGGATGGCCGGAAGAAAAAATTCGTACCAAGGTAGAACAAGCTTTAAAAAGAACGGGTACCTGGGATTTTAAAGATAAACCCACTCATTTTCTCAGTCATGGACAGAAAAAGAGAGTAGCTATTGCCGGTATTTTGGCTATGGAGCCGGAGGTCATCTTTTTGGATGAACCTACCGCCGGTTTGGACCCTTATTATTGTGCGGAAATGATGCAGTTATTGGATGATTTTAATCAAACGGGGGCGACATTGATTTTATCCAGTCATGATTTAAATGAGATATATGCTTGGGCGGACTATATTTTTGTTATGAACAAGGGAGAAATCATTGCCGAAGGATTGCCGGAGGAAATATTTCGTAATGCTCAGGTGTTAAGAAAGGCTAATTTGAGGAAACCCTGGGTGCTGGATGTCTTTGACGAACTGGTAAAAAACAAGGCGATTAAAGAAGAAACACCCATCCCCAGAAAAAAAGAACAATTAATGAGCTTATTTTCCCAATTGCAGGTTTTGGATCGTTTAAATTAATGTAAGAACAGCACCATATTTGAGTGCTGTTTTTTTTATCAAATTCCAAGACTCCCACTTCTATAAGTGGGAGCTCCTATTTTCACTTCAGGTGGGGTAGATTCCCCATCTGAAGGCCCCGATGTTCAGCTTTAGCTGAACGAGTTCACTGCTGTGCTTGTTCTTGCTATGATTATCATAATAAAACACGATTGGTGCAATAATAAGATAGATAAGACATGGTTAGGGGGGAAAAATTATGGCTGTTGGCGTCAGTGTACCCAGAAAGGAATCCTGGTCAAAGGTCACCGGCAGGGCGAAATACAATAATGATTTCCATGAACGGGGTATTTTATATGTAAAAATGTTAACCAGCACCATTGCTCATGGAAAGATCAAGTCCCTGGACATTAATGAAGCTTTGTCTGCCCCCGGAGTTCGGGCGGTAGTCACCGGTAACGATTTCCCGGTCTTGATCGGCACAGCTTTATTTGACCAACCCCCTATCGCTAAGGACAAGGTACGCTATTTTGGTGAGCCGGTGGCACTGGTGGTTGGGGAGAATGAATGGCAGGCTATGGAAGGGGTAAAAAGGATCAAAGTTGACTATGAACCTCTTCCTGCGTTGAATTCCCCGTCAGATGCCATGAAGCCTGAAGCCATTATTATTCATGAAAACTTGGGGCAGTATGCTGATAATCAGGAAATTGCGTCGATACCGGGCACCAACATTAATAATCATATAAAAATACGTAAAGGTGATCTGCAAAAGGGCTGGGCAGAAAGTAATACTGTGGTAGAACTAAGTTTCTCCCATCCCCAGGTAAATCACGTGGCTATGGAGACGAGAAACTGCCGGGCGGAAATTTTGCCCGACGGGAGAATCATAATTCACACCTCATCTCAAGCCCCTTTTTCTGTCAAGAAGCATTTGAGCCAGATCTTTCAGCTTGATGAAGGAAAAGTTATTGTGCGTACGACGTTGGTGGGCGGAGCATTTGGAGGTAAGGTAACTGGCCAATTGGAGATCCTGGCCTATATGGCCTCCAAATCGGTGGGAGGCAGGCCGGTGAAAATCGTCAACACTAGGGAGGAAGATTTTACCGTATCACCCTGTGGTATGGGGCTGGAAGGAAAAATTAAATTAGGCGCCACCAGAGATGGCATCATTAAGGCAGCGGAATTTACCTATCTGGTAGACTGCGGAGGCTATGCCGATATTGGCCCCCGTATGGCTAAATCCATTGCTATTGACTGCACTGGCCCCTATAATATTGAAAACCTTTGGTGTGACGCTTACTGTGTCTATACCAACCATCCCTATATCACTTCTTTGAGAGGTTTCGGCCATGGGGAATATACCTTCTGTATGGAACGGGCGGTAGACAAATTAGCATTTCTTCTAAAAATGGATCCTTTAGAATTACGTCTGAAAAATGCCCTCAAACCTGGTAATTTCTCTCCTACTCAGGTGAAGTTAACTTCCAGTAATCTGGGGGATTTAACTCAGTGTCTGGAGAAAATGAAAGCATTAATAAACTGGCAGGAAGGCATGCGTTTGGAAATCGGAGGAAACAAAGTACGGGCTAAAGGGATCAGCTGCCTTTGGAAAACCTCTAATTCTCCCTCCGATGCTATCTCAGGAGTGTTTATCAGTTTTAATACAGACGGCAGTATCAACCTAAATTGCGGAGCAACTGAAATAGGTCCGGCGATGAAAACTACCGCCGCTCAGATATTGGCGGAAAAAATGAAGATGGATGTCAATCGCATCCATGTTTATCTGGATGTGGACACCCAAACCTCACCGGAACACTGGAAGACAGTGGCCAGCATGACCACCTTTATGATGGGACAGGCTGTTCTGGAGGCAGCAGAAGACGTGATCCGTCAGCTGAAAAGTTTAGCGGCCACCGTGATGAGATGCTCGCCGGATCAATTGGATATTGCCGACGAAAAAGTCCTTTTGAAGGAAGATCCTGAGATTTATGTGGCATTTGCCGATGTGATCCATGGTTACAAGTACCCCAACGGCAATGGTATTGCCGGACAAATTTTAGGTCGGGGAAGCTATATCATGAATCATCTTACTCCCCTTGATCCGGAAACGGGAAAGGGTAAACCTGGCCCGGGTTGGACCGTGGGTGTCCAGGCAGTGGAGGTGGAATATGATACTGAGGAATTTACCTATCGATTGGTTAAGGCGGCCACAGTGATGGATGTGGGAAAAGTGATTAATCCCAAGTCTGCCCGGGGTCTTATTACCGGGGGGATGAGCATGGGACTGGGCATGGGCAGTCGGGAAGGATATACATATGGGGCGGACGGGATAGTGCTGGACACCAGTCTTCGTACCTACAAGGTAATGCATTTTGGAGAAAATCCGGAATATCTGGTGGAATTCGTAGAGACCCCCCAGGTAGATGCACCCTACGGTGCCCGGGGATTGGCAGAGCATGGTGTCATCGGCATGCCCGGTGCCTTGGCTAATGCTCTTTCCGCGGCGGCCCAGGTGGACTTAAACCATTTTCCCATTACTCCGGAATTTATTTGGAAAACGAAAACAGGAGGGATGACATGATTCCCTTTGATTTTGATTATTATCGACCGGATACCCTGGTTGAGGCGGCACATGCTTTCGATGAATTAAACAGGCAAAATAGATCCCCTATTTATTACGGAGGGGGTACGGAAATCATCACCATGGCCCGGACGGATAATATCCATACCCAGGCAGTGATTGATTTAAAAAACATTCCCGAATGTCGGGTACTAGAGATTAGGGACGATAAACTTATCATTGGCGCTGGGGTAACACTCACCCAGATTACCGAGTCAAGAATATACGCTCTTTTGGTGAAGGCCTGCGGTCGCATAGCCGATCACACCGTGCAAGGGAAGATTACCATCGGAGGTAATATTTGCGGCACTATTATATACCGAGAGACATCACTTCCCTTGCTACTTACTGACAGTGAGGCTGTTGTCGCCGGAATAAACGGGACGAGACGAGTACCTTTCCGAGAGATTTTTCGGGAAAGAATTAATCTGGGAAGTGGGGAATTCCTGGTACAGTTGATCATCAGTCAGGATTATCTTGAGCTTCCTTATATCCACGTAAAAAAAACGAAAAATGAAAAAATAGACTATCCACTGGTTTCCCTTGCAGCCATCAAAAAGGATGGCAAGATCAGGATAGGTTTAAGCGGGGTTTGTTCCTTCCCCTTTAGGTCAGTGGAACTGGAAGATGCTCTCAATAACAGAAGTAAATCGCCGCAGGAGCGGGTCAGTGATGCTCTGATGCATTTACCGGCACCCATTCTGGATAATGGTGTCGGCTCGGCAAAATTCCGAGAATATGTTTTAAAAAATACCCTGCTCAATTCGTTGACCACCCTGGAGGAGGCAGAGTAATGCAGATTTACCATGCGGGTCAAAATAATATTGATTTGAATATTAACAATCAAATCAGGTCGGTGTCCATTAGACCATCTGATACCTTATTATATGTATTAAGGGAACACTGCGGATTAACCGGTGCCAAGCCGGGCTGTGAGAACGGGGATTGCGGTGCCTGTACCGTGCTTATTGACGGTTGGCCTATTAAGTCCTGTCTGATGCTGGCCATAGAAGCCGTGGGCCATAAAATTACTACTGTGGAAGGTCTGGAAAACGCCCCTATTCAAAAAGCATTTGTGGAAAAGTGGGGTTTTCAATGCGGGTATTGCACCTCAGGTTTCTTAATGGTTTGCCATGCTTTGGCAACTATTCATCCTAATGCGGATGACCTGGTGATGGAAGAATGGCTGCAGTCAAATATCTGCCGCTGCACCGGTTATGAAGAAATCAAAGAAGCAGTACAAGCTGTCCTGGCTAATCAAGTTTAGATTTTTAGGTGTATGGTTAGTATAACTGAATCTTTGCATTATAAAACGAGGTACCTATCCCCTTGTGTCATGAAAAGAATAAAAAAAGGAAATGTTCCGGAAGCTATTTTTGCCTCCGGAACATTTCCTTTTGAATTTCATTAGCTTTTGTTAGGTTTTCGAATTATTTAGGCATGAGCGGATTTAACTTTTTGCTTGTGATTTTGCCACATGGTCCATAGCGGTCCGGCAATGCAAATTGTAGAGTAGCAGCCGGAAATTATGCCGAACATCATAGGCAGAGCAAATGCTCTGATAGATCCAATATCATAGATTTGGGCAAAGATGTATACAACAGTAATGCTCATAAATACGGCAACATTTGTATTGATTGAACGCGTCATTGATTGGGTGATACTGGTGTCAACCAACTCTTCTGTTGAGACCTTTTTGCCCAACAGCCTTTCATTTTCCCTGATGCGGTCGTAAATCACAATGGTGTCATTAATAGAGAAGCCGATAATAGTCAGTATGGCTGCGATAAAAGAGTCGTTTAACGGTATTTTGAAGATGATAAAAGCACCGGTTACGATTAAAGCGTCATGAAGCAGTGCTACAATTGCCATAGCGCCTGCGGAAAGCCCGCCGATGTTCTTAAACCGCAGTCCCACATACACCAGAATAAGGAGAAATGATAGTCCGATCGCAATCATGCCGTTTATAAAAAAGTGTCTGCCGATAAATGGCTCAACGGTTAAGGATTCGGACAATGCCAGCTTTGCGTCGGGAAATGCCTTAGTAAGCACCGATGTAATGGTTTCTTGCTCCTGTGAGGTAAGAGCTTCATTGCTTGCCAGGCTGACAATGAGCATTTGTTCATCTTTAGCCATATTGGATTGGAGTTGGCAGTTGGTTGTTCTTCCTACGGCCTGTTCCACAATTTTCTCCGCCTGCTCCGCGTTAATTTGGCCGGAATAGGTATACTTGACGATCGTGCCCCCCTTAAACTGAATATCAAGCTGAATGCCGTTGATAAAAGCGGCAACAATACTGCTTAAGATAAGGAGAATAGAAATTGCGAAAAATATCTTTCTGTGCTGATAGAATCTGATCATTTTACAGCCTCCTTTGCACCATAATACTGCGGTCTTTGTAATGCCTTAAAATTGCTGAGTGAGCGTATCATAAGACGTGATGCCGTAACCCCGGCAACAAAGTTCATGATCACGCCGCATAAAAGCGTATAACCGAAAGATAGCATGGAACCGGAGCCGAAAATAATCAAGATTATGGCTACTATCATCACCGTAATATTACCGTCAAAAACTGAGGAAAAGGCCCTTTCAAAGCCGCTGTTAATTGCACTTCGCAAAGTTTTTCCCGTATTAAGCTCTTCCTTAATCCGTTCAGATACGATAACATTTGCATCCACACCCATACCGATGGATAAAATCACACCGGCAATACCCGGCAGGGTCAGTGTGAACTGGGGTATAGATAAGGCTAATAGCTGGCCGGTTACCTGTAATAGTAAAGCGATGCATGCAACCAGTCCGGGTATGCGATAATAGAGAAGCATGAATAAACAAACCAGGGCAAATGCCACCTTTCCTGCCATAACCATCACGGACAAGGCATTGCTGCCCAGCGTCGGACTTATAATATTTAAATTTTTTACGACTAGTGAAAAAGGCAGGGCACCGGAGTTAATTTTATTTGAAAGTGCCGAAGCTTCTTCCAAACTTTCCAGGTTTGTTATTTCCGCATTGCCGCCGGTAATTTGTGATCTAACGACTGGTGCGGAAATTAGGGTTTCATCCATATAAATGGAAATACTTTGTCCAATCAGTCTTGCGGTAGCTTGGGCAAATTTAACCGCGCCATCATTGGATAATTCCAGTGTGACAACAGGTTGCATATTATTCTGTTGTATTTGGGCGGAGCTTTTTTTAACATCTGCGCCTTCTAAGACAATATTGCCATCCGGATCCCGAAAGGTCAGCTTAGCAGTTTCGCCAAGCTCGGATACGGCTTTTTGCGGGTCAAAATCTGCTTCATCGGATTTCCAAGGGAATCTAACAATAACCTTGCCGTTACTTTTGTCAACGGTAACATCCCGGTCAGTAATATTACTGGCATCCATACGTGTCTCAAGAATGGCTCTTGCTGCCTGGAGTTCACTCTCAGTTGGTGCCCGGTCCAGGTCTTTCGGCTCATAGGTGGCTTCTACTCCACCCCTGATGTCGATGCCGTAACGCATTTTGTCGGCACCTTTAAGCTCAAAATTGCCAATTTTTAATCCAAATACAGCAAGCAAAAACAAAGCAGCAGTTAATAAAACGATTATAAAAAATACAGGCTTTGACTTCATAAATAATTCCTCCAATTGTGATCCGTCATGTACCCTGCATTTCTTCAATAGTGCGGGATCCAGACGGATGAAATGTCACGGATAAGTATATTAAAAAAAGACTTATCCGGAAGGGACATATTATTATCCCATCATGAATTTAACCATGTCATTTCATACCATCTGTTTTATGGAGAAATGATAGCACAACGCTGAAATAAGACTGTGTATAGGCTTGATCCGAGAGCCTTGAATAATGGATAAAACAGGCTATTTGGATGATGACGATAGCAATAAGCGTACTTAGACTGTTTTGTGCAGCCAGCCACCGTAATTGCTTTACCGAAAAAATAAAGGATTCCATAGAGGTGTTTGCAGCGGCTAAATAATCAAAAAGACCGGTATTTGCTCCGCCGTTCACTGATGAATGTTCACTTCTGCCGCATAGAGGTGAAATATCAAACATATCAGAAGAGGTAACGCCACCGGTATTTAAAATAATTATGAAACTTGATAAAAATAAGGAGCATAAGAGCAGATACAATATAATACGATTGTTGGTGGTCTTTGTAATCATACTCCAGTTCTCCTTGTAGTATATTTCCGGGCGGTATATCCCGGCTAAATTAATATGGCTATTATGGCCAATAATATGATCCTGTATTTAAAGCAAAAATTATATACTAGCATATTATAGCACTGATTTATTGATAATAGGAATAAATTATAAATTTAATCATGAATTTAATAAAAATCAAATTTAACAAAAATTGTTATGGGGTACACTTTGTCTATGAATAAACTCTCACTTATACTGTATTACGGTTCTAGTGAGGTTTAGGTAACGCTTTAGAATTTGCCATTTGTTATTCCTTATTTGGTAGTTCGGCCGGCTTTATGCCGGTCTAGGTACATTTTTCTTGTAGTAAGTATTATCTTTGATGATTATTTTTATTTTTTAAATTCGCCAGATACAACTCAACACAATCCTTTCTTGTTATGATACCCGGCCAGGATTGAGCCGGGTAATTTTTTATCCGATAACTAACTGCCACTAATACCGCTGCAGAAACCCCTATTTTTGCCTAATTCAGTCTATATAGAGTATCACGAGCTATCATTGTCCACTACATATAGGGTAGAAAATCGTAAATTGAACTTTTTGCTGTGGAATCATATATTGCTTTTTTAAACCACCTATGTTATAAATATTGTAGTAAGATACAAATAATAGTGTATGCAAGGATTTTCTGGAAGATAAACTAGTAGAAACCTGCATGTTATAAGCTTTTAGCATAAAGATATTAAAAAGGCGTGTGTTTTGATCTCAAAGAGATATTTTGTTTGCATAGAAATAAAATTTAATATTGATCTATTAGGTGCCTGTATGGGAGAATAGGGAAACCGGTTTTATTCCGGTGCGGATCCGCCGCTGTAATCGAAGACGAATCCCCAAGATGTCACTATCCGGTTTTTATGTGGATGGGAAGGCGTGGGAGGAGGATGACACGAGAGCCAGAAGACCTGCCTTTTAGAAAGCTGTAGCCCGAGGAGAGAACGGCTTGGCTTGCTAAGGTTTACTGTATGTAGATTCCCCCCTGTATTAAAATTAGGGGGGATTTTTATTTTATAAAAGATTATATTACGGGAGGGAGGCGGTTAAGGTAGTTTGAAATTGTTACCTTCAAGAAATAAAAACAAAAAAAGGAGGAAAAATTCATGAAAAAGTATTTGCAATTGTTTGCAGCTTTTATACTTATGTTAGGAATTTTTAGTTTCTTTCCCCAAGAAGCTCGTGCTATGCACATTATGGAAGGATTTTTACCTGCCAAATGGGCAATTTTCTGGTCTGTGCTGACCTTGCCGTTTATTATCCTGGGTATTATATCCATTTCTAAAAAAGTTTCCAAAAACCCAGAGCTGAAGTTGCTGTTAGGAGTATCCGGTGCCTTTGCCTTTGTTTTGTCTGCGCTGAAGATTCCCTCAGTTACAGGCAGCAGCTCCCATCCTACAGGGGTTGGCTTGGGCACTGTGCTATTCGGGCCTCTTGCTATGGGTGTGATTGGTTGCATTGTTTTGTTGTTCCAGGCAATTCTTCTGGCCCATGGGGGTCTGACCACCTTGGGAGCCAATACTTTTTCTATGGGTGTGGCAGGTCCTTTTGTTGCATACGGTGTATTTGTATTTTCGAGGAAGGTCGGTTTATCCAACGGAATTGCCGTATTTCTGGCCGCCGCTTTGGGGAATTTGATGACTTATGTTGTCACCTCCCTCCAGCTAGCATTGGCTTTTCCAGCAGAAGTGGGCGGAATTGCTGCATCGGCGGTTAAATTTTTAGGTATTTTTGCCGTAACACAGGTTCCTTTGGCGATCAGTGAAGGCTTGCTAACCGTTGTCGTTTTTAATTTCTTGACAACTTACAGCAAGAACGAAATGGGATTACTTAATCTGATTTCCCCGAACAAGAAGGAGGCGAAATAAAAAATGAAGTATTCCTGGATTTTGATTCTAATCGTGATTATTTTAGCCGTAACTCCTTTATTCTTGGTGCAAGATTCTGAATTTGGCGGCGCGGATGGTCTTGCGGAAGAAGCCATTACGGAAGTTGATCCTTCTTATGAGCCATGGTTTACTCCTTTCTGGGAACCACCGGGAGGAGAAACGGAAAGTCTGCTTTTTGCGCTCCAGGCTGCTTTGGGGGCAGGATTTTTGGGATACTATTTTGGATTGAAAAAAGGACAGGCCAAGGCTGCAGCTAAATTAAGTAAGCTAGATGGCGAGAAATCAGGAGTTTTATCAAATAACTAACTAGCACTAAGTTCCTGGATAACGATTGTTAAGCATAAGATGGAGCAAAACTCCATCTTATGCCAAAAACTCTGTTTTAGGCATCAATAATTATTCGGACAAAATAAAATCAAATGGGAGGGGGATCGAGTGAAAGAAGCTAATTTAAAAATGATGGTGACGGAAAAGGAGAAAAAACTAATTGAGTTGATTCGCAGTACGGGATTTGGCGAATTGAAGGTTATTATCCAGGATTGGGAACCGGTGAGAATTGAAGAAATCACTAAATCTATAAAATTATAAGGCGTTCTTATTTAATGAAAATACCGAGCTTTGCATGAAAAACATATGGGAAGCAGATCCGAATATGTTGACGAAATAATGTACCTGGTTATAGAAAATGAGCTAGTGACGCTGACCGAACAACGGAGGCATCATCTTTTTGGATGATGTCTTTTTTTGTTTATCAAAAAGGATCAACCTTGCTGAAGCTAAGAGAAATTTTAGATTGACCTTGTCTGAACGTGTATTTTCAGTTTAAAGAAAAAATGAAAAAGAGGGGGATAAACATGAAAATTAAGAAAAGTATGCTTTGCTGTCTTCTAATAACTCTTTTACTTGTTTTTTCCGGTATCGTTAGCGCTAGTGAAAGTGTTAATTTTTATAAGGAAGCCCAGCAAAAGACAGTCATCTTTTACGCGGACAACAAGAATAACTTAACCCATTGGCAGGAAATAGTGGGATTGACGGAGGCTGGGGAGAATTTACAGGATGATCCATGGCAGCTGCCGGAATGGAATTTAGATACTTTAAATGAAGAGGCCGGTGTTTTGGATTATTTGTCTTTGATCCTTAGCATAGACGCGTCAGGAGAGGATCCGGCGAATATCGAAGGCAGAAACCTGGTTGCGGAATTAGCCGCATTGCAGGAAGACAACGGAGGTTTTGGCGCCGAAACGATGCTGACTTATTGGGCGATGATTGCCTTGGATCGGACTAACGGGAACTATAACACGGAAGCTGCTGTTGCTTATCTGTTAGGTCAGCAAAACGAGAGCGGCGGTTTTTCCTGGACTAATAAAGATCAGACTCCTGATACGGATTCTACTGGATTTGCTTTGGTGGCACTAGCCAACCATCAAGATGCAGATGGAGTGGAAGCAGCTTATGCAGAAGCTATGGATTATTTGCACTGTGTTCAGAAGGAGACGGGTGGATTCGGTACGGATGCAAATGCTTTAACAGAAAACTGTGAGTCTACCGCCAGTGTAATATTGGGTTTATTGGCTATTGAAAAGGATGTTACTGCAGTTGGATGGCAGAAGAATAATGATAACATGATTGATGCTTTGCTCCGTTTTCAATTGTCCGACGGTTCATTTAGTCATGTGGCCAATGCTTCTTCAGACTTGATAGCGACCAGATTTGCATTGATGGCCTTGGCCCAGGTTGTGGAAAGTGGTAATGGAGGTTCCGGAGGCTCCGGTGAACCGGGTGGTGATCCATCTGAGGAAAAAACTGTTCGGGTACGGGTGGAGGGACATGAAACCAACCTGGCGGATGAGAAAGTAACAGTGACCGGCACCGCTCTGGATGCCTTAAAAAAAGCGGTGGGAGAAGAAGAGGTTGAGGATTTTGACGGTTGGATCAGCCGGATCAAAGGAGAAGCCGGTCAGACGGGGATTGTCGAAGGGATAAATACAAATTGGTTGTATTACGTAATCCGGGATGGGGAGATTGAACCCGGTGCCTTTGATCTGGGATCAGGCGGTTATAAGGTGAAGGATGGAGATGAAATCGTCTTCTATATCGGAGCCGCCGATAATACCACTTGGGTGGGAAAAACCTATTTACCCCAGGTAAGTGTCAGTCCGGCAAATATTAAGGAAGGAGAGACGGTTACCATCACCATCGGCGCGAAAAAATATAATTGGCCGGACGGGCTGAGTGATTTGACTGAAGAGGAGAAAGGGGTTATTGGTAATTATGCTGTTAAGGTTGGAGAGACAAGCTATACCAGTGAAAATGGTCAGGTAAACATCGCCTATGTGACAAAGGGAACGATAAATTTTACGGTATCAAACAGCAGTGATCAAGGGTATCCCGATGTAGTTACCTATAATGGAAGTTTTATCGTGCAAGATAAGGGAAATTCCGGGGGAGGCGGTGGCAGCGGCAGTTCCGATGATATAACGGTAAAAGTATATATTGTGGGAAAAGGCGGTGCGAAGGATGTCCTCTTTGGACCCGACAATGTAACCATATCCAAAAAGGACACCTATGGTTGGACTGCGTTGGGGGCTTTGGATGCCGCTGGTTTGGACTGGGCAGCTTCCAAAGACAGTGAAGATCTGGTGGTGGAAATTGAAGGCCAAAAAAATCAGGGTCAAAACGGTTGGATGTTTAAGGTCAACAATACCGTGCCTGAGGTTGCGGCCGGAGTGACCAAGGTAAAAGCGGGGGACAAAATTCTCTGGTGGTACAGCATGGATGCCATGGATACCCATGGGCCTGATTGGCCCAGTGGTGCTTCAGCAGGGGCAGGAAGTGTTTCTGTTGGGACTGAGGAGAAAATTACAAAATCGATGGTCACAGCATACATAGACAATCTGGTAGGATTAAAGGAAAATAAACTGCTGAATGCTGATAAAAAAATGACGGCTCAAGAGGCGGTTGCTTTAAAAGAAGAATTGGAAAAGCATAATGTGTCTTTATCCTTGGATGCAGGCACAGAGGAGTCATTTTTATCTGATGGTGAAGTAGCTTTACTGATTTCGGCGCAAGCCCTGAGCCAAGGGGGAAAAATTAGGCTGAACGAGGTAGGTTCCGCTGACCGGCCCAAACAGTTTGCTGTAAAATTAGTCTCTTCTATTTATGAATTAGCTTCCGAGAGCGCGAAATTTAATCAGTCAGCAATTATTGCGATCAGGACACCTTTTACGGATGGACTGGAGATGAAACAAATATTCCCTGCTTGGTATAACGAAGAATCTGAAATGTGGGTGCCTGTTCCGGGAATAATTGACATGGAGACTGGTTTAGTTGTTTTCCGGGTTGACCATTTTACTAAAATCGCCGTGCTCCAACTGCCGGAAGGAAAGAGCTTCTCCGATGTGGATGAAAGTATGGCTTGGGCAAAAGATGCCATCGAGATTCTGGCCGGACAAGGTTATATCAGCGGTACCGGCGGCGGTTTTGAACCCAAGCGGTCGATCAACCGAGGGGAGTTTGTTAAGATCATGGTTGCAAGTGCCGGGTTGGAGCCTCAAGTATATGGGAATGGATTGTTTAAAGATGTAAAAGCAGATGATTGGTTTGCCGGTTATGTGCAACAAGCTTATGATATGAATATTATTACCGGTGAGGGCGGTAACTTCCGTCCCAAGGACAATATCACCAGAAATGAGGCCGCAGCTATTTTCTACCGGATGCAGGAAAAGGCGCCGATCGCCGATCAAAACCTGTCCTTAAACTTTAAAGATGCAAAGGGGATCCCGACATGGGCGGTGCCTGGAATTCACTTTGTGCATGAGCAGGGATTGATGACCGGATATGAAGACAATACTTTTAGGGGCGGTAATTTCCTGACCCGGGTAGAAGCGGCAGTAACAGTGTACCGGTACTTAGGAGCCGAAGGAAATTAACACCCGGGAGGTGAAAATGAAGTGAAAAAGAAATACGTTTTTTCTTTGTTGCTTTTGCTCTTTCTGATTCTACTTATGACTTGGGGATGCGGGGGGCAAGAAGCGGAAAATCCACCGTCGAACAATACCACCCAAGCGGTTACGGAAATGGATACCGATACAGGAAAGGAAAGGGGAGAAACCAAAGAAGAAAATAAGGTAGAAGCCGAAGAAACTAAAGAAACAGTGGAAACCGGGTCTGATATCAAGACGGAAAAAGCGTCAAAGGATTCAGAAAAATCGGCAGATAAAAAGCTGCCTGTGCAAGGGGAGACTGCTTCAAATAAGAAAACATCTACTCTGCAAGCAGATCAGGCAAAAGAAAAAAGCACCGGCCCGTTAAAAAAACTTGATCAGCAGAAAACACCGGAAAATTCAGTTAAACCGGTCAAGAAAAATGCCGTTACTTTGCTGGTAACCAAGGATTTTGGCGCTCAGGTAATCACTGCAAAAAAAGTGGAAATAGAAAAAGACGGGACCGTTTTAGATCTTTTGGAAGCTAATATGAAGATAGAAACCGATTATGACGGTGGCTTTATTAAGGGGATTAATGGTTTGAAGACGGATAAAGGAGGACTTTCCGGCAAAAGAACAGACTGGTTTTTTTATGTTAATGGGGTTTGTGCCGATATGGGAGCGGACGCATATCATCTTCAGGGGGGAGAAGTCGTTTGGTGGGATTATCATCTTTGGCATGGTATGGGTTCTGCCAATCCAGCGGTGATCGGCAGTTATCCCCAACCTTTTATACACGGCTACGGGGGACAGGCAGGCGCCACTACGGTGATGTATACACCGGATAAAAAGGCGCTGGGCGAAAAGATGAAAAAAGCTTTGACAACGCAAGGAGTAAAAACAGTAAGCATTAAAGAGATTGACGAGAATGTGCTAAAAAAAAGAAAAGGGCCGGTATTGGTTCTTGGAGAGTGGCAGGAATTGAATCAGATAAAGTGGCTCCAGGATTTCAATAACGCCTATCGGAAAACCGGGAGTTCGGTTCATTTTACGGACCAGGGGCTGGATCTGCTTCTATATAACGGGGAAGCGGGTCGGAGGGTCTCCGGCAGTACCGGCGTGCTTCTGGCTACCGGTTCCGGCTTGGGGGATAAAGCGCCTCTTTGGATCATGTCCGGTACAGACGAAAAAGGTTTGGAAGAAGCGGTAAATCTGCTGGCGAGTGAGCCGAATAAAATCAGCGGGATGTATAGCGCAGCCATTAAGGCCGGGAAAGTTGTCCGGTTGCCCCTGTTATCGGACTGATTTTAGCAAAGATTTCAAAATATTGCTTTAATAAAAAAAGAAAGCGGGAGAATTATGCTGGCGTACAAAGAAAAAAACAACTTAATTCACCAGCTCCATCCATTGACAGCTGTATCTTTTATCGGGGTGGTCTTTCTGTTGGCCTTGCTCTTTTCTCATCCGGTATATCTTTTGGCGCTTTTTGGTGGGGTAAGCCTGGTGATCATTGCCGCCGGCATTGTTCCACAGTGGAAGGGATACTTAAAATTTACCGTGATTATGGTGCTATTTATGATGGTGATCAATGCCATTTTTTCTAATGCTGGCACTACGATATTGCTCACCGGACCCAGGATTCCCTTATTGGGAGAAGTTGAAATCACTATGGAGGCCTTAGCCTACAGTGTCGGGATGGGGATACGTCTCTTGGTGATTATCAGCGTATTTTGCCTTTATTCCTATGGGGTGCATCCTGATAAGGTGCTGAAGCTTCTTAGCAGACGAGGCAACAAATCTGTCTTAGCCATCACCCTATCCACCCGGCTTTTTCCTTTGATTACCCAGGATTATCAACGCATCACGGAAATTCAGCGTTGCCGCGGGGTAAAATTTGATAAGGGAGGCTGGTGGGAAAGAATCAAAAAATCCATTCCCGTGATGAGCGTCCTGCTTCTGTCCAGTTTGGAACGTGCCCTGCAACTGGCGGAATCCATGCATGCCCGGGGCTATGGCAGCGGTCCCCGGACCGCTATTCGCCATGATCTGTGGCGTCCCAGAGATCGGATAATTATTGTGGCACTATGTATCGGCCTTGGTATTGGCCTTTGGGCAGTTTTTAGCGGAACATCTGCTTATGCATATTATCCCAGAATGGAAAGAATTCAAGTAGATTCAGTCAAAAACGCAGGAGTGTTAATCGTACTTTTGAGTACGCCGGCGTTGTTGAGTTGGGGGTGGGGAAAGTGGCCTTTATTCAGATCAAAAATTTGACCTATACTTATCCGGATCGTGAAGAAGCAGCTTTAGACCGGATTAACCTGGAGATTCCGGAAGGGCAGTTTGTGCTGATTGTCGGAGGATCCGGCTGTGGAAAATCCTCTCTGATCAGAGCCATATGTGGACTGATCCCGGAATTCTATGGGGGTACGATATCAGGTCAAGTGCTGCTGGATAGAGAGGATGTATCTCAAATGAACCGCAGAAAGCGCACCGGAAAAGTGGGCATGGTTTTTCAGGATCCTGAAGGGCAGTTGGTGATGACATCGGTGGAACAGGAATTAGTCTTTGGAATGGAAAATCTGGGGATGCCCGACAGTTTGATGAAGCGTCGTTTAATGGAAGTATCCGGCGCATTGGATTTGGGCGGGATTATGGGTGGTTTTGCCCCGGAATTATCCGGGGGTCAGAAGCAAAAAGTTGCGCTGGCCGCAGTTTTGGCGATGCAGCCGGAAATCCTGCTCTTGGATGAACCTACTTCCCAGTTGGATCCTGTTGCCGGTGAGGAAATATTGACTGTTATCCGCCGTTTAAATGAAGATAACGGGATTACCGTTGTGTTGATTGAACAAAGGCTGGAACGCTGTTTTCATCTGGCGGATCGGGTGTTGGTGATGGAGCAGGGCAAAATCCTTTCCGATCACCATGCTCCTGATACCCTGGCCCGGTGGGCTGCTGAGCATCAGATGCCCTTTATTCCTCCCTTGGTCAAATTGTTTGCCGGAGCCGGCTTCCCGGAAATTCCCGTGACGGTGAAAGACGGGAGAAAAATTCTCAGAACCTATTGGCCTGCGGAGGGTATTAAGATGCCGAAAGGTTCTTCGAGTCAGGAAATAACCGGAGAAGCTCCCCGCGATACGGAAAAGATGATGGTGCGGATGGAAAAACTGTGGTTTTCTTATCCGGGCGGGAAGGAGATTTTAAAAGATATTAATCTGGAGATACCCCAAGGGTCATTCACTGTGCTCATGGGGGAAAACGGGTCGGGAAAAACCACCTTGTCTAAATTGATTAACGGTCTTTTAAAACCGGATCGGGGGTGGATAGAAATTTTAGGCCGCAATACGGCAAAAATGTCCGTGGAAGAAATTGCTCCTTTGGTAGGTTATCTGTCCCAGAACCCTAATGACTATTTGTTTTTGCCTACTGTCCGGGAGGAAATTACTTTTGCATTGAAAAATTTTCATTTGGAGGACGGAGGGATTTCCGGAGAGATCACGGAAAAATTAGGGTTAACGGCACATCTGGACAGAAACCCCCGGGACTTAAGCTCCGGAGAAAGGCAACGGGTCGCCCTTGCTTCTGTGCTGGTATGTCGCCCTAAACTGTTGTTGCTGGATGAACCGACACGGGGACTGGATTACTCCCTAAAAGAAAAATTGGGCAAGATGCTTTTGGATCTGCAAAAAGAGGGGATAAGCATCTTGATGATTACCCATGATGTGGAATTTGCGGCTGAATATGCTGAGGATATTTTGCTCATGGCCGGCGGCAGGATCGTAGGACAGGGGGATAAATATGAAATGCTGGCGGATTCCACCTTCTATGCTTCCCAGGTGAGCAAGCTTTTCAGAAATATCGCAGACAGGGTGGTAACTTTATCCCAGGCACAGAGGATTTTGGAAGCTCTTCATCTGACTGATCAGCGGGCGGCAGCTCTTTAACTTTAATTTTATGGGAGGGATAATTTATGAAAAAATTGATAACTGCTTTAATTGGTGTGCTTTTTTTATGGGGAATGCTGAACCCGGGCGCGGCTTTTGCGGGAGAGCCTTTCGGTGGTAAGCAGGGAGAACAGGGCATTGAAAAGGCGCTGATATATTTTCAGGGGGTGCAGAATGCAGACGGAGGATTTACTGCGCAAAAAGGTGGAACCAGCAGTAAGAAATTGACCGGCTGGGTAATCATTGCTTTGGAAGCAGCAGGAGAAGATGCAGCTGATGGATCCTGGGCTCCTTCCGGAAAGAGTCCCCTTGATTTTCTGAAGAACAGCCCTCAACCCCTGGAAGAAACCAGTGACTACGCGCTTCAGTTGCTGGCGTATGCCGCTGCGGGCCAGGGTGCTTCTACGGAGGCTCAGGAGCTGACATCAAAAATTCTTTCTTTTCAACAGGAGGACGGACAGTTCTGGCAGCCTGATAAAGGGGAACAAGGGATGATCAATGCCCATATGTGGTCGGTCCTATCATTGTCTGCTGTGGGGAAGGAGATTCCTCAAAAGGATAAGGTAAAAAGCTGGCTGCTCCGTCAACAGAATCAGGATGGGGGTTTTGGCTGGCTGGAAGGCATGGATAGTGATGTGGATGATACCGCAATTGCAATACAGACATTGATTATGTTAGGAGAGACCCCTGATTCCCCATCCGTTCGGAAAGCCTTGGCCTTTATCAAAGGGCTGCAACAGGAAAACGGCGGCTTTAGCGCCGGGGATTGGATGGGAGGGGATGCGAATGCATCATCTAATGCCTGGGCGATTCAAGGGATCCTGGCGGCTGGGGAAAATCCTCAGGGGGCTGATTGGACTGTGGGGCAGCATAACCCTGTTACCCATCTACTCAGTCTGGCGAATCAGGATGGTTCCTTTAACTGGAAGGAAGGAGTCAGTTCCTCCCCTGTCAATACCACGGTATTTGCTGTGCTGGCTTTGGCCGGGAAACCACATCCCGTCAATATGACTTATGGGTTTCAAAACAGCACCGCGGGTACCTCGGGCTTATTTTCCGACTTATCATCTGACTATTGGGCTTATGAAAGCATTGAGGCCTTAGTGAAAGAAGGAGTTTTGAGCGGATATCCGGACGGTACTTTTGGTCCGGAAAGACCGGTAACTCGGGCTGAATTCACCAAGTTTTTGATTTCAGGGCTGGATTTGCCGAAAGGGAATAATGATTCTGCCGCCCGGTTTAGTGATATTCCTGAGAATCATTGGGCGCGGTCTTTTATATCTGCGGCAGTAGATCAGGGATATATTAACGGCCGACCGGACGGTACTTTTGACGGAAACGGAAAAATCATCGGAGCGGAATTGTCGGCAATGTTGGTCCGGGCCCTGCCGCAAGATAAGAAAGATCAATTGACGGAAGGACCTAAGTGGTATTCCAGTTATGTTGAGACAGCGCGAAAAGAAGGGCTGCTCTACCCCCAATTTGAGGAAAATGTCGTGGCTACCAGAGCCCAGTGTTCCTTTAGCATTAATCAATTGATAAAACTTTTGTCTAAAAATTAGCACTGCAATTAATTATAAAGGGAATTATAGTGAATTAAATGGAGATCAAAGAGATGAAAAAGAACCTTCTGCCCCTGGTGAGCATCATTTTAATGGCTCTGCTGCTCCTTTTAAGTACAGTGCCGGAAACTCCTTTTTACGGTATTAATTGGGCTCTTTTTTCCCTGATCATCGTGGGGATGGCATTGCTTACTTTTTTCCTGCGCTTTGAGCAGCAGGGGGTCTCTTCCAAGGTAGTGGCGCTGACGGCAGCAATGGCTTCCCTGGCCGCCATTGCCCGGGTGCCCTTTGCCGTGATTATGAGTCTACAGCCCACCACCTTTCTGGTTATGATTAGCGGTTATGTTTTTGGGCCGCAAACCGGCTTTATGGTGGGCGCC
This sequence comes from Dehalobacterium formicoaceticum, assembly GCF_002224645.1. Classification (NCBI taxonomy): domain Bacteria; kingdom Bacillati; phylum Bacillota; class Clostridia; order Eubacteriales; family Peptococcaceae; genus Dehalobacterium; species Dehalobacterium formicoaceticum. Next base: position 3,713,435 of record NZ_CP022121.1, on the reverse strand, counting down.
TTAGGAGCCCTGACATCCAATTTCTTCTTAGGCCAGGGACCGTGGACTCCCTGGCAGATGTTTAGTTGGGGAATGTGCGGGGTAAGCGGGGCACTGTTAGGCATGAAAAGCAAAGGCTATAAACCGGTATCTTTTGCCCTTTTAGGGTTTGTGAACGGCTATTTGTTTGGCTGGGTGATGAACCTTTGGCATTGGCTGGGCTTTATTTATCCCTTGACCTGGGAAACTTTCTTAGCCACCTACGCCATCAGCTTTCCTTTTGATACCATTCACGCCGTAGGAAATGTCGCTTTTTCCCTTGTCTTTGGTAAATCATTCTATCATATTTTAAGCAGGTTTAAAAAGAAGATGGTGATTTCTTTCAACCGATAAATTATAAAATATCCGACACCGGACAAGGAATACATCTTTACAGGGAAGCTTTGGTAATTTATCATTATTAATGATAAATGAATTTAACATTAAAGCGGTAATATCATATCAAAAAAATTTCTAAAGCAATTCTCTTTTCAATGGAGCGGCCTAAGTCAGAAAGGTGGATATATTGCCGGGATGGTATCTTTCGTCGCGAACCAGGGGGTGACTGATATGTGCTTGGATCTTTGGAAAGTGTGGTAGCTTTTAATGCTCTTTTTTGAAAGGATGATGAAATGAGTATGGAAGATATAATTTCTAAGTGGCAGTTAAAGGTAAAAAATAAACAGGCAAGCATTGATATGTGGAATTCGAGGGCCCCGGGCTTTGAAAAAAACAAGTCCTCATCCTTAGAAGAGAGCAGCTTTTTGCAGCTACTTGAAACCTACAAAATGCTCAACCCGGATGCATCCGTACTTGATGTGGGATGCGGTACGGGAAGCTACACAACCGCCATCGCCAGAAAATGCAAAGATGCTATTGGGCTGGACTTTTCTCCTGAGATGATTGAGATTGCCAAGAGAAAGGCTGCAGATGAGCGTATTAATAATGTTGAATTTCGCAGTGCAGACTGGCACGAAATTGATTTATCTGAGGCCGGTCTGGAAAAAAGGTTCGATCTTGTCATAGCGCGAATGACGCCGGCTGTACAGAGTGCGGTCACTTTTCAAAAACTTTCCTTGGCCAGCAAAGGCTGGTGTGTGCTGTCAAAAGCAACTCGCCGTGTCGATCCTGTTTCTGATGCGGTAAAAAAGCTGGTGGGGATCGAGGAAAGACGGGAAAGCGATCTGGATATTGTCTATGCCTTTGAGCTGCTTTGGTACCAAGGCTTGCAGCCACGTTTTGAATACGAGGAGCAGCACTGGCATCTGGAAAATACACCGGAAGAAGCATATGACTTATATATTAACCGTGTAAAAACCTATCGTGACATAACATCAGACGAGGAACAGGAAATAAAAGACTATTTGCAGTCCATTAAAATGAACGGACTGATCTGTGAAGATATTGACACCACAATAACCACATTGTACTGGCATGTTTAAATCATTTTGTTACCTAAAAAAATCGTCGCCGCTTGTGGCGAAGCAGGAAGACCTGCGCTGATATTGAAAATATTTTTATTATAAGTATAATATAATATATGATGAAAGATGTAGTTTTAATCTTTTCCTGAAAAGAGTAAGAAAATAGAAAAATAAGGCAGGCGAGAAAATATGAAATTTTGTTGGTGCACCATAAAGGTTAATAATTTGGAAGAATCTTTAAAATTCTATCAGGATATAGTAGGCCTTAACTTGGATCACAGGTTTAAATCCGGTCCGGTGGAAATTGCCTTTATGGGAAACGATGAAACTAAACTTGAATTGTTACATGACGAAACGGCAAATCAGGTAGATATGGGCCAGGATATTTCCCTGGGGTTTGAGGTTGAATCGGTAGATAAAATGATGGCATTTCTTAAAGAAAAAGGGATAGCAATACATAGCGGCCCAATCCAGCCAAATCCCCATGTAAGGTTTTTCTTTGTTTTGGATCCCAATGGGCTAAAAGTGCAGTTTGTAGAAAATATAGAATAAGAAAACAAAAGCAGCTTATTTGTGCTTCATTTACAAAGGGCAAGTATCCGAGAGGTAAATATTGCAAATTAAATAACAAATATCAAAGTATGTTGTTATAACAACATACTTTTTTATCTTCCCATGCATTTTATTTAAAATTGAAAAAAATTCAGAGATATTGTGGTACAATAAAAGGTAAATATTTTTGTTAAAATTGGAGAATGCTGACTAGAATCATATGATAAGGAGAACGGAACGAACCTTAAAATTATGCTGGGAGGAACCAATGGATAATTTTAAAAACAGGACCCAAATAACCATGTCCATCGTCACAGAGCGAAGTCAGGCAAATTATGCCGGCAATATCCATGGAGGAGAAATTATGAAACTGATGGATTCCGCTGCCGGTGCTGTGGCTTATAAATATGCCCGAACCAATGTCGTTACAGCCAGAGTGGATGAATTACAGTTTCATTTACCCATCTATATAGGTGCATTAGTGACATGTACGGCGACCGTGGCCTATGTTGGCAGCTCATCTATGGAGGTGATTGTTACTGTGGATACGGAAGATTTAAGGTCGGACAATCCTCCCCAAAGAGCATTGTCAGCTTATTTTACGATGGTATCGTTGGATGAAAATGGTATCCCAAGTAAACTTCCTGACCTTAAGATTAATACTGAAGAGGAAAGAACTCTTTATGAAGAAGGGAAAAAACGTCATGAGGAACATCGCAAGGCCAGAATAAAGTTAAAGAATTTCAAGGTATGATTGATGGTTTTATGGTAAAATTATTAGGACAAGTAAATGTAATAGAAAAGGAGAAAAAATACATGGAGCAGAAAGAACAGAATGTGAAGCTGTTTATTACGGATGAGCTCGAACTATTTTTAGATGCTGAGTCTATGATGAACGATGACGTAGAAAACTTATGCAAGTTATTTGGTATTGAAAGAAAGAATCGAGATGGAATGAAGATCCTACTGGAGTCACCGGGATTTAATGATATACAGGACGCTGAAATTTGGGTGCGGGACCAGCCTTTTTGGAAGCCTAAGGTGCGTTTTGCGAACATGCCGACCCTCTTTGGTGATGCTTTTAGGAAAATCAAAGTTAAAGAGTTACGGGAGATCAGAGACAGCTTATTAAATGATGAAGATGCTGTCGGTGGATTACAGTATGCCAAGACCATCATTACAGACCATCGGGATAAAGCAGATGCCCAGGATTATTATACCTGTGGATGTTGTTGTGCCTTTTTTGATGATGATCTGGCGGCGCAAAATTGTTTTGCAGAGGCATTGAGGTTAAAACCGGATTTTTATGAGTGCATGATCGATCAGGGAATGAATTTTCTGAAATTAGGTCGGGAGTCTGAGGCTTTTAAATTATTGAAACAAGCTTTTCAGCATCTGGATCCCACCGGGCCAGTTTGGTTTCAAGTGGGGCGATATCATTTAGAGAAAGGAAATCTGGCAAAAGGGATCAGTGCTTATCGTCAGGCTGTGGCATTGCAGCCGGAATTAGGGGATGAGGAAATTATTCTGGCCAAAGAAGATGGCCCGATAAAAATATCTCACATCATAGCCCAAAATGCTTCTATTGGGGAACTTTCTCAGGAGGAAGTCCTTTCATAAAGAGATAAATCTTTTGAGGATTAAGGTTTAAAAATTAAAATGACGAGAAACTATTTTAGGAGGCACAAATGTTCAGGCATCGAGCGAATTATTCAGAACAAGGACCGGTATTAAAATGGGTCACAGAAGATCAAGTGGAAGAATTGCATCTGGCTTCTTTGGAGGTTTTAGAACGAACGGGGATGCAGATAGATCATCCGGAAGCATTAAAACTCTTGAAGGATGCCGGCTGCATCGTGGAAAAAAACCGGGTGCGTATTCCCGGTTGGTTGGTTGAAGAAGCAATCCGACTGGCTCCCAGAAAAATTACAATTTCCAATCGGTTGGGAGAAAGAGTCATGCACCTGGAAAAGAATCGGGTTTATTTTGGATCAGGATCAGATTTGCCCTTTACCATTGATTTTGAAACCGGAATCAGACGCCGATCTGTCAAAAAAGATGTAGAGCAAGCATGTCAGGTCATGGATTACTTGCCAAATTTCGATTTTGTCATGAGTTACGCCATCGCTTCTGATTCACCAAGTCAGGCCAGTGACCTTCATCAGTTTGAAGCCATGACGCGCAATACGGTAAAGCCCATTGTCTTTACCACCCACAATGAAAAAAACACCCGGGCGCTCATTGAAATGGCAGCTGCTGTGGTGGGCGGTTATGAGGAATTACGCAAGAATCCCTTTTTAGTCCTTTATTCAGAACCTATATCTCCTCTCGTACATACCAAAGACGGCATTGGTAAAATGTTTGCTTGCATAGAGCATGGCATCCCTGTTACCTATGTTTCGGGGGTTGTAGCAGGAGGAACGACTCCTGTGACCAAAGCCGGTTGTATTGTGCAGATGAATGCAGAGACTTTGGCAGGACTGGTGATGGCTCAGCTTAAACAAAAGGGAGCTGCGATTATTGTTGGCGGCAACGGGACACCTTTGGATATGAAACATCAAACCACTCTTTATGGTTCCCCGGAACATGCCATGAATTACGCGATATTAACCCAGCTTTCTCAATACTATCAGATTCCTATTTTCACAGAAGCCGGATGTGTCAATGCACCCATACCCGATATTCAGGCCGGCTTTGAAGCAGGGATGAATCTTTTAATGGCGCGATTAAGCGGTGCCAACCTGGTCCATGACGTAGGATATTTAGAGGGAGGTAAGACAGCCTCATTACCTTTTCTCACCATGTGCAATGACTTTATAGATATGGTGCACTATATGGGGAAAGGGACTACGATTAATGAGGATACCTGTGGCGTTGATACCATTGATGAAGTGGGACCTGGAAACAATTTCCTGGCCAGCCCCCATACCTATACACATTTCCGAGATGAGATTTGGAATCCTCGTCTATTTACCCGGATGTTTTGGGAAATATGGGAAGAGAAGGGTTCGAAGAACATGCTGGAGCGGGCACGGGAATTGACGTCAAATATTCTGAAAACACATCAAACCCAGCCTCTTTCCCAGGAGGCAACGGAAGAAATGGCAAGAATCATTGCCCGTGTGGAAAAGGAAGATTTATTTCTCTAAGAAATAAAAAAAGATTAAAAGAAACAATTTGTTTCTTTTAATCTTTTTTAGTATTAAAGCAAGAATTTTATTCGTATAAACCGTTTCTATGAGCGGTTAAGTAATTCATGCAGAATTGATCCTGACCCAAAAGTGCTTGGGAGGCATAAACAAAGCCCATCATGGTTTTGTCCAAAGGATCAAGGATGTAGCCATCCATGCCTTTAACCATGGTTTGAATCATGAAGACGTGATTCAAAATCTTTCGGTTAGGCAAGCCATAGGAGATGTTGCTCAATCCGCAGATGCCGTGTACCTTGGGATATTTTTGTTTTACAGCGTAGATGGTATCTAATACTTCAACCCCGGCCATGTCACCTGTGCTTACAGGTTTTACCAAAGGATCAATATAAATATCACCCTCTGGAACTCCCGCTGCCACCATGTCGCCGATTAATTTATCGGCTATTTTTAATCGATCGGCTGCGGTTTCCGGCATCCCGGAATCATCCATGCAAAGACCAACGATTTTTGCTTTGTATTTCAAAACCATGGGTAAAATTATTTCAAAACGTTCTTTTTCTCCGGTGATGGAATTGATCATCGGCTGGCCATTTTTCACTAAAGCTAAACCCGCTTCCAAGGCTTTGGGATTGGGGCTATCCAGGCAAAGAGGAGCAGAAACTGCGGATTGTACCGTTTCTACAAGCCAAGCCATGGTTTCTTCTTCGTTAAAGACCATGGTGCCACAGTTAACATCTACATAGTCAGCACCGGCTTCAACCTGTTTTTTTGCCAGGTCTTTGATAAACTCAGCATCTCTGCTTTCCACAGCCGGTTTAATTGCTTTACGGCTGGTATTAATCAATTCACCTACGATTAACATCTATTCAATCACTCCTTCTTTGAAAGTATTAAGCCATCAATTTGCCGCAAAGATCTGTTGCCGATGCGGCATCAGGAGCGAATCCGTCTGCACCGATTTCATCAGCAAAGTCTTGGGAAATAGGTGCGCCGCCAATGATGCATTTTACTTTGAGGCCTTCTTCTTTCACCAATTCAATAGTATCCTTCATATGTAGCATGGTGGTGGTGAGAAGAGCGGACATAGCAATAATATCAGTGTTATATTCTTTGGCACCTTCCACGAATTTTTCCGGGGAAATGTCAGTACCCAAATTGATTACTTTGAATCCGCCGCTTTCCAGCATCATAGCGACCAAGTTTTTCCCGATATCATGCAGGTCACCTTTGACGGTTCCGATAATAACGGTACCTTTATTAGGCATATCCGAGTCAGCGATTAAAGGTTTAACAAGTTCAATACCGGAGGACATGGATTTAGCGGACATAAGAACTTCAGGAACAAACATTTCTCCGTTTTTGAAACGAGCTCCGACCACGTTCATACCAGCGATTAAACCTTGGTTGATAATTTCAAGAGGATCAGTACCTGCATCAATTAATGCTTGAGTTTGTTCTTTAACCTGCGCTTCTTTACCTGCGATAACACTCTGGGATAACGATTCAAAATTTGCCATAACTTTTCGTCTCCTTTGTTAATTTATTTTGACACTAAATAAATTAATGTGTCTTCTATATTTGATATTATACCATTTAAAATTGGTTTTACCAATTAGAATCAGAAGTAAATTTATCAAATTATTTGCCAAAAACATAAAATAAGTCTAATATTTTGACTATTTTGTTTACCTGAAATAAGTTGCGATGAACAGAACCGTTAAAATTCGATAAGGGTAAAAGGTTTTCCGCGGTTAAATATCATTATGGCTGCAAAATATCGTTCTGATGCATGGTATTATTTGTAATAGCGGAAGTCTTGGAATATGAGTTAATAATGACTGATAATAAGTCCGGTTGGACTTGGTAGGGTGGAGATTTCCTAATTGGCTTATTTATCCAAACAAGAAAGCCTTATTGCTAAGAGGAAAAGAACAAAAAAATATATTCTGAATTATACCAGGGGTTCGGCATGGAATTTGCAAGTGATATTATTGCAGAGTTATATTGTTAAAAATACTAGCGGGTCAATCGGTTTCTTGGACAATATAATTTCCATATTTTATATATTTAGATCTTCTGGAAAAAATCACATGACAGAGGAGGCTAATATCAAGAAAAAGACTCAGAAGACAGAATATGAATAAATGTTTAAGAAAGAATATGATCAAAATATTAAAGATAACAAAATTAACATCACAATCGAAGGGGAGAGATTAATTGTGAAGAGCCAACTCGTATATGATGCAGCTATCAGTCTTGAACATATTGGGAAAATATTTGAAATACTCAGTAAGGTTCCCGAATTTGTTGAAAAAAAATCTCAGGTGAGTGGGATAGAAATTCTGCCCGGTGGTCTTACGAACTTTAATTTTAAAGTCACTGTTGATGATGTAACCTACGCCGTTCGTGTTGCCGGTCCCGATACCCATGAATACCTTGATCGACCGGCAGAAAAATATAATGCCCAAATCATGTCTGATATCGATATTAATGCGCCAATTATCTACTATGACGAATATTATGGCCACCAGGTTTGTAAATATATAGATGATTGCATCACGTTGCATATTCCTGATTTTAAGAATAGTGAGGATTATTTGTCAAAAGCAGCAAAGGTATTTAGAAAGTATCATACTTGCGGCCAGCCATTTAAAGCTGATTTTGATCCTCTCAAAGAAACTTATGCTTATTTAAAAATTTTAAAAGAGAAGAATGCCGAATTGTACGAAGGCTCTGAACAGATGTTGGAATACGTGGAAAAAATCAAAGAGTCTTTTGCGCGGCATCCCCAGGAACTTGCTCCCTGTCATAATGACCCTTTATGTGAAAATTGGCTTGATGATAAAAAGAACTTCTATTTAATTGACTGGGAATATGGTGGAAATAATCAACCTATGTTCGACCTGGGTGCTTTAGCTATTGAAGCAGAATTAAGCCCGGAACAAGAAAGATTCTTCCTCAAAGAGTATTATGGCAGGGATATTACTGATAAAGAATATGGTCTTTTAATTATTAATCGCTTCCTGTGCGATTATCTTTGGTCATATTGGGCGATTCTGCAAATTGCTACAGGTAAGTCTCATGATGAATATTGGCCATATGGGCAGAATAGATTTAATAGAGCAATGAAATTAGTGGAAAACGGTTCCTTAGACAAAGCTCTGGCGGAGTTTAAATAAGATTATTTGAAAACAGTAAAATAGTAAAATAGTAAAAAAAGCAGTCTCGAAAAAGACTGCTTTTTTAATTATTAGAGGATTTTTGAATAATTCATTGAATTATTCTCTGTACCTATAGAAAAATGTAAATGGGGTAATATATTAGGAAGCGAAGCAAGTTGAAGTGTAAGTTTAAAATGGTCTTAGCCGTAATTTTTTACATTTTTTAAAGAAAATTTAAAATTACTATTGACAACTGCCGGGAAAAAAGATATAAATCTAAATAAATACTATTAATTTACTAGGAATTAAATAGCTGTTATGAGCATTGTTTTGGATCTGAATTGTGAGGTGAAAATGCTTAATATTTCAACGAAGGGAAGATATGGTTTACGTGCTGTATTGGATCTGGCGGTTCATCAAGACGGGGATCCTGTCCCTTTAAGCAATATCGCAACTCGGCAGAATATTTCCGAAGGTTATTTAGAACAACTAATGATCCCCTTGAAAAGAGCGGGTATAGTCAGGAGTGTGCGCGGTGCTCAGGGAGGTTATCTTTTAGTAAAGCCTCCTGGGGATATCTATGTAGGAGAGGTGATTCGAGCCCTGGAAGGTCCTATTGCGCCTACTGCTTGTGTTAATGAGCAGGACCCGGAGTATTGTGATCGGGGGGAATATTGTGCTACCAAGATCCTTTGGGAAAAAGTCAGAGATTCGGTAGCGGAAGTATTGGATTCTTTCACCTTGGAAGACTTGATTAAAGAAATGGATCAAAGTAATCAGAAGAGCTAAGTTCGTGATTCATAGTTATTTTATATTAAGGAGAAATTCATATGCCTGTAATTATTCCTAATGATTTACCGGCCAGAGACACTCTAGCCAGAGAAAATATATTCTTTATGGATGAAAGTCAAGCCTTTCGTCAGGATATTCGTCCTTTGGAAATCGCCATCGTTAATTTGATGCCGACAAAAATTGCAACAGAAACTCAATTAATTCGCTTGTTAGGGAACACGCCTTTGCAGGTAAGAATAAAGCTGTTAACGACGGAAACATACAAGTCGAAGAATACACCCGAGGAGCACCTGCTCAGTTTTTATAGCGGGTTCAGTGATATTAAAGATTTGAAGTTTGACGGCATGATTATTACAGGTGCACCGGTGGAAAAATTAGAGTTTTCGGAGGTGGATTATTGGGAAGAATTAGTTCAAATTATGGATTATTCCAGAACCCATGTTACCTCCACCTTGCATATTTGTTGGGGCGCCCAAGCCGGACTTTATCATCATTATGGAGTGCCTAAGTATTTATTAAGAGAGAAAATTTTCGGTGTTTTTCCCCAACGGGTTCTTGTTAAGGGCAATAATTTGTTAAAAGGATTTGATGATGTCTTTTATGTACCTCATTCCCGTTATACGGAAGTGCGGCGGAAAGATATTGATCAAATTCCGGAATTGGTTGTACTAGCTGATTCGGATCAATCGGGGGTTTGCATTGCAGCCTCCCGTAATGGCCGCCAGATTTTTCTAACCGGTCATGGGGAGTATGATCCGCTGACTTTGAGTACAGAATATAATCGAGATCTAGACCAGGGATTACCGATCTGCATACCCCAAAATTATTATTGCGGAGATGATCCCGCACAAGAACCTATCGTAACTTGGCGTGGACACGCTAACCTCCTTTATTATAATTGGCTCAATTATTCAGTATATCAAGCGACACCGTATAATTTGAATGAGATTACAGGATGGCAGGAAGAGGCTTGGTGAAACCTGTCGTCAATTGATAAAGGTGGGAAAAGACATTAAGGAGGGAAATGCATGAAAAAAGTGTACATGGATCACAGTGCCACCACACCCCTTCATCCGGAAGTTATCGATTTGATGAAATTCGCTATGGAGCATGTTTATGGAAATCCATCGAGCCTGTATTCTCTTGGACAGGAAGCGAAAAAATATGTGGACGAGGCCAGGCAAAAAGTGGCTGATTTAATCGGGGCTGGTTTTGATGAGATTTATTTTACCGGAGGGGGAACGGAGTCAGATAATCTTGCCATCCAGGGAGCTGTCTATGGTAATGAGAAAAAAGGCAACCACATCATTACCTCAGCCGTGGAACATCCGGCTGTTTTAGATTGCTGCCGAAATTTAGAGAAAAAAGGTTATGAACTGACGATTTTACCTGTGGATCAATATGGGATGGTGGATCCGGAGGAAGTAAATAAAGCGATTAAAAAAAATACCGTGTTAATATCAGTAATGCATGGTAATAATGAAAACGGAACGATCCAACCTGTTCAAGAAATCAGCAAAATTGCCAAGAAACAGGGTATTTTCTTTCATACCGATTGTGTGCAAACTGTTGGTAAAATTCCAGTCCATGTGGATGATTTAGGAGCAGATCTCTTAACCATTTCCTCTCATAAAATTTATGGGCCGAAGGGAGTGGGGCTGCTTTATAAAAGAAAGGGTGTCCGGGTGCAGCCTCTTATCTATGGCGGCGGACAAGAAAGAAGGATTCGTTCCGGAACGGAAAATACCCTGGGCATCATAGGTTTTGGTAAAGCAGCCGAAATTGCTGCCCGTGATCTGGAGACAGAAAACCGACGGGTTAAGGTTTTACGGGATAAACTCATTAAAGGGGTTCTGGAGAAAATTCCCCAGTCCTATTTAAACGGACATAAGGAAAAACGACTGCCCCATAATGCTCATTTTAGTTTTGCCTATGTGGAGGGAGAATCCCTGTTATTAAGTCTGGACATGAAAGGTATTGCTGTTTCTACCGGTTCTGCCTGCAGTTCTACTTCCTTACAGGCTTCTCATGTCTTAATTGCTTGCGGACAATCCCAGGAACTGGTACATGGCTCAATCAGATTTACCTTGGGGAGAGATAACACAGAAGAAGATGTTGACTATGTATTAAGTGTACTTCCCGGCGTGGTGGAACGTTTCCGGAGTTTTTCACCTCTGGGCGGTGAGAACGCACTATAAAGTGAAACTTTTAAATAAATCTAAAAGGTCCGAGAGGAGTGGTAAGTGTGTATAATCCAACAGTAATGGACCATTTTGAAAATCCCCGCAATGTGGGGGAAATTGCCGACGCGGATGGTATGGGTGAAGTAGGCAATTTATCATGTGGTGACATTCTGCGCGTTTATATTAAGGTAAAAGATAATATTCTGGAAGATGTTAAGTACAAAACCTTTGGTTGTGGTGCAGCCATTGCCAGCGGCAGCATGTTAACAGAGCTGGCCAAAGGCAAAACTGTGGAGGAAGCCCTGGCGATTACCAATAATACAGTGGCGGATGCTTTAGGCGGATTACCCCCCAAGAAAAAACATTGTTCCAACTTAGCAGCAGATGCCTTGCATAAAGCTTTGGAGGACTGGCAGACCAAGAAATAGGTTATTGAAATATTACGAGGGCTGAAATTCTTTTAATAAGAATTTGGCCCTTGTTACTATCCAAATGTTATTTCATGCTGTTTCTGAAAAAATAAATAGAATCCCTTTTAACATGGGAGCATAAGATAGGGAGTGATTTTCATGAGTGAAAGAGAGTTAAAATTTGATACCCTGCAGGTTCACGCCGGGCAAACAGTCGATCCTGCCACCGGTTCAAGGGCGGTTCCTATTTATCAAACCACATCCTATGTCTTCCGGGATGCGGAACACGCTGCGAATCTATTCAGCTTGCAGGAACCGGGAAATATTTATACCAGAATGATGAATCCCACTTCAGATGTTTTCGAAAAAAGAATGGCAGCTTTGGAAGGCGGGGTAGGTGCTTTAGCCTTAGCATCAGGTTCAGCAGCCATTACATATGCCATTTTTAATATTGCCGGCACCGGGGATGAAATTATTTCAGCCAGTACTCTTTACGGAGGAACTTATAATTTATTTTCTACAACTTTGCCTAAATTAGGCATTAAAACCATCTTTGTTGATCCCGATGAGCCGGAAAATTTCCGCCAGGCAATTAACGATAAGACCAAAGCCATCTATATCGAAACATTAGGCAATCCCGGGATTAATATTACGGATATTGAAAGGGTAGCAGTGATTGCCCATGAAAATGGTCTGCCCTTAATCGTTGATAATACTTTCGGGACCCCGTATCTGATCAGGCCGATTGAATTCGGCGCGGATATTGTTATCCATTCAGCGACAAAATTTATTGGCGGTCACGGTACGACCATGGGTGGTGTGGTGATTGATGCCGGCAAATTTGATTGGATCAAAAGCGGCCGGTTTCCCGGACTGACGGAGCCGGATACCAGTTATCATGGCTTGAGGTATGCGGTGGATTTAGGTCCTTTGGCTTATATCACAAAAATGAGAGTGCAGCTTTTAAGAGATATGGGTGCATGCATCAGCCCCTTTAACTCCTTTCTTTTGCTCCAAGGTCTGGAAACCCTCTCCTTGCGGGTGGAGAAACATGTCTCCAATGCCATGAAAATTGCCAAGCATCTTGATGAACATCCCCTGGTCAACTGGGTTAACTATCCCAGCCTGCCCACCAGTAAATATCATGCATTGGCTCAAAAATATGTGCCCAAAGGCTCAGGATCCATTTTCACCTTTGGCATTAAAGGCGGCGTAGAAGCGGGTAAAAAATTTATTAATAATGTGGAAATCTTCTCCCTTTTGGCCAATGTGGCAGATGCCAAATCCCTGGTCATTCATCCCGGAAGTACCACCCATGGCCAGCTCTCCGAGCAGGAACAAATATCTGCCGGTCTTAGTCCGGATATGATCAGGCTCTCTATTGGAATCGAAGATGTGGATGATTTGATTTGGGATTTGGATCAGGCTTTACAAAAAGCAACTGAGAAATAAGGTAAAGATTCTGGAGGTGGAGAAATGGCTAAAATTGCGCAGAGTCTCACAGATTTAATTGGGCATACTCCTTTGTTGGAACTAACGAATTTTAATCAAAAAAATAATCTTTCGGGAAAACTGATAGCGAAACTGGAGTATTTTAATCCCGCCGGCAGTGTCAAAGACCGGGTTGGTTATGGGATGATTGTGGATGCGGAAGAAAAAGGTTTGCTGCAAAGTGATTCGGTGATTATTGAACCTACCAGCGGCAACACCGGCGTTGCCCTGGCTTTTGTTTCTTCCGCTCGGGGCTACCGTTTAATTCTTACCATGCCGGAGACCATGAGCCAGGAAAGAAAAAGTCTCTTAAAAGCTTTGGGGGCAGAATTGGTCCTGACCCCAGGCACGGAAGGGATGCAAGGAGCCATTAAAAAAGCAGAGGAATTGGCCGCCGAAATTCCTCATGCCTTTATTCCCCAACAATTTGAAAATCCGGCTAATCCGGAAATCCACCGCAAAACCACTGCTCTGGAGATCTGGCAGGATACGGAAGGCCAGGTTGATATTTTTGTGGCCGCTGTTGGTACCGGAGGGACTCTTACCGGAGTGGGGGAGATTCTTAAGGCAAAAAATCCAAATGTGAAAATCATTGCGGTGGAGCCCCAGGTCTCACCGGTTATTTCCGGGGGTAAGCCGGGACCTGGCAATAAGATTCAGGGAATTGGTGCCGGATTTATTCCCAAGGTGCTCAACACGTCGATTATTGATGAAGTAATTCCTGTTAAAAATGAAGATGCTTATGAAACAACCCGCAGTCTGGCGCAAGCAGAAGGTCTGTTGGTGGGGATCTCTTCCGGAGCTGCCGCTTATGCAGCAATGCAGGTGGCGAAAAGACCTGAAAATACCGGAAAGACCATTGTTGTGATCTTTCCCGATACGGGAGAAAGATATTTGTCAACAGATCTTTTTTAAGGTAAAAGCTAACAGGAAGGTAGTTCTTGCTGAGGACTTTAAAAATTGGGGTCATGACCCTGATAGAAAAATGTGAGGATGAGGCAGTTTATGGCTTCATCCTCTTTGTTTTGGCCACTTTCCATGATTTTCTTCACATCTCTAAATGATCATTAAGTATTAACTCTGCATAACTTGGGAGGCAGAAACCCTCACAAATTAATTTCATGGTCCGAAATATATAATACAAAATTTAAAGGAGTTGAGTTCATGAAAAAATTCTTGACACTGGTTCTTGCACTGCTGTTTTTATTTGGGGCAGGAGCGCTGGCTGTTCAAGCAGACCAGAATTACAAGGAGAAAAACAGTCCGCAAAAAGGCTGGGAAAAGCATCAAAAGTTAAAAGATGTTAAAGGACATTGGGCGGAAGATGCAATTTTGATGATGAACACCAAAGGTTTTATCAAAGGTTATGAAGATGCAACTTTTAAACCCAATAAACCGGTAACCCAGCTGGAAGCCATCGTCATGATTGTACGTGCCCAGGGACTGGAAGATGAAGCGCAGGATCAGAAATTGAATGATTTATTGAAAAAAACGGCTCAGATTCCCGCTTGGGCAGAAGGTTATATGGCGGTTGCCTTGAAAGAAAACATTCTGGATGAGGGGGAAATGCTCTCTTTTCGTCCTAATCAGGGAGCTAAAAGGATTCAGGTTGCGTTGTGGATCACCCGGGCTTTAGATTTGGATGATTATCTGGATAGCGATGACGACCTGCCCTACCTGGATAAAAAGGATATCCCGGAAGATCTTTACAATGCAGTGGTTCTGATTTCTGAGTCTGGGATTATGAAAGGGAATAATAAAAACTATTTTCTGCCCAACAAAGCCATTACCCGGGCCGAAATGGCAATTCTTTTAGAAAGAATTAACGGCGCAGGAACCGATGCCAATATTTATATCAGTGAATTTAGCGGAATTATTACCGATGTGGATGATGATGAAATTACCGTTAAGGGATGGAGTGTCAGTAAGACTTTCGATTTTGATGATGAGGTCACCGTTTATCTCAATGGCAAAAAATCTGATGTCGATGATTTGGACGTGGATGACTATGTGAAATTGACCCTGAACAAGAAGGGTGACGTGATAGCTGTAAAAGCCACCTCTCCTGACCAAGATGATATTAATGAAGATGATGAAAAAGAATTCGAAGGAAAAATCGTTGCGATTAATTTAATTGATGATGATGAAGGTTTTATTACTATAAAATCAGGAAATAAAAACTACCGTTTCCAAGTGGATGAAGATACTGATGTTGAAATGGACGATGATGGAGAAACACTGGAACTGGATGAGCTGAAATTAGGTTGGAATGTAGAAATAATGGCAGAAGGTAAAATGGCTAGATCCATCATCATTGAATCTAGTGATAATGATAATGATGACGATGATGAAGAAACAGAGTATGAGGGTATCATTACCAAAATTGATAGCAAAAACAAACGTATCGTGATTAAAGATGAAAATGGCAAAACATATACATTTTTTGTCGATAAAAAAACTGAGATCACCATCGATGAAGATGACGATAAAGATGATGCCGAATTATCTGATCTTAGGATCGGTGATGAAGCAGAAATCGGAGCCAAGGGTAATCTTGCTCTGAAAATCGAGGTTGACAGAGATTAGGATCATTAGTGGTACCGGACTCCATGGGAGCCCGGTTTTCTTTTTTTATAATCCTTTAATTCCAAAATAAAGAGGCTGGAAAAATCGGTCAGGCCTGTTACAATAATGACAGAAGAATAATGTGAAACTTTGATAAAGAAAGGGGGGTGGATCATGACCCGGGAAACGGTGATGGAACTTGAGAACTTAAGCAAGACTTATCAAATGGGAGAGGTTACGGTTAAAGCTTTAATTGAGGCCAATTTTCAATTATTTGAAGGGGAATTTATGGTGATTCTTGGTCCCAGCGGGTCCGGGAAAAGCACCTTGTTAAATATCATGGGGGGCATGGATTTACCTACGTCCGGGCGTCTTTTGGTGCACGGGGAGAATATTGCCCAGTATAACGACCGGAAGTTAACATCTTATCGCCGGGAGCAGGTGGGATTTGTTTTTCAATTCTACAATTTAATGGCTAATTTAACGGCCCGGGAGAATGTGGAATTGGCCACGGAACTCTGTCGTGACGCCTTGGATATTGATATGGTGATGGAGGAAGTGGGATTGGGGGAGAGAAAGAATTTTTTTCCGTCTCAATTAAGTGGCGGGGAACAGCAACGGGTGGCCATCGCCCGGGCGGTGGCCAAAAACCCCACTCTGCTCCTTTGCGACGAGCCCACTGGTGCCTTGGATTACCAAACCGGTATCCTGATTCTTACTTTGCTGAAAAAAATCAATCTGGATTTTAATAAAACAGTAGTAATTATTACCCATAATGTGGCCATCGGTGGGATGGCTGACCGCGTTATCAAAATGAACAGCGGCCGCATTGTGGAAATAGGGGAAAATCAGCATCCCATTCCTCCGGAAAGGGTTGAGTGGTAATGCAAAAACTGGATCTCCGCTTAATACGCATGATATGCTATTCCAAGGGACAATTTATTTCGGTGACGGTAGTCGTGGCTGTTGCTTTGTCTATCTATATCCTGCTCAATGTAACAGGGGTCAATTTAAGAAATGCCATCAATTACTATTATGAGATTACCAAATTCAACGATATCTATGTCCAGTTGGTAAAACTCCCTCAAGGCGCCTTGGAAGAGGTAAGGACTCTTCCCGGAATTAAAGAGGTTCAGGGCAGAATCAGCGTGGATGTACCCTTGGAGGTGGAAGATGAGGATGAAAGGGTCACGATCCGATTAATATCTCTCCCTGAGGAAGAGAAGATTAATATCCTCTATCCCATTGAGGGAAATGCAGGGAACTTAGGGACAGACAATGTCCTGCTCCTGGAGCAGTTTGCCGAGGCGCGCAATATTCAGGTAGGAGATATGATTTACCCGATGATTAACGGCCGGGAATATCCCTTAACCGTTTCCGGTATTGTGGCCAGCGGAGAATTTGTCTATTTAATGGAGGATGAGCAGTCTATTTTACCGGCCCCGGAGCAATTCGGAGTGGCTTACGTGAATGAAGAGTTTGCCCGGTCGGTAACAGGTTACCGGGATAGCTTCAATGAACTTTTAGTGCTCCTTCAAGATCAGGATCAAATTGATGATCAGGTAGACAGACTGGAAGAAGAGCTGGATTCCTATGGGGTAAAACGCATTATTAAAAGAGAAGATCAACTGAGTCATAGTGTCTTGATGCAGGAAGTGGACGGGCTTGAGAAAATGGCCCAATCCATCCCTCTGTTGTTCCTGGTGGTAGCGGCTTTGATTATCTTTATCATGCTCTCCCGTATAGTACAAAATGACCGCATGGCCATTGGCATCTTAAAAGCTCTGGGTTATGGCAATCTCAGTGTCTTGGCTCATTACACCAAATATGCCTTGCTTATTAGCTTATTGGGATCTCTCATTGGAATCGGCAGCGGTTTGCTTTTGACCGATCCTTTAAGTCAGGTCTATGCCTTTTATTTTAATCTGCCGTTGATTAGGAATCAAATCCAATATTCCTATATCTTAAATGCATTTCTCTTAACGGCTGTTTTCTGTGTGACCGCCGGTTTTTTAGGTGCCAGACCGGTGTTAAAAATATTGCCGGCGGATTCTTTGCGGCCTGAGACGCCGAAATCGGGGAAACATATCCTGCTGGAAAAGATCCCTTTTATTTGGAACAAGCTATCATTCAGCTGGAAAATGGTGATTCGCAATATTGTCAGAACCAAAAAAAGGTTTGCTTTTTTAATGCTGGGACTTGCCTTGTCCTATGCCATTAATACTGTGCCTATGTATCTGGCGCAGATCATGCCGGAGATTTTCCACCTGCAATATCAGGTGTTTCAAAAAATGGATTATGCCGTTGAATTTACTCATCCTCTGCATCATCGGGCTGTTCGTGAGTTGGATCAGCTGATTCAGGCTGATGCAATTGAAGGAAAATTGGAATATCCTTTTGAATTAACCAATGGCTGGCTTAAAGAAACGGTAACGATCATTGGCATCCCCGGAGATTCGCAGGTTTATCATTTTTTTGATCAGAATCAGCAGCCGCTGATCTTGCCTGATCAAGGGATTGTCCTTACGGAAACCTTAGCCCAAAAACTTCAGGTGCAGGTGGGAGATGAAATTACAGTAAAAAACTTTGTGCCGGGGAGAGATGATGTTAACTTAGAAGTCGGTGGTATTATCCGACAGTATTTAGGCACTAATGCATATATGGAGTTAGATTATATGGGAGAGACCTTATTGGATCAGAACATGATTACCGGTGTCAATATTCTTTCCTCACATGATCCGAAAGAGAAATTAAAGGATGTAAAGAATATTGCTGCTGTAAGTTCCGTAGCTGATATGAAAAATCTGTTTTTAGAATATCTGGATACCATGAACCTTGCTACCTATCTCTATTTATTGTTTGGTGGTATTTTGGGCTTTGCGGTAATCTATAACGGAACTACCATCAGTATTGCAGAGCGCAGCAAAGAATTTGCCTCTTTGCGGGTCATGGGTTTTGATAAAAAGGATATTTTTAAACTGCTGAGCATGGAAAACTTGCTCATGTCGGTGCTTGCGATCTTGCTGGGAATTCCTTTGGGGATAGGAATGATTCAGGGGGTTGTGCATTCATTTAGTTCCGATATGGTGACCCTTCCTTTGATTTTAACGCCGAGAATATTTATTGAGACTATCTTTGCGACGGTTGTTTTTGTCATCATTGCTCAATTGGCTGCCAGGAACAAGATTTACCGGCTGGACTTTATTGATGCCTTAAAAAGCCGTATTTCCTAAAAAATCGGAGAGAAAGGAATGAGCGTAATGAAGAAGAAGTTTGTGGGGGCGGGATTGGCAGTTTTGGGACTGCTGCTGGCAGGATATCTGTTCTTTTTCCAGGATCAGGGTATCAGTGTAGAAACTAGCCGGGTAACGCGGGGTGATATTTATCAATACGTGGAAGAAACCGGGGTAGTTCAAGCCCGTGAGTTGGCTGCAGTTTATGCACTGGCGGGAGGAGCTCTCACGGAGGTTTTTAAAGAAGTCGGGGATCCGGTAAATACCGGGGATCTTCTGGCCAAAATGGACAATCGGGAAGTTCTTTTGCAGATCCAGGCTCTGGAGGCTCAGCAGCAATCGGCACAAGCACGGTACCAGGAAACAACTAAATCGGCGGACCAAAATATGATCAATAAACTGGCCGCCCTGTTGCGTTCAGCTGAGGCTTCTTATCAAGAGACGCAAAGACAGGCGGAAAACAACAAGATTCTATATGACAGCGGTGCCCTCAGTTTGGATAGTTATCGAAATTCCCTGACGCTATTGGCACAGGCTAAGGCTAATGCAGAAGCTGCCAAGAGCGATTTGGCCCAAGCCCAAAAAAGCACCTCTGTTAATGTCCAAAAGGAGATGCAGGGGCAAATTAACCAGATTCAGGCTGAGATTGATTTACTGAAAAAGCAAAGCACAGATTTGGTTATTAAAGCCCCTGCTGATGGTTTGGTTTTGACCAGGGAAATAAAAGCAGGCAGCTTTGTTCAGCCGGGTACCTTGCTTTTTGAGATCGGCAGTGCCGAGGACACTTTTCTGGAAAGCGACATTTTATTGGATAAAATCGGGCATGTGACAGAAGGGGCAGAGGTACTGATCACCAATGAAGACATGGGGATCAATGACCTGAAAGGCAAGGTACGAAAAATTTATCCCACGGCCTTCAGTAAAGTATCGGAGCTGGGTATTGAACAAAAAAGAGTGAAGGTGGAAGTTGATTTTAGCGCTGCTGAAAAGACCTTAAAGCCGGGATACGAAGTGGATCTTAAGATTATAACGGCCGGAAGAAAACAAGCCTTACTCATCGACGAAAAGGAAGTTTTTGACCGGCAGGGGAAAGACTATGTTTTTGTTGTGGAAAATCAGCAAGCTGTCCTGAAGGAGATTGAAACAGGGATCAAGAGCGGAGATCTGGTAGAAGTGCTTCATGGATTAACGGAAGGAGAAGAAGTTATCCTCTCCCCTGATGAAACCATAGAGTCTGGGAAAAAAGTCCAATCCCAATCCGGCTCATGAACAACACATAAGCTTTCATTTCCGGGAGACAATAATCCTGAGGTGAAATCAATGGAGAGGACCTTAATCCTGGGTGGTGGAACAGGTGGAATTGTCTCTGCCACTGTATTAAAAAAAACAATGGGATCAAGCATGGAAGTCACGGTTATAGATCGATTGGAAAATCATTATTATACCCCTTCCTTTCCCATGCTGATGATCGGAGCCCGCAGAGAGTCAGAAATAGTGCGCCCCCTTGCATGTCTGAGAGAAAAGGAGATTGGCTTTATCCATGAGGAAGTGAAAGGGATTGATCCGGATCATCAGCAGGTTATTACGAACAAACAAATTTTAGCATATGATTATTTAATTCTCGCCTTAGGGATTGAATATCATCCGGAAACTGTCCCAGGATTTCAAGAATTTGCTTTCAATGCTTATCAATTTGAGGATATTATCAGCATCAAAGATAGGTTAAGCCATTTTGAAGCAGGGGAAATCGTCTTTTTTATCTCCAGCGTACCCTATAAATGTCCTCCGGCACCTTATGAAATGATGTTTTTACTGGACCAGTTTTTTCGTCAGCGGGGAATTCGAAACAAGGTGAAGCTGACTTTAGTGACCCCGGATTTTTCTCCGGAACCTTTGGCCAAACCCAGGGTAGGTCAAAGTGTCCGCAATATGCTTCATGAGAAAAATATCGACCTGATCACCCAAGCGAAAATTTTGGCGGTGGAAAAGGACGGACTGGTTCTGGATCATGGCACAAGAATCCCTGCCCGCCTGCTTCTGGGTGTTGCACCCCATTGGACACCGAAGGTGCTGCGTAACACAGACTTGGTTGACAGCAGTGGTTATATGGAAGTGGATCCCCATACCCTGGAAACAAAGTATCCCAATATTTATGGGATTGGAGATGCTGCAGCCATTCGCCTGCCGGTCATCGATGCCTATGCTCCTAAAGCCGGCATTTTTGCTCATTATCAAGGAGAGGTGGTGGCACGCAATATTGCTCTTTTAGCTCAGGGATTAAATCCAAAATTCCGCTATACCGGGAAGGGTGCCTGAATTATGAATACCGGGTTCGGTCGAGCCCGTTATTCCACAGTACGTTATTATCATGAACCCGGACCCTTTATTACCCTAATGAAGCCGGCCAAAAGTACATATTGGGCTAAAATTGCTTTTGAAAAATACTGGTTAAACCGTTGGCTTTAAGTGAGAACAGAGCTATCAGAACCCTCATCGGAGGGTTTCTTTATTATTCTGGAGTGCTTGACATATAGAGTAATATATATTATCATTAAATCACCCCCCCTATGGGGGGTGGTAGAAGGAGGAGGTTGCCGTGAATAATCAAAAAAAGCAAGCGCTGAATTCAATTCAAACTGCCAAAGGACAGATGGAGGCCATTATTAAAATGATTGAGGATGATCGTTATTGTGTCGATATCTCCAATCAAATTTTGGCCGCCCAATCACTGCTCAAAAAAGCAAATCTTTTGATTTTGGAGCAGCATCTGATGCATTGTGTAAAGGAAGCTTTTGAACAGGGTAATGGCAGTGAAAAAATCGACGAGATTATGGGAATCTTATCAAGGATTTCCGGTAAATAAAACAGAGAAATTCATGAAGTATGATTTCACTATAAAGGAGTGAGAAAAGATGACCAATAAAACCTTGAAAATAGAAGGCATGACCTGCGCCGCATGTGCCAGAGGTGTAGAGAGGGCAACGAAAAAATTAGCGGGTGTGACCGAGGCCAATGTTAATTTGGCTACTGAAAAATTAAATATTACTTTTGATGAAGGGAAAGTATCCTTAGCCGAGATTCAAACTGCGGTGGAACAGGCCGGATTTATTGCCCTGACAGAGTCTCTGCCTAAAACCCTAAAAATAGAAGGCATGACCTGCGCCGCATGTGCCAGAAGGGTGGAAAAGGCTGCCGGGAAACTGGCGGGGGTAACTGAGGCTGGCGTTAATTTGGCGACGGAAAAATTAAGCTTTCGTTATGATCCCTCTCAAATTCGGATATCGGAGATTAAGAAGGCCATCGAAAATGCGGGCTATCAAGTTTTAGATGAAGAAACAACCGTAGATATTGATAAAGAGAAAAAAGAAGAGGAAATGAAGCTATTATGGCGCAGGTTTCTGATCTCGGCAATTTTTACCATCCCCTTGCTGTATATATCTATGGGTCATATGATCGGACTTCCTTTGCCTGACTTTTTAAGTCCGATGATGAATCCACTTGCTTATGCTTTATCCCAATTATTCTTAACGATCCCCGTTGTTTTGGCAGGAAAGCATTTCTATATCGTGGGTTTTAAATCCCTGTTCAGAAGAAGCCCTAATATGGATTCCTTAATTGCCATCGGGACATCTGCGGCGGTACTCTACGGGATTTTTGCCACCGTTCAAATTTTTTTAGGAAATGCAAGCTATGCTCATGACTTGTATTTTGAGTCGGCAGGAGTGATTCTCACTTTAATCACTCTGGGTAAATATTTGGAATCCGTTTCCAAAGGTAAGACCTCGGAAGCGATCAAAAATTAATGGGACTTACGCCCAAAACGGCCATCGTAATCAAAGATGATCAAGAAATCGAAATGGCTATCGAAGAGGTGGAAGTCGGAGATATCATCCTGGTGAAACCGGGTGAAAAAATGCCTGTGGATGGGGAGGTAGTGTTTGGAACCACTTCCGTGGATGAATCCATGCTTACCGGGGAAAGCATTCCCGTGGAAAAGAATGTGGGAGACGGCATTATCGGCGCCAGCATCAATAAAAACGGAACTATCCGCTATCGAGCCACCAAAGTGGGCAAGGATACCGCTTTGGCACAAATCATCAAACTTGTGGAGGATGCTCAAGGATCGAAGGCTCCCATTGCGAAAATGGCGGATGTAATTTCCGGGTACTTTGTACCCATTGTGATATCTTTGGCCGTAATTTCTGGCTTGGCCTGGTATTTGTCCGGAGAAACGGCAGAATTCGCCTTGACCATCTTTATTTCTGTTTTGGTAATTGCCTGCCCTTGTGCTTTAGGATTAGCCACTCCTACCGCTATCATGGTAGGGACTGGAAAGGGTGCGGAATATGGAGTCTTAATCAAGAGCGGAGCGGCCTTAGAAACAGCCCATCAGATTCAGACCGTGGTGTTTGACAAAACAGGGACGATTACCGAAGGAAAACCCCAGGTTACAGATGTGATCCCAATCCCGGGGATTACAGAAACCGAACTGTTGCAATGGGCAGCTTCTGCGGAGAAAGGGTCGGAGCATCCACTGGGAGAAGCGATTGTTCAGGGAGCAGAAGCACAAGGCGTACCTGTGATGAAACTGGATTACTTTCAGGCTATTCCCGGGCAAGGCATAGAAGTGATGATAGAGGCGAAAAAACTTTTATTGGGAAACCGCAAACTGATGGAGGAAAGAAAAATATCCTTAGGTGATTTGGAGGAACATGCCCAAGAACTGGCTGGAGCAGGGAAAACCCCCATGTATATTGCCATGGATGAAAAAATCGCCGGCATCATTGCTGTGGCGGATACGGTGAAGGAAAACAGCAAGAAGGCCATCGAAAAACTCCATGAAATGGGGATCGAGGTTGCCATGATTACCGGTGATAATCGTAAAACGGCGGAAGCAATTGGTAAGCAAGTTGGTATTGATCGCATCCTGGCTGAGGTGCTCCCCCAGGATAAGGCTGAGGAAGTGAAAAAACTTCAGGAAGAAGGGAAAAAGGTGGCCATGGTGGGGGATGGCATTAATGATGCACCAGCCTTAGCCCAAGCGGATATTGGGATTGCCATCGGTTCAGGAACGGACGTAGCCATGGAATCAGCTGATATTGTGCTCATGAGGAGTGATTTGATGGATGTCCCTACCGCCATCGATTTAAGTAAAAAGACCATCAGGAATATTAAGCAAAATCTCTTTTGGGCCTTTGGATACAATACCTTAGGGATTCCCATTGCCATGGGTGTGCTGCATATTTTTGGCGGACCATTATTAAATCCCATGATTGCCGGTGCCGCCATGAGCTTCAGTTCTGTCTCTGTGGTATCTAATGCTCTCCGATTGAAGGGCTATAAACCTTTAAGATAATGCTTTGGATTAGCCTTTGATCATGAACCTCAGATATCTGAGGAGAAACTTAAATGAACCCTTTAATAAGCGCAACAGGGTGCAAAGGCCAAATTTATTCACCAGATAGGAAGCATTATTCATGAAAAGATTGACATAAAAATTAGAGAGTAAAACCTCAAAATAATACCGGCGCAGGCTCATATTACCGGGGGCAATGGACACCAGGGAATAGCTCCATTGATCATAATCCTCCTTTTGGTACAAGGTTCTGTCCCGGTATTTTTTTGCCAAGAAACTGCCGGGGAAAGGGGTCAGGGGCGTAAGGGAGGAGATTTCCGGCCGAAGTATTCTAAGATACTTCCTGAATTCTTTAAAGTCCTGAGTAGTCCAATCCGGATGAAGGATAAAGGAGGCCCAGCAATCGATGTGATAATTTTTGAGGATTTTTCCGGCTGCGATATTGATTGCCCTGGTGGATTTTTTTTGATAATTGGCTAATTCTTCATCTTTAAAGGATTCATAGCCCACCAGCACAGCCTTTAATCCGTTTTCTGCCAGCCTTTTCATGGTCGTTTCATTTTGCACGATGCTTTGGGCACTGCCGTAGCAGATGAAATTTTTCCTGATTCCCCGCTCCTCCAGCAAAGCGCAAAAATTCTCCAACCGTTCCCGGTGATAAAGAAAATTGTTATCAATAATCATAATGCTAGGTTCCTTGATTTTCTCAATCTCCCGGATAATCTCCGTCAGGGGTTCGTCTTTTTCCTGACTGCCCTCAATTTTCCACCGTTGACAGAAGTTACACATGGAACTGCAGCCTCGGGAGGTTTGCAGCAAAGCGCAGGGCCGATAACCGAAGTAGCTGTAGTATTTTCGATATTGATCGGTACAGGAACGGTCCGGTTGAATATAGTCGTTGATACCCCTTACGCCAGTTCCTTCAAAATGATTTTCTTGGCTTCTGATGCCGTCGATCAGAGGTACCTGTGCTTTCTTTTGGAGATAAGAGCAGAGTGTTTTTAAGTTTTCTTTGGTGGTAAATTCCGCCACATGATCAATTTGGGGCACAAAAAAACTTTCCGGTGCTAGAAAGGTTTGGGTTCCTCCCACCATGGTAATGACATCGGGATGATGATCCTTCACCTGTTTTGCCAGATCAAGAACAGCGGGGACATCAATACATAAGGAAGTAAAGCCGATGACATCGGGACGATAGCTTACGCAGATGGTTAATAAATCCTCCTTGCCCACCATCAAATCCAAGACCTTTAATTCGTGCTCCTCTTTAAGCAAGGCAAAAACTGATTCCAAGCCCAGGGGTTCTCCATACATGAATTCCCCCAAGGTAATGGCTTGTTTTCTTCTGCCCGGCCGTACCAAGAGAATTTTCATGGCTTCTTGCTCCCAAGGATTTTTTTCAAATACTGACGGATAATCCTTAAAACCCCCAGAGCAATACGAAGATTGAGGGAAAACCCGTATTTAAGATTTCCTTTGATGTTTTCCGGAGTGAGACTGATCCGAAAATATACCTTTAAGATTTGATAATAATATCTGGACAAGGAGAGCCTGGTGGGTTGTACCACCAAATTGGCTAAGTCCCATTCTTCATATTTTTCCCGGGGTACTGCCAGTGAATCCTGGTACTTAGCAAATAATGGGGTACCGGGTAAAGGGGTTAAAGGCTGCAGGTTGACAAAACGCAGCTTTTGCTCCCTTAACCATCGAGAGAGATGGTCAAAATCACGGTCATCCCAATCCAGTCCTAAAATCATCGTGGCATAGCAGTCGATGCCATATTTGCGGAGAATCTTAATGGCCTTTTCATTGATTTCCACACTGCTGTTTTTGTGATATTCCTCCAATTCCCGGGGATTAGGGGATTCCACGCCGACAATTACCGCCCTTAATCCCTGGGCGGCAAACTTGGCTATGATTTCCTCATGTTGGGCGATAAAATCAGCCCGGCCATAGATCAGAAAACCTTTCTTAATGCCATGTGCTTTTAATAGGGTGCAAAAACGGTCGACACGCTGGGGATCCACTAAAAAGTTATCATCCACAATATAGATTTCCGGTTCTGAGATTTCGCTTAATTCTTCGATCACTTGATCCAGATCCCGCTCCCGGTACTGACCTTCGGTAATTTGACGACAGAAACAGAAGCTGCAGGAATAGGGGCAGCCATAGGAGGTTTTAAGTAAGGCGCAAGGCTTATGATATAAATAATAATAGCGGGAGCGGTATTTCACGGTAAGGGACCTTAGAGGAAAAAGGGACGGAATCTCAGGCACACCGAGTCCTTTAATGATCTTTTCCTTCAGTGATCCCAAAGGATCTTTTTCCCATAGATCCATTAAGGCAGCAAAGTTCTTGATGCCATTGCCGGAGAAAATAATGTCGATATGGGGATCCAGAAAATCCTCCGGCACTACATCAGCGTGCACCCCTCCCAAGACAACCTTAATTTGGGGATCTATTTTTTTAATGATCCGGGCATAGTCTTTTACCACGTTAACATGGGCAATATAGGCGGTTAATGCCACCACCTGGGGACGATGCAATTTAATAAAATGGGTGAGAGGTTTTTTCTCTAAAATCAGATCTACCAGTACTGCCTGGTGCTGATCCTGGATGGCGGCAGCTAAGTATTCCAATTCCAAGGGCTCACAAATCATGATGCTTTGCAAGCCGATGGTATTAGGGTGAGGTTTCGGTCTAACGAAGAGAATTTTCATGTTCTGCTCCTGGTGTTGAGATAGTGTAAACAATACTGGGGAAATAGAAAACTGTTTTTAATCTTTCTTCTTCTAGTGGAGTGAAGCCATTTTCCTTCAATTCCTTTGAGATCTGGGAAGAGGAGAGATAATTTGCAGAACCGGTGGTGCATTTCACCATGGACATCACGATTTTATCGTAAAAACTATTTTCAACTGCCTGGATTAAAAGGAGATGCCCCTTTGGTTTGATGATCCGGGCTAATTCCTGCAAAGCCAAGCTTTGATTGTGATAGTAAGGAAAGGAATGGCAGCAGGTAATGATCTCGAAAGTATGGTCGGGAAAGGGAAGATGGTGGACATCGCCGGCGAGAAATTTTACTCCTGAAAGCTGTTTTGCCTTTGCCTGACGGATCATCTCCGGGGAGGCATCTATGCCGGTAAGTTCCAATCGGGATGGGGGATAAGCTTCCGCCAGTTCCTGGAGTAATTGACCGGTGCCGCAGCCCATATCAAGAAGTTTTCCGCCCCTGAGAAGGTGCGGGTCCGAGTCGGCCAATTTTGCGATTTCCCTTCTGATCAACTGTCGGGTCGGTTTTAATGAATGTTTCTGCACCCATAATTTCTCATAATAGCGTGCCAAAAAATCCCAGGATTGTTTACCTTTGATCATGATGCTTTTTACCTCATCTCTCAATAAAAACCCGATAATGGTGTTCCAGCTTTTGATATTCTAAAAATCCCAGCAACCGGTTGGCTAAATTATGAAGGAAAGGGTTGGAATGAAAAAGCCACATGCGCTTCTCCTGTAAACGGCAACCCAGTTTTTCCTTGATCTCCTCTGTGGTTTGACCAAAATCAATCACTTTAAAATCATGTATTAATCCATAGTTGATGACCTCCAGTAACAGATTCAGGTAAATGTCTAAGGAGGGGTTTAGTGCATGGTCAAACCCGGTGAAAAGAAAAACCAACTCAGCACCGTTTTCGACTAGAAGGGCAAACCCCAGCACCTGGTCCTGGAAGCTGGCCTTGATTACTTGGGCTGGAAGAGGCAGATTCCGAAAAAAATCCAGGCTCAATTGCTCCAGCTTAAATTGTGATCTTTGATAAACTTCAAGGTATTGCTGATAGAGGATGGGCTCAAATTGCCTCGGTTTAATCAACTCCACTTTTACGTCCTGCCATTTAGCACGGGCTTTCTTCAATCGATAACGGTAATGACTGCGCAGAGCAGCCAAATATTGATCCATGCTTTTCCAGGCAAGGTCTAAGTGGCAGGAGGGCAGGGTTGCTCCTGATTTGCCCGGTAAAGATGTTGTACTGTTTAAGATCAGATGAGCCCCTTTCCGGGAGTGAATGTCATCTGCTAAGAATTGATCATATCCTTCCTGAACGACAAAGCCTTGTTTTGCCACAGAACAGGGAATACCAATAATTAGCACAGGAATTCTCAGGGGTAAGGACCGATAAGTGAAAACATTTAGTTTCAGTTGGTAGACCACATAAAGTGCCTGAAGCATCCCGGCGTCAAAGAGCATGCGGTAACGCTGCTGACAGGGATTGGTCTTTTCTAAGTGGGCTAAAAAAGCTCTTTTTAAAAAAATATTTGCGCCGGTTAGATTGTCCCAGCTGCCAGGGATGTCCTGAGCCCGGTTAAATTCCACCCATATCATAGCATCATCTGAAAAGCCTTGTATTTTTTATATTCCTGACACCCAACCTGCTCCCAGTGCATACCCAGGCCTTTTGATTTGAGGTTGTTTTCTTCCACCCATCCGGCCTCACAGTAGCGGTACCTTCCACCAACCAATTGATAAAGGAGAGCAAAGAGACCTAATACCGCGCCGGTACCCTGGTATTCCGGTTTTATGCCGATTTCTGCAATTTTCAAGCGATCAATTTTTTGCCTTCCGCCCAGCTTATTTCTGACCAGGGCTTGGAGGCCTAAGCCCTTGCCGGGAGGGATTAATTGATTAAAATCCGGATACCAAAGCATAAATCCGATGGGTATACCTGCCTTTTCGGCAATGAGCAGGTTTTCTCCCCGGATAAACCGGCGAAAAGGGTAAAGAAGTTCATAATCTTCTTCATAGCTCCGGTCTGCCCACCACAAATGGTCTTGGAAAGCATCGTTATTCAAGTCTGTGTAGATCTTCAGCTCCCGATCAAATTGTTTAAAGTCGGCACAGCGAAAGATATATTGATGTCTTTGGAGACGTCTTAAAATCGTCTCTTCCTTTTTCAGGTTAAATTGACTAAGATCAGTTAAAAAAGAAGTAAACTGATATGCTTTTAAACCACGAAAATAGTCCAGGTAATATTCCGGGCTGTAAGGAAAACCGAAACAGGGGGTAACATCAAAATGAGATGCCAGGAACCCCAACCCGTAATTGATGTGGCCGTCCAAACCGATGACCATGCTGGTGCATTGATGAAGGGCGGCGATCTTTCTGCCTTCCTCAAGCATGATGGAGACGGCTTCCGGGACGTCTTTTGCGGCTTCAAAGAAGGCAATCATCAGTGTATCCGGCATTTTCCGGTTGATCATATAGGCAGCTCTCAAAAGTATTTTGTTTTGATGCTGATCTTGCACGATAAAAGGAAAGAAAGAGCCATTTTTCAAATAACAGGTTTTGTGATCAAGAAAAAGTTTCAGGATCTCAGACATGGAGTCCCGATAATAGGGGTTTCCCTGATAAATTTCCTTGCCCAAGCCGATAAATTGCTTGATTTCATTTTTTGTCGTGACAAATTTTAGTTCCATAAACCACCTATTGATTTTGACATTCAGTTTAATCGACCGCGCAAGTCTTTTTTCCAAGTACCTGATTTAATGTTCATGATTAAGATCTTCAGGTTGAGGCGGTAAAATTCAAAATAAAATCTCCCCTTAGTAATCTTACCAGGCTTGGCTACCAGATGAAGAAAGTCCCATTGTTTCGGGTGATAAGCAGTCAGGCGGTGCTGATATTTTTCATGTTGTCCTGTGCCGGGTAAGGGAGTGAGGATCGATACGGTTGATAAATTCAAGCTGTGTTTTTTGATATAGCGGAAGAGCTGCACGAAGTCCTCTTTTGCGCTGTCAATATCCAGAACAAATAAACCGGTGCAGTCGATATCATGCTTTTTTAAGATGGCGAGACACTTTTCATTGACCGCGGCAGAGGTATTCTTATCATAACCTGCCAGAGCCTGGTCGTCAAAGGCCTCCAAGCCGATAATCACCATTTTTAAACCGATTTCTTTTAAACGAACGATGAGGTCTTCATTAGCGGCCACAAAATCTGCCCGATAATAGAGAATAAAATTTTTCTTGATTTGTCTTTCCCGGATCATGCGGATAAAAGCTTTCAGACGAGGAAGATCCTGATAAAAGGTATCGTCAACAAGCCAGATGTTTTCACACTCAATAGAAGATATCTCCTCGATTACACTATTCAGATCCCGGCACAGATACCGTCCCTGATTTAACAAGCAGCAATAACAGAAATTACAATGATGAGGACAGCTATAAGAAGTCTTTACCAGGGCACAGGGCCGAAAATAAAGGTAATTAAAATGATGCTGATGCCGGTAAAAAAAACTTCGATCAGGGTTGGGCGTTTCATCAGGGTTAAGAGGAATTTTTTTATTACAGGACCATTCGTGATCATGTTGGTGATAACAGATGCCCGGGATTTGGGGTATTTGTTCCAACATATTTTCGCTGATCAGCTTTAAAACCTCTTGAAAAGGACGAACCCCGCCGGAATGGACGATCAAGTCCACAGCAGGATGGAAAAAATCCCGGTAGTTGATTTCTGCATGAACGCCGCCGATCAAAACCTGGATTTGATGATGGTAAGCCTTGGTGATTTTGGCATAATTGATCATAAAGCTCTTTTGGGTAATATAACCGGTGATGGCTACCACATCAGGTTTAAATTCTTTTAAGATGGAGCGAAAATTTTTCTTATTTGTCATGGCATCATGAATCTCTGCCAGGTGCCCCATTTTTGTCACAGCGGCAAGCAAAATTTCCAATTCCAAAGGCTCAACTTGAACCAATTTCAGATGAGAAATGAATGAGGCAGCCGGGGGACGCACCAGCAAAATTCTCATTTTGATGCGCTCTCCATCGCATGTTTCATACAAAAATCTGTTTTGATCATATAGTATTTTCCCTTTTGGTTTAAGATACCTACATCCCTCAGTTCTTTCATGACCTGAGCTACCATGACCCGGGAGGCGCCAATCATATCCCCTAGTTCTTGTTGAGTAATATGCATCCGGATTAAGACTCCATCATTGGTAAGAACTCCATACTCATTAGTCAAGCGCAGGAATAATTTTAGCACCCTCTCTTTGACAGAAGTTCCTTTATAGTCACTTATTTGCTGCATTACTGTGTTTAATTTTTGTGACAAATGGCAGATGATTTTAACAGCAAATTGAGGATTCATTTCAATGATCTTTTCTAAATCTTCTCTCCTGAAGCCGAGCAACCGCACATCCTCAATCGCTAGGGCGCTAAACATTTGCTGCTGTTTTCGGAAGAGATTTGTTTCCCCCACTACTTCCCCGGGGCCGATAAATGTGACGATGGTTTCTTTGCCCTCTGCTGAATTCTGGAGGAGCTTTAAACGCCCCATTTTTACCAGATAAACAGAATCATCATTATCTCCCTGCCGAAATAAAAAATGTCCTTTATTGACGGATTTATTGATGACACCGGGACAGATTTCATTAAATTCAGAG
This sequence comes from Dehalobacterium formicoaceticum, assembly GCF_002224645.1. Taxonomy (NCBI): domain Bacteria; kingdom Bacillati; phylum Bacillota; class Clostridia; order Eubacteriales; family Peptococcaceae; genus Dehalobacterium; species Dehalobacterium formicoaceticum. The sequence goes on along the minus strand of NZ_CP022121.1, from coordinate 3,681,659 downwards.
GTACTAAGCCCTTCAAACAAGGGAATCTCTTTCAAACATAAGATCGGCTGCTTCATTATTTCACCAACTCTTCACCTTAAAATGATCACAAAATATGTTTCTGCGATGTTTACGCAATGATGCATAATAATTCTATCATTGAAGGCAGAATTCCTCTATTAAAAACAAAAGAGAACTTCGCATCCCATTAAATTTCTTACCTTTTGAAAAAAAAGATGCCTCTGATTGAGGCATCTTTTTTTGCATCATTCTTACTTTTTAACGCCGGCGTAAAAGATTTCGTTGATTTTGATTTTAACAACGTAAACCGGTTTAGGGAATTTCTTTTCTATAACTTTCGCGCTGACGGCATCGTATAATTCGCCTGAATTTAAAAGTTCAGCTTCCCCGACAAACTGATATCCTTCCATGGTTTTAAGATCACCCATTAAAACGCATACTTTATTATTCTCAAGTAAGTTCTTTCTTGTTTTAGCGGAAAAAATGTCGGCAAAAACCAAATGTTCGTCGTCCAAAACACTAAGGGTACCTTTGTAAGAGGCATTGGGCACACCGTTCTTGTCCGCACTTGCAATAATGCATAGTCCTACGTTTTTGATAAACTCTTTGTGTTCATTTGTTAACATCGCCATTGTTTTATTACCTCCCTATTTATTTTTATCTTAATCTGAAGAGAAAATAAACCTGATTCAGGCATCTCTCATGAAATTATTTTATAATAAACATAAATAAAAAGATGTAAATTATTTTACAATTCTAAAAATATAACATGAAATCTTTTAATGAGGTCAATCAATGATTCGATCCAAGGCTTTTAGAATACCGTACATGATAGCCTCCGGTCGAGGAGGGCAACCGGGAATGTATACATCCACTGGCAGGATACAATCGATTCCGTTTCTCGTGGCGTAACTATCACGAAAAATTCCTCCGCTGCAGGCGCAGGCACCTACGGCGACAACCAACTTGGGGTCAGGGGCGGCATTATACGTTTTCACCAATGCCAGTTCCATATTTCTGGTGGCGGTTCCCGTTACCAATAATAGATCTGCATGGCGGGGGGAAGCAACAAAATGCATGCCTAACCTTTCCAGGTCATTTACCGGATTATTCAATGAATTAATTTCATAGTCACAGCCGTTACATGAACCGGCGTCAACTTCTCTGATTTGCAGACTGCGGCCAAAGGTTTGGCGTGCTTTCTGCTGAATTTTTTCTCCCATGATTTCATAAGATAGACCGGGTATATCTTGCTTTTCGATCACTGCAGGTGTTTTGCGCAGGTCATTCCGATTTTTGACGGCTAATTCCACCTCATGGGTGATTCGAACAGCATTTACAGGACAAATCTCGCTGCATAAGGTACAGAAGATACACTGATCCAGATTGATTCCGATCTCTTTTTTTTCCGTAACCATCACAATGGCGGAAGCAGGGCAGCTGAGGATGCAAGCACCGCAGAAGGTGCATTGGGCCGAATCTATTTCCGGCTTACCCAGAATTGGACCGTGATCCAAAGCTTCTTTAGGGTATTTCCTTGTGATACGAGGATATTGGACAATTTTTTTAATCATATCAAACATTTTGTGTATTCCTTTCTACAGATCGTTTCCTGCATAGGATAAATTAAAACTTTTATTAATCAAAGGAAAATCTGGTACGATGTTGCCCTTGACAGCATGACATACGGCCGGCCAATTGCAGAAGGAAGGAGTTCTGATTTTATAGCGGAATAGGGTGTTATGTTCTCCCGTCATGATCCAATGGACATTTTCTCCCCGAGGAGACTCTGTCAGGCCGAAAGCAAACTGATAAGGAGGCACTTCGTTTAGGGGTTCCCGGATTTTTCCCTGAGGCATACCTTCGATAGCTTGATAAATGATCTCCAATGCAGCCAAGCATTCCTCAATTTTTACATTCATACGACAGTTCACATCTCCGTTTTTATGGTTCGGGATGGAAAAATGGAGTTTATCGTATACTTCGTAAGGGAAGGATTTACGCACATCATAGAGGATCCCTGAAGCCCGTCCTCCGGGACCAACGGTGTTCAAGTCCACAGCAATTTGGTGATCCAGAATTCCCGTGTGCTCCACCCGGTCTATAAACATGCTTTTCCCTTGGATAATAGTAATGGTATCGGTTAATTCCTTTTTAAGCCTTTCCATGCCTTGCAGGATCTTTTTTTCCTTGCCGGCAACAAAATCCAAGCGGCAGCCTCCCAACTTGTTCACACTGCGTAAAAACCGCATCCCACATAGTTCGTCGGCCAGGTTGTAAGCCCAGCCCCGCATCATATTAAACTGGGAAGCTGCAAAACCGTAAGCTACATCCTGGCAAATCCCCGCCAGATCTCCTAAATGGCTGGTGAGACGTTCCAGTTCTCCGAAAATGACCCTGGTATACATAGCTCGTTCCGGAATAGTTACATGGGCAATTTTCTCTATTGCCTGGCAATAAGCCTGGGAGTTGGCGAAGGTCTCATCTCCGGAGATTCGTTCCGCCACATAAAGGCAGTGTTCTATCGAGCGGCCTTCACACATTTTTTCAATGCCTTTATGTACAAAGAAAAGCTGTGCTTCCAGATTGATGATCGGCTCACCGGCAACGCTGAAACGAAAATGCCCCGGTTCGATGATGCCGGCGTGCACCGGTCCCACGGGAATCTCATAAACCCCTTCCCCCATGATCTGGGTAAAGCGCAACTCATGATTGGCATAAGGAGGCCTGTGCTGCCCATTAAAATCTTTGCGCAGGGGAAAGGTACCTTCCGGCCAGTTGCTATGAAATACCAACTTTTTAGGATCAGGATGCCCCAGGGGGAAGAGACCAAATAAATCATGGATTTCTCTTTCATAGGCGGCAGCACCGGGGATTTCCACGGCAATAGATGTAAAGACTGGATGTTCCGGTGAGACAGATGTTTTGATGATGATCAGTAATCCTTGCTTGCGTTCAGCAAAAACATAATAAAGGGCGAATTTCCCGGACAAGTTCCGCTCATCATTGGCAAATATGGAAATTAGGGGAAAGGTTAATTCCTGATAGATATAAGTGGCTATTTCCCGAAGCTTCTTTGGATTAACATCCAGATAAAATTCGTTTGCATGGGCAACTTTTTGGTGATAAATGTGTTCGGCAAACTTTGCGGAAATTATTTTGCTAAAACTCCTGTATATCATAATCTTATTCCCCCATCATAATCCGTTGCGCGCTGTAAATCAGTTCCTTAAGGTCATTGGGCAGATAAAAACCGGTGATCAAGATCAAAATGAGCAGAAGCAAAATTGCTCCGGTGCCAAGGAGATTGTTTTTTTGAACAGGGATTTCTTCATCTGCACTTTCGCCATAGAACATGGGCAGCATATTAAAAACAATCCCAGCAAAAATAACGGCCAGTAGAAAGGCAAATATTGCTCCGATGATAAATCTGCCATTTAAAAAAACAGCAGCGATAACGTTTACCTCACTGGCAAAAATACTAAAAGGGGGAGTTCCGGCAATGGCAAACAGGCCAAGAAGAAAAGCAGTACCGGAAACAGGCATTCTTTTCAGGATACCCTTAATTTTTGAAATCCGTCCCGTATGATAAGTGTGCAAAATATTTCCTGTAGCAAAAAACAACATGGATTTGGTCAAAGAATGATTTATCATATGAAGCAAGGCACCAAAAATAGAGGCCGGGGTAAAAAGACCTAATGAAAAGGCTATGATCCCCATATGTTCAATGCTGGAATAGGCTAAAAGATTTTTATATTCCTTTTGCGAAATAATAACCACAGCAGCAATTCCGATGGATAGGAGGCCGGCAGCTATTAAAAGATTGCCGGTAAAAGTGCTGCCGGCGAGATTTTTATTCACTATGGCTACCGAGCGCATAATGCCATACATCGCGCTGTTTAAGAGCACGCCGGAAAGAAGAGCGCTGATAGGAGACGGCGCCTGACTGTGGGCACCGGGCAGCCAGGTGTGCATTGGTGCCAACCCCGCTTTGGTGCCAAACCCCACAAGGATAAATAGAAAGGATAACCTTAACAGGGGGCTTTTTAATGCCTCTGCCTGAGCGAATAATGCAGTCCAATCCAGGAATTGTTCCTTACCCAGTACTCCTAAGGAGGAAAGATGAAGGAAAATGATTCCTAAAAATGCCAAAGAAATGCCTACAGAGCAGATAATAACATATTTCCAGGCAGCTTCCAGAGCTTTTTTGGTATTATAAAAGCCCACTAAAAAGACAGAGGCCAGGGTTGTTGCCTCAATCGCCACCCACATAATTCCTATATTTTTCACTGTTAGGGATAGAATCATGGTAAAAATAAAAGCGTAGAGGAGAATGTAATATAGGCGGATTCTTTTTTCATCAATCTTCCCTTGACGCACGTCTTCTTCAAGGTATCCTACAGAGTAAATACTGACCAAAAAGCCCAGGATAATCACAATGTCCAGGACGATGATACTTAATGCATCGACGTAAAAGAAACCATTCCAGGTAGGTTCATTGATTTGACCCCAAAGAAGGATTTTTTTTGTTAGCCCGATAGCAACCATGAACAATAGGGCGGAGGTGAACAGACTTAACCCATGAAGCAAGCGTCTGTTTTTAATTACCAATGCTAAAAGCACTGTGATTAACGGTATCATCAGCAAGAAAAGTCCCATCTGTCTATCCTCTCAAATTTTTCATTTTATTAATGTCAATTGAATCAAATTTTTCATTAATCTTAAAAACCATTAAACCCATAATTAGTACCCCTGTGAGGAGATCAATAAAAATCCCCAGATCCACGATGAACGGCATTCCTTGGGTAACAAACATGGCAGTAGCAAAAAGACCATTTTCCAGAACTAAAAAGCCCACGATTTGCCCAATTGCTTTTTTGCGTGTAATCATAAAGAAGAGTCCGATTAAAACCACAGAAACCAAATTGATCATCTGTAGGTTGACCTTCCCTTCATGGAGGCCTTCAATGGAGGAGAAGGAGAAGTAAGAAAATAAAAATAGCAGAAAGGAAATAAAAATTAAAATAGGTATATTAAGGAAGAAGTCCTTTTCCACCGTGTGATCCACATGGGCATAAGTGTTATCTAAGAGGTTGGGGATGTAGATTACTTTTAAGATGATCATGATCACGCTTAGGATCAAAGCATCAAAGCGTCCTTCCTGAGCAAAGCTTTCCAGACCAATTATCCCTGCCCCTATGGCAATAAACAATGATTGCAGTCGAAATGTTCTAATATAAGATTTGATCCTTTTATTGGCAATGAGAATAAAGGCGGTTAGTAAAACTAATAAAGATAAGGTATCTAGAAAATTTGTCATCGTTTTTCATTCCTTTGTCAAACAAGATATTATCTTCCCAGCAGGAAATAATTTATAAAACCTAAAAAGGATAAAATAAATGATAAAGCCGCCAAATTTGGCACGCTGAAGAGACGTAATTTTACGGTATTTACCTCAATGAGGGCAATCAGAACAGCCAGTAAAATCACCTTGATGATATAAAACAGCAGAGAAAGAATCAAGGCTCCCATCCCGGTCAGGTGAATCAGCTGATCATGGGGGAGGAAAACATTTGCTAATAGGGTGATTAAAACCAGCTGCTTGATCACAGCACCCAATTCCATCAAAGCCAAGTGCCGGCCGGAGTATTCCAGCATCATGGCCTCATGCACCATGGTTAATTCAAGGTGTGTGGCTGGATCATCTACCGGGATCCGGGAGGTTTCGGCAATGATGATTACCAAAAGGGCAATAAAAATCATTAGGTAAACAGGTTGTACTAAGGGTATCTCTAATAATTTTGCTGTACTCATCATTTGATAAATTGAGGTAGACTTAGAAATCAGCCCGATGGTGAATAGAGAAATTAGCATGGATGGTTCTATCAGTGAGGAGATCATCCCCTCTCTGCTGCTGCCCATTCCTCCAAAGGTGCTGCCAGTATCTAATCCTGCCAGCATAATAAAAAACCTGGTCAGGACGAAAATGTAAATTAGCATAATACCATCTCCGGGAAAGGAGGTAGGGGTAACCATAGTGGAAACGGGCACCAACAATGCTGCTGCCAGGGCAGTTGCAAAAACTAAATAAGGCGTGACATGATATATCCAGGATGATGTCTGAGAAATAACAACACTTTTTTTAAGTAATTTATATAGGTCAAAATACATCTGAAGAATGGGGGCACCTGTTCTCTTTTGTGTTAAGGCTTTTATTTTCTTGATAATGCCATTCACTAAAGGTGCCAGAAGTACAATCATCATAATTTGAATTGTAAAATAAATAAAGTTTCCCATGTTTGCTGCTCCTTTTTCCTACCATCAAACCTAAAATCATAGGTTTACACAAGCTGGTTATATAATAACAAGGCTAAGGTGGTGATTAAAATATACAAAAGATACATATGAATGCTTCCTGTTTGAATGGAGAGCCTAGTTTTAATGGAAAACTTGTTCATGATCAGGATGATCGGGTAATACAAGTATTTCTCAAAAATGGATTCGGTACTTACCTGATATTTTTGGGAAAGAGGGAAATAAGGTGAAGTCCCTTCTCCTGTTTTCAGTTCCCGACCAGGTCGATATAGAATTTTAAAAACAATTCTTAAGGGTTTGGAAAACCCGGTAGCACTGTATTGCATTCTGGGGGTTAATTCCTTGAATCCACAATCCCAAGTGTTATATTTTCTTTCCCGGTACTTTCCTCCCAGGATTCTTACCATAACCAGGCTGATAAGGATGAGGATTAATAAGGCAAGAAAAAAAGCCCATGGGGTGATGCTGTTACCTTCCACTTGTAAGGGCAGGTAGGCCATCAGCCATCCTCCTTGAAGATGATCAGTGACAGAGAGGCCGGTGAAGGACAAACCTACTTTGTCCACGATCCTTAAGAGAAAAAGAGGGAAAATGCCCAGTACCAGACAAATCATAGCAAGAAGACCCATCCCCAAAAGCATGGGCATGGGGACCTCTTTCGCCTCTGCTGCTTGGGTGCTGCGGGCAAGACCTAAAAAAGAGATGCCGAAAAGCTTGACAAAGCACACCGCGGCTAATGCTCCGCATAAAGCCAGAGCAGCTGCGGCGAGAAGATACAGCATATTGACGCCGGCATGTCCCAGATCAATATTGATAAATAAGGACTGATACGTAAGCCATTCGCTGACAAAGCCGTTAAAAGGCACGATGGCGGAGATAGCAAGAGAAAAACATAGTATAAAAACAGAAGTTGCCGGCATGTTTTTGATTAAACCGCCTAAATTATTAATATCTTTGGTGTGGGTGGTGTATTGGATTGCGCCCGCTCCCAGAAAAAGACCGCATTTAAACAACATATGGTTAAAGGTATGGAAAAGAGCTGCCATAAGCCCTATACAAGCAACAAATAAATTATGCTGGGCAAATGCGATAAAACTAACCCCTAAACCAATGAGAATAATACCGATATTTTCGATACTGCTAAAAGCAAGAAGTCGTTTGATGTCATGCTCAATGAGGGCATAAGCAATCCCTAATACAGCGGATATCACACCGAGGCAGAGGATTAATATGCCCCACCAGCTATGTTGGATGTTTAGGTATAAAAGCACAAAGCGGATCAGGCCATAAATGGCGGTCTTAATCATGATCCCTGACATTAAGGCTGATACATTGCTTGAGGACGCCGGATGGGCATAAGGCAGCCAAATATGCAGGGGAATCATCCCGGCTTTAGTTCCGAAGCCAACGAGGAGCAATAAAAAGATGATATTTTTTGCTGCTGCCGGTATGACAGCAGAACTCCCCAAGATATCGAAGGATCCGGTGTAGCGGAACATAATCATAAAGGCAATTAATAAAAAAGTGGCTCCGATATGGGTCATAATAATGTAGAGGGTGCCTGCTTTTTGATTTTCTTCTTTCTCAGATTCAAAAACTACGAGAAAATAAGAGAGGAGTGACATAATTTCCCAGGCGATAAAGAAAAAAATTGTATTTCCAGCAGTCATAACCAAGAACATGGATAAAATAAAAGAAGCATAAAGAAAATTAAAAAGACCGATAGGCCTTTTTCCGTAGTAGTGGGTGTTATAGCCTAAGGAATAGAGGGATACAGCAAGTACCAAGACAGATAAACCCAGCACAAAAAAACTTGTCAGATCATCGATAATAAGATCGAGAGCAATGAGGGGAATGGAGGTGCTAAAATGAACCAGCCTTAATATCTCATGATCAGATATCATATATCCTAAGGAAGCCAGGATACCAAGGAATGCTCCTGCAATACAAAGAAGATTAGCAAGAATATTGCATATTTTATGTTTTTTTCTTAATAAAAGAGAAAAAAAAGCAGCTGCTATGTAGAATAAAATATTTGAAAGGAATAAATTATCAGGCTGCAGGATAAACATGAAGCAGAAACCTCCTATGTTATGTATAAGCACAAATGATGACCTTTAAATTGAATTGAACTAATGGGCTGACACACCATGTTTTAGAGTAACACTTCTTAATATGTTCGTCAACATCCCTTTTGGATGATAATGCTCTTATCAAAAGCCGGAGTAAGGTGACGCCGGATGCTAACCATAGTCTGAAATGGAGGTTTATGTTAAAATATAGTATGATTCCATCACTATAAAGTTAGAATTATTGATACGAAAAGGAAGGAGATCTATGAATATAAAAGATTTGACTACCCTGGTGGAAAGCAGGCAGGAACAAATTGTCTCTGATATGGTGGCCATGAGTTCCATTCCAGCCATTAATCCCCAAAACAACGGCACAGGTGAATATGAACGCTGCCAATGGATTTTAGGGGTATTAAAGGAGCACCATGTCTCCTTTGAAGTTATCGAAGTGGCTGATGATCAGGTTCAGGAGGGGCAAAGGTTAAATATTATTGCCAAAATTCCCGGTACGGAAAATAAGGCAAAAACTCTATGGTTTATCGCCCATACGGACACCGTCTCTCCTGGTGATTTGAAAGCTTGGCATACCGATCCCTTTAAACCGGAAATAAAAGACGGGCGTATTTATGGTTTGGGTGTGGAGGATAACGGACAAGGAATCATTTCCATTCTTCATACCTGTCTGGTGATGCAGGAACAAGGAATCCGGGCTAAATGCAATATCGGTTTTATTTTTGCCGCTGATGAGGAAACGGGCAGCGATTTTGGCCTGAAAGAGTTGATCAGGAGGAAGGTTTTCTCAGCCGAGGATGAAGCCATTGTGCCCGATGCCGGATCTCCGGACGGAACCTTTATCGAAATTGCCGAAAAATCCATTGCCTGGCTGAAATTTACAGTAATGGGGAAACAAACTCATGGCTCCATGCCCCATTTAGGGATCAATGCCGGCTCGGTGGGTGCCCATTTGGCTGTGGAACTGGAAGATACCTTAAAGGAACTTTATGCGGATCATGACGAACTTTTTGATCCTCCTTACTCCACTTTTGAACTGACCCAGAAATTTTCCAATGTGGAAAGTCCGAATATAATTCCAGGAGAAGATGTTTTTGTCATGGATATGAGGGTTTTGCCAAAATTCAAACTGGCGGAGCTGGCAGATCATATTAATAAAACCATTGCCCGCTATGAGTATCGTGAAAAGGTACGTATCCGCTATGAATTTTTACAGAAAGTGGATGCTCCGGTACCCACTGCTCAGGATGCTTTGGTGGTGCAAAATCTTAAGGCTGCTCTGGCCGAAAGGAGCATTCAGGCTTATTGCGGAGGTATTGGCGGAGGAACATGTGCGGCCATGCTCCGGGCAGAAAATATTCCCGCCGTGGTTTGGTCCACAATTAATGAATTAGCCCATCAACCCAATGAATATACAGAAATAAAAAATATCATGCAGGATACCCTTGTTTTTTTAACAACTATTTCAAAATATTGCTAAAAGAAAAGAAAAGCAGGGGAAATCCTGCTTTTCTTACGTTAAAACTTGGCTAAAACTCGGCATTTTTCGGGGTTCGGGGGAAAGAAATCACATCCCGGATATTGGTCATGCCGGTAAGGTACATGATTGCCCTTTCAAAACCAAGGCCGAAACCGGCATGAGGGGTACCCCCGTATTTTCTGGTGTCCAAATACCACCAATAATCCTGGTGATTTAAACCCAGCTGGGACATTCTGTTTTCCAGGATCTCCAAGCGTTCTTCTCTTTGGCTGCCGCCAATAATTTCTCCTACCCCGGGAACCAGCAAATCCATAGCCGCCACTGTTTTCTCATCATCATTGAGCCGCATATAAAAAGCTTTAATTTCTTTGGGGTAATCTGTGACAAAAACCGGCTTTTTGAAAATTTGCTCTGTTAAGGCCCGCTCTTGTTCCGTATGTAAATCCTGGCCCCATGCCACCGGATACTCAAATTTGATCCCTGATTTTTGCAATAATTGGATCGCTTCTGTATAAGTGATCCGAGCGAAATCAGCATTCAAGACCTGCTCTAAACGATCCGACAGAGCTTTATCAATGAAACTGTTAAAGAAGGCCATTTCATCCGGGAGATTCTCCAGCATCTCCCGGATGAAATATTTCAGGAGTTCCTCTGCAAGATGCATGTTATCCTTGAGATCGGCAAAAGCCATTTCCGGTTCGATCATCCAAAACTCCGCCGCATGCCTGGCCGTATTTGAGTTCTCTGCCCGAAAGGTGGGGCCGAAAGTATAAACATTTTTAAAGGCCATGCTATAGGTCTCTACCGCCAATTGTCCGCTCACAGTTAAGTTGGTTTCCTTGCCAAAAAAGTCTTCGCCAAAGTCCAACTGTCCCTGGGGGTTTTTAGGCAGCTGCTCATAATCCAAAGTAGAAACTCGAAACATTTCCCCCGCCCCCTCACAGTCGCTGCCGGTAATAATGGGCGTGTGCACGTAGACAAAGCCTTTTTCCTGAAAAAATTTATGGATGGCAAAGGCAAGTGTTGACCGGAGACGGAAAACAGCAGAAAAGGTATTGGTTCTTGGCCGTAAATGGGCAATGGTTCTCAGGTATTCAAAGGAATGCCTTTTTTTCTGCAAGGGATAATCAGGCTCAGAAAGTCCGATTATTTCGATGACGCTTGCTTTTAATTCAAAGAGCTGTTTGGCGCCCAAGGATTTTACCAAGGTACCCTCCACATGAAGGGCTGAGCTTAGGGTTAATTTAGCAACTTCCTGAAAGTTATTTAAATTTTCATCAAAAACAATTTGAAGGTTGTTAAAAAATGTACCGTCATTTATTTCGATAAAACCGAAGTTTTTAGATACCCTAAGGGTTCTTACCCAACCCTCAACACTGATTGTTTGATTTAAAAAAAGATCCGGTTCCCGATATAAGTCTTTAATCGATATTTTATTCATCATCCCGCTCCTCTTTATCAAATTCCAAGACTCCCACTTCTATAAGTGGGAGCTCCTATTTTCACTTCAGGTGGGGTAGATTCCCCATCTGAAGCCCCGATGTTCAGCTTTAGCTGAACGAGTTCACTTTTTCGATCCTCTCACGTTTACTTGAATTATACCCTAATTTTAGAGAATTTACCTTGCTGCTTTAAAAACATCAAAAACTTGTCATTTGATTTCTTCATAATAACAATCAGCTCCTGCAATTATTTTCTTTTCTTATGAAGAAATTTTTGTTAAAATGGATAAAATAAAATATCAAGGGTTAAAGCACTACAATATATTATGAAAAGGGGCTTCGATCATGAATCTTGTATATCAAGGAAAAACCAAAGATGTTTATGCTTTAGAAGACGGAAATTATCTTTTAAAATTTAAGGATGATGTAACCGGTGTGAATGGTGTTTTTGATCCCGGAGCCAATACTGTAGGGCTTTCTATGGAAGGGGCCGGAAAAGCCGGGCTTCGTCTGACGAAATTCTTTTTTGAAAAATTAAATCAAATGGGCATCCCGACTCATTTCATTGATGCCGATTTAGATCAAGTAACTATGACTGTGAAAAAGGCCGCCCCTTTTGGTAAAGGCTTGGAGGTAATCTGTCGTTTTCGGGCGGTGGGCAGCTTTTTGCGCCGTTATGAAATGTATGCTGAGGACGGACAAGCCTTGGATGCTTTGGTCGAAGTGACTCTTAAGGATGATGATCGAAACGATCCTCCGATTTCAAAGGATGCCTTAGATATGCTGGGTATTTTATCAAAAGAGGAATATGAAATTCTCAAGGATCTTACCAAACAGATTGGTAATATTGTCAAAGATGAATTGGCCAAAAAAGGGCTGGAATTATATGATATAAAATTTGAATTTGGCCGGGTGGGAGAAGATCATCATATTGCCCTGATTGATGAAATATCCGGTGGTAATATGCGTGCCTATCGCAATAATACCCGCGTTGAACCCCTGGAATTGACAAAAATCATGGTTCAAGAGGACTAAGATTTATAATGATATGGAATAATTAAAGCAGGTATTTCAATATAGAAAGCAATTTGCTATTTCATTTAAATAAATATATGATATAATTTATCCGATAGCTAACCGTCGCTAAAACTCCCACTTCTCCAAGTGGGAGATAAGCGGCGCTAAGCTCCTGGATAACGATTTCTAAGCATCAGATGGAGTAAAAACTCCACCTGATGCCAAGAACTCTGTTTATATGCTATTGTTAATAATCTTTTAGGTGCCTGAAAAGGAGAATAGGGAAACCGGTGCAATTCCGGTGCGGACCCGCTGCTGTAATCGGAGACAAATCCCTGTAATGCCACTGCACGGATCGTTGTGGGAAGGTAGGGAGGAGAATGAACCGAAAGCCAGAAGACCTGCCTAAAAGTCGGATGCTGCCTGGGGAAGGGCGCAGAATGATTATTTTGGATTGGCTTGCGGGTGCTATCCTTAGCTTACAGCTAAGGGTTTTTTTATACTTTCTGAAAGTACAAGCGCAAGCCAGGTTTTCTTATGATAAAAAGGGGGAAGAATCATGAATAAAGCATTAATTATTATTAGCCACGGCAGCAGATCTCAAGATGCAGTGAATGCCTTTAATCAAATTGTCGAATTGGTTCGAGCTAAGGGTGGTTTCGATCAGGTGGCTGGAGCAGCTATGGAGCATAACGAACCTACTATTCCCCAGGCTATTGCCCAGGTAACAGAAACCGGCGTGCAAGAAATAATTTTTGCCCCATACTTTTTATATGAGGGGATTCATATCAAGGAAGATATTCCTCATATGCTTAATGAAATTGCACCCGATTATCCGGATGTAACCTTTAAATTGGCCAAACCTCTTGGTCCGGAATCGGTATTGGCGGACATTCTCTTTGAACGGGCTCTTGCCGTAAAGTAGTTTCTATTTTGCTAAACTACCTAACAAAAACTATGAGGAAAAGAGTGTACTAAATGGATATTGTTGTTGTCGGAGTGAGTTATAAGAATACACCGATTGAAGTTAGAGAGAAGCTTGCTTTTACAAAGAAGAAATTTGAAAAAGCTTATGACCGGCTTAGTTTGATTTTGGATGAATCGGTCATTCTTTCTACCTGTAATCGCAGCGAGATTTATGGAGTGTATTCAGACATGCCCCAGGCAATAGAACAAATTAAAGATTTTTTCTGCCTTTTTCATGGGTTGGAAAAGGGGACTCTGGATCAATATTTTTATGTCAAAGAAAATATGGACTGTGTTACCCATCTTTTTCAGGTGACCGCCGGTTTAGACTCTCAGGTTTTAGGGGAAGATCAGATTTTAGGACAGGTAAAATCAGCCCATCAAAGAGCTTTGGAATTACATATGTCGGGGCGGGTATTAAACAGACTTTTTCGGGATGGCATTACCAATGGTAAAAAAGTGCGCCTGGAAACAAAAATATCCCAAAATCCCACTTCGATCAGTTATCTGGCGATTCAATACTTGGAAAAATCTTTATCCGATTATCAAGAGCGCAATGTACTGCTAATTGGCGCGGGGAAAATGAACCGCTTAGCCTTGACTTACCTGAAAGACATGGGTTTTTCCCGCATCCTGGTAGCCAATCGCACTTATGAAGCGGCTCGATCTTTAAAGGAAGTTTATCCGGACATCGAAATCATTCTTTTTGATGAAATTGAAGATTATCTTTTCATCTGTGATGTTGTGATCAGCTCTACAGCAGCACCTCACCTGGTAATCAAAAGAGAAGAGATTGTGGGCTATAAAAAAGGCAGTATTTATCTTGATCTGGCGGTGCCCCGTGATATCGACCCCAGGGTAGGGGAATTAATAGGCATTACCTTAGTTGATTTGGATGCATTAGAAAAAATCCAAACCGAAAACCAGGAGAAAAGGCGGCAGGCCGGGGAGAAAGCGCGCTTTTTGATTGAAGAAGCGGTAGATGAGTTTGATCAGTGGCTGCAATGTATCCCATTGTTTCCTGCGATTAAACAAATTGAAAGCTATCATGAACATGTCTTAAATAAAGAAATGCCCAATTTAATTGACCGATTGAAAAATACGGAAGATGAGGCTAAAATGGCCGTCATTTTAAAAGGGTTTGTCAAAAAGATTTATTCCCCGCCCATGGTCAGATTAAAACAATTTTCTGTCCTGGAAAACAAGGAAGATCTGACAGAGATTTTAGAGACTCTGTATAAGGAGGAGTCTGTGTAATTTGGGAAACTATTATCCTTTGATGGTTGATCTAAGTAAGATGAGGTGCCTCGTTGTAGGAGGCGGGGCAGTTGCGCTGCGCAAGACTCTGACCCTTAAAGAGACAGGGGCAGATATCACCTTAATCAGTCCGGAAATTATGGCTCCATTGGTTCAATTGGCAGACGCAGGGGAAATTAATTTGATCAGGAGGCCTTATCAAAAAGGGGATCTTGAAGGCTTTCATTTGGTTTATGTCGCCATCAATGATAAAAAGGTGAGTGAGGAGATCAGCCGGGAAGCATTAGATACTGGGGTATTTTTTAATATTGCGGACCAGCCTGCTGCCGGTAATTTCATTGTGCCCTCTAAGATTCAACGGGGTGATCTGGTACTCTCTTTTTCTACCAATGGCAAAAGCCCAATATTATCCAAGAAGATTCGTCAAGAATTGGAGGAGCGTTATGGAGCAGAGTATGAGGAATTTCTCCAATTGTTGGGGCGGGAACGAGTTTGGGCACTTCGGGAAATAGAACAAATCGATCAAAGGAAAGCATATTTTAAAGCTTTGGTCTACTCCACCCTTCCGGAATTGTTAAAGGCCGGAAAAACAGCGGAGGTTCTGCGGCAAATCGCAGAAATTCGTGAAAAAACATTGTCCAAAGAAATAGGAGGAACAGGTAATGACAAATAAATACCATACTGCATATTTGGTAGGGGCCGGCCCGGGAGACTATAAATTAATCACATTGAAAGCTGTCGAATGCTTAAAAAAAGCGGATGTGGTGATCTATGACCGTTTGGCGAATAAAAAACTTTTAGATTTTGCCAAAGAGGGCAGCGAATTTATTTATGTGGGCAAGGCCAGCAGCTGTCATGCCCTTCCTCAAGATCAGATTAATAAACTCATCGTAAAAAAGGCTAAAGAAGGAAAAACTGTTGTCCGATTAAAGGGGGGAGACCCTTATCTTTTTGGCAGAGGCGGAGAAGAAGCGGAAGAATTGCGCCAGGAAGGAATTCCTTTTGAGATCGTACCGGGAATTACCTCGGCCATATCTGTGCCAGCTTATGCGGGGATTCCTGTGACCCATCGTGATTTTGTTTCTTCTGTACATATTATTACCGGACATGAACGACCGGAAAAAAATGTTTCCAGTGTTGATTACCAGGTGCTGGCGCAACTGAAGGGTACATTGATTTTCTTAATGGGGTTATCAAACCTAAGCAGTATCTGTAATAATTTGATTAAATTTGGCAAAGATCCGGATACCCCTGTGGCTGTGATTTCTAAAGGAACGACTCCGGACCAGAAAAAAGCCGTGGGTACATTGGCCACCATCGAAGAGATTGTACAGAATATAAAACTGCTTCCTCCTTCCATCATTATTGTCGGGGAGGTAGTAGGTTTGCATGACCGACTGGACTGGTTCCAAAAGAAACCTCTCTCCGGTAAAAAGATATTGGTTACCCGAACAAGAAAACAAACCAGTGTCCTGGCAGAAAAAATTGAGGATTTAGGGGGGGAGGTTTTTTCCTTTCCGACCATTAAAATCCTGGAACCGGAGGATTTCTCCCTCATTGATGAGAAATTTGCTCAGATTCAAAGTTATGATTGGATCGTTTTTACCAGTATCAACGGAGTTGAAACTTTCTTTAAACACTTAAAAGAAATGAAAAAAGATATGCGCAGTCTGTGTGGAGTGAAGATTAGTGCGATCGGCGCAGGCACCGGAGCGGCCTTGGCAGAAAGAGGCATTATTGCCGACTATATTCCCCATGAATATCAGGCGGAAGCTTTAGCCCAAGGTTTGAAAGAAAGAATCAAAAAAGATGAAAAAGTACTGCTGCCCACGGCGGATATTGCACGTACACTTTTGCCGGAAGAGCTTACTGCCCATGGTGCCTTGGTTGACAAAATAGATATGTATCGGACGGTCCCCGGAGAGGGCAATCGAGATCTCCTTTTGGAATGGTTGAACCAAAAGGAAATTGATATTATTACCTTTGCCAGTTCCTCAACAGTGCGCAACTTTATACAGATCTTAGGGCAGGAAAACCTGGCTTTGCTTCAAGATGTGAAGATTGCCTGCATTGGACCGGTAACGAGAAAGACAGCCGAAGAATCAGGCTTGGAGGTACAGATTTCTGCCGAGGAATTTTCTATTGATGGCTTGGTTCAAGCCCTGCTCAAAGAAGAATCGGGGGAAATTAACGTGAAATAAGTGTTGCAAAGGTCCTGAATTGTTTTCTGGGGCATCAGATCAAGCAAAATTCCATCTGATGCCCCAAAAAAATCTCTTTTTTTAAAAAGATGATTTATTTATAAAAAAATGTGGTATAATTATGACGAATCAAGTTGATTTTGACTGGGTGAAGTCTTTCCAGACTTAAACAAAGATTTTTAAGGACAAAAAAAAGAAGGGGTGTCGCCATAGAAAGAGAAAATTAAAAGGAATCGATCATAGTTTTTTCTTGATGCCAATTGAGTTTCGTCGATTCTTTCATTAATTCGTTGCGTTTTTATAATAATTGGCACAACAATTGCAAATAGGTATTGAAGGTAAGCAAACCATAATATATGGGGGGTGGATCGGATAGATCGCGCGGACTCTAAATTCGTGTAGCCGGGTGAAACTCCCGGACTCCTCGCCAAAATTAATGGTTTTTTTTATACTTTCCTATTTTGTAAGAACGGGTGCTTATGGGAGGGAATGTATTGGGTTTTTCATGGTCGATTATTCAGAAGCAACGGCTCAAGGAGCTGAATGCAGATGAAGAACAACAAAATATGCTGTTCGAAGATAAAAACGAGAGAGATCGTGTTTTCTTGGAGTTGGATCGCCAATTAATAAAAAAAGGGAAAGAACGGCTTGATAATCTGAAGAATATTGAACGGCGTCCTGCTCTGGCCCAACTAGAGAGTAAACTTGTTGAGGCCTTAACGTCCCATGGATATGTTCAGGTGGTGACTCCCATCATTATTCCAAAAAGATCTTTAGCCAAGATGTCGATCGATGACAGTCATCCTTTGTTTAGCCAGGTTTTTTGGGTGGATGAGAAAAAATGTCTGCGTCCAATGCTGGCGCCGAATTTATATACCCTCTGGAAAGATTTGCTTCGTATCTGGGAAAAGCCAATTAAGATATTTGAGGTTGGCTCTTGCTTCCGCAAAGAATCCCAAGGTGCTCATCATTTAAATGAATTTACCATGCTGAATGTAACAGTATTAGGTTTGCCCTTAGAAGAACGGGAAGCCTGGATAGAGGAAATGGCAGAATTAATTCTGAAAACTGCCGGCATATCAGACTATGTATTAGAAAAAGAAACCTCTGTTGTCTATGGCGATACCATTGATGTCGTTTCCGGCATTGAGCTTGGTTCCGGAGCTTATGGACCTCATCCTTTGGATCAAAACTGGGGCATTCATGACCCTTGGGCCGGAATCGGTTTCGGTTTAGAAAGATTGCTTATGATACGAGAAGGCGGGCAGAATATTCAAAGGATGTCTAAAAGCGTGACATATTTGGATGGGGTTCGCTTGAATATTTAATTATTTCGCATATCAGCAATATTCTAACACATAAGAGGGTGATTCGGTGAAAGAGGATGGACATGGTTTAAACTTAGAGTTTATTTTAGATAAAGCTTACCAGGAAAAATTTTTAAATAAAGAAGAAATTATTTTTCTCCTTTCCCAAAGGGAAGAAGAGAAGATTAAACAGATATATGCTGCTGCCAGAATGATGCGCCAAAAGTATTTTGGTCAAAAAATATTTATGTATGGTTTTATTTATTTTTCTACTTACTGCCGCAATAATTGCACCTTTTGTTTGTATCGCAAAGAAAATCATGCTTTGACCAGGTATCGTAAAAGTGAGACGGAAATCATGGAGACGGCAGCTTCCCTAGCAGCGTCCGGTGTTCATCTCCTTGATTTAACCATGGGAGAGGATCCCGAAATTTTAAAACAGCACTCTGAAGGATATGATCAGTTACTTCATATGGTGCGGGGGGTCAAGAAGGTCAGTTCCCTACCCTTAATGATTTCTCCCGGGGTTGTTCCTTCCGGCTTTTTGGGAAAATTAAAAGAGGCGGGCATTGATTGGTATGCCCTTTATCACGAAACCCACAATCGGGCATTATATGCTCAATTAAGATTAGGACAGGATTATGAACGCAGATGGCAGGCTAAAAAGCAGGCTCATGAATTAGGGATGCTGGTTGAGGAAGGATTGCTCACCGGAGTGGGGGATACCGTAGACGATGTGGCTGATTCCATGTTTGCGATGAAAAAACTTGGGGCGGAGCAGGTACGGGTGATGAGTTTTGTGCCTCAAGAGGAGACTCCCATGGCTCATTGGGATTCTCCGGCCCGCATCCATGAAATGCTAATCATTGCCGTGATGCGTTTGCTTTTCCCGGATCGTTTAATTCCCGCATCTTTGGATGTAGACGGTATTAAGGGACTTCAAGAGCGACTGGCAGCCGGAGCCAATGTGGTAACCTCAATTATTCCACCGAAGTCCGGCCTCGCCGGGGTATCTAATAATACTCTTGATATTGAAGATGGTAATCGGACGGTGCCAACGATTAACCGGGTTTTGGAGGAAGTTGACCTGATGCCGGCCACCCAGCAGGAATATCATAACTGGGTCTGTCTTTCCCGGGAGGCCGTCCGATGAGAATCGCCATTATTGGTGGCAAATTACAAGGGGTGGAAGCCTGTTATCTTGCTCAAAAAGCATCCTGGCAGGTGCTTCTAATTGATAAAGATGAAGATATTCCGGCCCGGGCTTTATGTGATGAATTTGTGCAGTGTGATGTGATAAAAGAAGACAATAAATGTCTGAATATCTTAAAAGAGTCGGATGTTATTCTGCCGGCCATGGAAAATTTAGCGGCCCTGCAAACAATATCTCGCTATGCAATCCAGTTGGGGATACCTTTTGTTTATGATCAGGGTGCTTACCAGGTATCCGGTTCTAAGATTATTTCCAACCAAGTTTTTTTGTCAACAGGAACACCACTGCCCCGCTTATATCCGGAAGGGCGTTTGCCCTGGGTTGTAAAACCGGCCTCTTCCAGCGGCAGCGCAGGTGTGATGAAGATAAAGAACGAGGCAGAATTTAAAAAACTTCAAGAGAAACCTGGATTTCCTGAGCAATGGGTTGTGCAAGAATTTGTCACCGGGCCTTCCTATTCCATCGAAGTGATCGGTTTTGCGGGAGAATATCAAGTATATCAGGTTACGGAATTGGAGATGGACGAGCAGTATGATTGTAAAAGAGTTTGGGCGCCGTCACATTTGGATCAGGCTTTGGTGAAAGAATTTAACCATATCGGTCTGACCCTGGCGCGTCATCTAAATCTGCAAGGAATTATGGATGTAGAAGTTATTCTCCATGATGGGCAATTAAAGGTCTTAGAAATTGATGCCAGAATCCCCAGCCAGACACCAACCGTCGTTTATCAATCCACCGGCGTCAATCTCGTTGAAATTTTGGGACAGAGTTTCACCCAGGGAAAACTTCAGAAAATATCGATGGAAGAGCAAGAGTATCAGGGAGCGGTATACGAGCACATCCAAGTAGCTGATAAAAGACTAAAGGTCTGCGGTGAACATATTATGAGTGCTGTTGGTTCCTTGAAGCTAATCCCCGATTTTTTTGGGGGGAGTGAAGGGATTACCAATTATAGCCCCGGTAAAAAAGAATGGGTAGCAACCTTAATTAATCGAGGGAAAACCCGGGAGGAAGCTTGGCAAAAAAGATGTCTGGTCATCGAGCGCATTATGAAAGAAGCAGATATTACTACATATATAGATCTTAGTCCGGAAGAAGAATGAACAAGCAAAACAATAAATTGCTTCAATTGACAGGAGGCAAATATTATGGTTGAACAAGGAAAAACGCAAAAAACCGTAGCCAAAGAAAAAAGAAGATATTACCGGAAAAATGTCGAGTTTTTCAAGTTATTGGATAAAATAAAATTATGGCCTTCCCGCAGCGGTACTTTGCATGGCATCAAATCCATGAAAATCTCCGGCGATACAGCCGAAATCATTACCCATTGCAATGAGCGTTTTCTGGTGCGAAATTCCAGAAACAGCCGCTCCGCCAGATGGTTGCGCAACAAATTGTTTTTTGGAGTTTGCAAAGGGTGCAAAATACCGGAATGGAAATTGGAAAAGTATTCCTCCACCTATTTGAACCAATATTATGGTAAGAATCTGTAAAATATTAGAGATTTTGTCTCGTTCATTATTTTACGGTAAATTTACGTATTTTATCAGGACCTGTAGTGAAATAATAATGGCAATCAAATTTTGTATTTGACTTTTCTAAAGGAGGGATGTTCAAGGCATAATGAGGATCAGATATGCAGAAATGCCGATAGAGAAAAAGATAGGCATAAGGACGTCTGTTTAGAAAAAAACTAAAAATAAAAGGAGATTATAATTATGGCAAATTTTGAATCCTTATCCCAAAGTGTAATTTCAGGTAAAGAAGCGCAGGTAAAAGAACAAACTCAAGCATTAATTGATGCAGGTACTGACCCTCTTGAAATTATCAACCAAGGTTTAATCGCCGGGATGAACGTGGTAGGAGCTCGTTTCAAAAACGGAGAAATGTTTGTTCCTGAAGTTCTCATGTCCGCTAAATCCATGTCCTCCGGTATTGAACTTGTTAAACCTTTAATCGCTGAATCAGATATGCCCAATAAAGGTACCGTTATTATCGGAACCGTCAAAGGTGACCTGCATGACATCGGGAAAAACTTGGTCGCCATGATGCTGGAAAGCGGCGGATTCAAAGTAATCAATTTAGGTATTGACATTTCTCCAGAAAAATTCGTAGAAGGTGCCAAAGAATATAACACAGATATTATTGCCATGTCCGCTCTTCTCACCACCACCATGCTACACATGAAGGATACTATTGAATTAGTAAAAGAAGAAGGCCTCAAAGTAAAATGTATCATTGGCGGCGCACCTATTTCCCAAGACTTTGCTGATGAAATCGGTGCTGATGGTTTCGCTCCCGATGCTGCCTCCGCAACAGATCTTTGCGGCAAATTGATGGCCTAATATTTGGTTGTTTATGCCTCCCAAGCACTTTTAGGTCAGGATCAATTCTGCATGAATTATTTAACCGCTCATAGCAACGGTTTATTATGAACACATCATTTTAGAAATAAAAATCACAAACTGGGAGAGATAATTATGACTATGAGAGGAATCCACGCCGGTTCCCGTCGTTTAGAAGGAATTGGATTAAATATGTTCACTGAAGATGAACTTTATGAGATTCACCTGGCGACATTGGATGTATTGTGGGATGTCGGTTGTAAGGTCGAAAGTGAAGAAGCCATTGAAATTTTTGATGGGGCAGGCTGCACCATCGACAAAGAAAAGAATATCGTAAAAATTCCTGCCTATTTGGTAGAAGATGCATTGCGTTCCATCCCTAAGACTTTTAGAGCATGCGGAAGAAATCCGGAAAATGACTGGATCAATGAACACAACAGACCTGGCTTTGTCAACTTTGGGGAAGCGGTGCAAATGATTGACCCCTATACCAAGGAACTTCGCAAAGCGAAGAGAGCAGACGTGGATAATGTTACCAAGGTCTGTGAATACCTGGATGAAATCATCATTTTCGAAAGAGCCCTGGCGCCTTCAGAGGTAGACCCTGATGTTGCTCAGGTGCATATTGCGGATTCTTTCTATAATAATTGCACCAAGCACGCTTATATTGGCATGATTCGCCCGGAAAATATGCGTGCTGTCGCAAAAATGGGTTATGTGGTTGCCGGCGGTGAAGATAAGTTCCGAGCAAGACCTTTATTCTCCCAGAGTACAGACCCGGTTAGCCCCCTGGTTCATTCTAAGGGCGCAACTGATACTTTAATTCAAGCCATTCGGTTGGGTGTACCGGCAAAAATTAACTCCATGGGGCTTTGCGGCGGCACCACCTGTGTGAACTTAGCCAGCACTTTGGTAACCCATAATGCAGAAATGCTGAGCATGTTTGTCCTGGGTCAATTGGTGAAGCGGGGATCCACCTTAGTCTATGGTACTTCTACCACGATGATGGATCTTAGAACAACCCAAGCATGCGTAGGAACACCGGAATTAGCTCTTTTTAGTGCTGCTTGCGCTAAAATGGCTCAATTTTATCAGGTTCCGGTCTGGGTAGCCGGTGGGTAGACTGACAGCAAGGTTCCTGATCCTCAATCTGCCTTTGAGTTTTGCATGACCGCGATGTTACCAGCGTTAGCAGGTGCTAACATGATATACGGTCTGGGTTTGCTTGAAGGCGGTTTGACCATCGACTATGCAATGCTGGTGATGCAGAACGAAATGGTGAAGCAGATCCTCCAATGCGTAAAAGGTATTCCAATGAATGATGAGGAAATGGCGTTAGAAGTCATCAAGTCGGTAGGACCCGGCGGTGAATTCATCAGCCATGAGCATACCTTCAATAATTTCCGCAAACTCTCTGCACCGACGTTAGCAGACCGCCATAATCGTGACGGTTGGACGGCAGCCGGCAGCAAGGATATTGTTGAAAAGTCCTATGAGAAGGCTCTTGAAATTATTGAAAATTTCAAGCCCACTCCTCTGCCGGAGAACATTCAAAAACAATTGAAAGACATTGTTGCTGAAGCTGAAGCCGAGACGACGGAAATTAAAGCCAAAGAAAAAGAAGCTTCCAGAAAGGCTTTCAAGAAATAAATTTAAAAGATAAAGAACCGGGATCTGATAGGTGTCAGATCCTGGTTCTTTATTATATTGGTATTTTTTAGACACTCTTATTTACAACATCATCTTGCTGACAATATTTGCGAATTAATCTGCTGGCTTTACTCTGACTGGTTCTTAATACCCGGGCGACTTCATAAGAACTGCCTAATTCTTTATATGCTTTGACAATAATATTTTTTTCCATTTCATTAATTGCTTCATCCAATGGGATTTGTTTATCAGGTGTTGTATTAGCATTACTGGGCACTGCTGCATCTTCATGAAAATGCTTCGGTAAGTGGTGATCTTCGATGATTGTTTCCGGGTTGACGACCACGATTCGTTCAATGGTATTTTCCAGTTCCCTTACATTACCCGGCCAGGAATATTTAGAGAAAACATCTAAGGCATTCTGGGAGATTGTATGGGACACTTTGTATTTATTATTAAATTTATCCAGGAAAAAATGGACGAAGGGGATAATTTCTTCCGGCCTCTCTCTCAAAGGGGGAATTTCAATTTCAAAAATATTCAAGCGATAATAAAGGTCCTCCCGAAAGGCGTCCTTTTCTACCATTTCTTTCAGATTACGGTTTGTTGCCGCAATAATGCGGCAGTTAGCCGTTTGCACTTCTCGTCCGCCAACCTTAAAATACTTATTATCTTGAAGTACCTGCAATAGTTTGGCTTGCATATTCAAGGGCAGTTCGCCAATCTCATCCAAAAATAATGTTCCCTCATCGGCAAGATCAATTAAACCGATTTTACCTTTTTCATTGGCCCCGGTGAAGGCGCCCTTAGCATAACCGAATAATTCAGATTCCATTAGTTCAGTGGGTATAGATGCACAATTAATGGGAATAAAAGGACCTTTTTTCCGGGGGCTTTTGCTGTGAATATACTTCGCAATAATCCCTTTCCCGGTTCCTGATTCCCCCAGCAATAGTACGGTAGAATCAACAGCGGCAATCCTATGGGCTATTTCTAAGAGATCGGTCATTTTTTTACTCTTGCAAATAAAACCGGGGTGGCGCAATTCTTTTTTCCTGAGCTTTTCCATTTCCAGTTTGTAATGATCTAACATGCGCATGCTGTTTTCCAGCTCAAATTTAATGCCTTCCGTTTCTGTAATATCCCGGGAATTTTCGATCACCAATTCCAAATTGCCATCTTGATCCCAGATAGGATTGGCGGTGTTGAGTAAAGTTTTCCCGGTACAGGTTTTTTGTTCCAAAGTAAAGCTTCTTTTCCTTTTGATGGCGATGGGGCTGACCCGGGGACCCCAAAGATTCTGGGCAGATATTTCATTGGAACTCTTGCCGATGATATTTTCTGCCTTAACTCCACAATGTTTTTCTACAGCCTTATTAACATAGACAACAATGCCTTCCGCGTTGGTGACATAGATTTCATCAAAAGAATTATCCAGAATTTTTTTTAGTGTATCGTAGTCCAGTTCTGTAATAGGGTTTTTATGATGTTGGGACATTCTTTTACCTCCAGTTTCTTTTCCAAATAGAAATCTAGATCATCATGCTAATAAATATTAGTAATAAGTATATTATAAACTTTTTTAGGTCTAAGGTAAAGAATGATGCTTTGAAAAAGTCAAAAGCGGATCATTATCAAGGCTTTATTAAGTAGCCGGTGACTCAAAGAAGTCAAAAGTGACTTGTGTTATTATGACATGAATGTTGAAATCCTTGCTATTTACCCGTTTTTTTTTTAAATAGCTATGGCATGATTTTTGCTATAAGTTAATTAATAAAATAGTCTTACAATACTGTTTTTAAGTTAAGAAAAGTGAACTAAAAAGGAGGATAGATTGTTATAGATCCGGTGATATTAAACGGATCCGGCAGTTAATCGAAAAGCGGAACAGGAGGCAAAAAATGGATACAAGCCGTATGCTTCAATTAACCAACCTGAACACCAGTGAATTATTTACGCTTTACACCCAAAGTGAAAAGTTGATGGAAGTTGCTGCAGATTTTAAAAGCAAATTGGAGCTGGCACTGGCCAGAAATCAGATTATTGATGCTTTTGAGTTTTATGACTTGGGAAAAGTGAAGGATGTATATCAAATTTTTGGCGGATATGTGAATACCAGTTTCGGGGTCTTTACGGAAAAGGACGGCAAAGAGTACTACTATTTTGTCAGAAAGTACAAAAAAGGAATCCAGGAAAAAGAGATGGAGCTGGAGCATTCATTAATTGATTTTTCCATCGCTAATGGTCTGGATGTGGCGGCGGGTTTGATTCGGAGCAAAGATGGCAAGACCTTTATCAAATTGCCGGAAGAATTTAAAGGAAAGACAGAATATCGCTATTTTGCTGTTTATGACTACCTTGAAGGAGAAGACAAATATACTTGGATTGATCCTTATCTGACGGATGAAGAGTTCGCCAATTTTGCCGGTGTTTTGGCTACCTTCCACAATGCATCCCGTAATTATGATCCCAAAGGCCGGGAAAGAGTGGAACCAAAGATCCTGGATTTTGTTAAAATCCTGCCCGATACTTTCAAAAAATTTGCCCAAACCGGATTAAACGATAAGTTTCATGGTTTTTATCTAAGAAATCTTGACGAGATCTTAACAGTTCTTGAACGTACCAGAGTACCTGAGGAAGACGTAGCCAAGATGGTCTTTAACCCCATTCATTCCGATTATCATCCGGGTAATGTGAAATTCCGGGATGGACAAGCGGTGGGCATCTTTGATTTTGACTGGGCAAAAATTGATTTGCGCTTGTTTGATGTCTGTTTTTCCATTGTTTATTCTTGTTGTGCTTGGGAAGATCTTCCTGATGGATCCACCGATGGAGATCTGCGCTTAGACAAATGTAAGATTTATTTACAGGGTTATCAAAATAAACTTAAGGAATTGGGGGGACTGGAACCTTTTAATGAAACAGAAAAGAAATATTTCCCCTTGATGATTGAAGCAGCTAATGCTTATTTAATTAACTGGTGTCTCTCCAGTTATTATGCAGATCAGGAAAACCTTAATGAGTATGAGTATTTGGCATATCTCACCCATCAGGTAAAAATGCTGAAATGGATTGAAGAACATCAGACAGATCTGGCAGAAATTGCATCTTCAATTTAAATAAGAAAAAAAGAAAAATAGTGCTTTTAAGAAAGGGGTAAGACTATGGCAGCAGGCAATAAATTAACTCCTCAACAAGCTCTTGAGGCGCATCAATTGAGATTTGCCAAAAAGGGTCTCGGGTGGGGTATTCTTTCCGGGGCAACTTGGGGGCTTCAAGGTGTTTTGATTACCATTGCAGGTTATATGGCTCCTTTTTATTTGGATAGTTACGCTTTAGGGTTGATTCTTGTGGGTGCTTTATGTACGGCGGCAATGCATGATTTATTTGCCGGTGGTTGGGTGGCACTTTATAATATTTTCACAGGCCGGGGTGCAGAATATCTTCGTAGTCTGAAAACAAGACCTGGTAAAATTGTTTTACTGGCGGCTATTTTTGGAGGTCCTATCGGGATGGGTGGCTATATCATTGCCGTGAATCTCTGCGGTGCGACTTATGCTTTAGCTATTTCAGCGATGTATCCTGCTGTTGGAGCTCTTTTGGGTTGGTTGATTCTGAAAGAAAAAATTACTCCCCGGGTTTGGTTCGGGATCGCTTGTTGTATGGTTGGAGCCTTTATTGTAGGTTATACTCCGCCCCAGGGCGGTTTGGAAGCATATCCTTATTTTTATCTCGGCATTGCTTTTGCCTTATGTCCTGTGATCGGCTGGGCTTCTGAAGGCGTTATATCCACCTTCGGTATGGATATGGTAGACTCTGATATTGCTTTAGGAATGAGGGAACTGTTTTCTGGTGTGATGCTTTTCATTATTGTGCTTCCTATTGCCGGAATGCTGGCCGGGGCCGGATTAAGCGGCTGGACGATCTTTGCCGGTGCCATTGGTGCTTTTACGCCCATGATGTGGGTTGCCATTGCGGGGATCTCCGGTGGACTGTCTTATGTAGCCTGGTACAAGGCACTGAATATGACCGGGGTAGGACGGGCTATGGCTTTTAACGTTACCTATGCTCTTTGGAGTATTCCTTTTGGCCTGTTATTTGCTAAAATGGGGCTATATACCTATTCTGTTACTTCCCAGGCAATCATTGGTGCTGTCATTATTACTTTCGGTACGATATTGGTAGTAGCTAATCCTAGAGAACTGTTAAAATTAAGAAATTAGGAGGCGATCATAATGGCAGACTTATTACCGTTGAAATTCCGCATTCTTCACTATGCATCAAAATCAAAGTCTCCCTTTTCGGTATTAAATCTGATGAAGGATTTAAAAGAAGAATACGGCTCTGATGGACAGTTTAATAATAAGATGCTTTCCAATCATTTAGATTCTTTGCGGGCCGTCGGTATGATTGAGACTACTAAAGCTGAGTTTGATTCCGCCGGTGAATTGGTCATCGATTATCAAATTACCGATTATGGAAAAAGCAGGCTCAAATATTTGCCGGCATCATGGCAATGAACCTGTTCAGCTTAAGCTGAACAACGAGGCTTCAGATGGGGAATTTGCCCCATCTGAAGTAAAAATAGAAACTCCCGCTTATCGAAGTGGGAGTCTTGGAATTTGATAAAGGAAGAGGTTATGATAATGGAATTTGCAAAATTTTTTAATCCTGCACAATTACAAAGAATCCATGACGCTTCTTTGGAGATTTTGGAGAATGTCGGCCTTTTGGTACACAATGAAAAAGCACGCAATATTTTCAAAAAACACGGCTGCATTGTTAATGAGCAATCCGGTTTAGTGAAATTTCCGCCGAAAGTAGTGCAAGGATGCTGCCAATCTTTTGTTCCCACCTATACCTTTACCGCCCAGGATCCTCAATATGACCGCATTTTACCGCATCATGGTCCTGTGGTAGTGACGGCCAGTTCAGCTCCTAACGTGATTGATCCGAAAACAGGACAAGAAAGACGAGGTACATCTACCGACATCGCGAATATTGCCCATCTTATCAATGAACTCCCGGCCTTTGATGTTTTCTCCATATCGGTTTTGGCGGATGATGCACCGGCAGATCAGATCAGTCTTTCCCGTTTTTATCCTGCGCTAAAAAACTGTAAAAAACCGGTGCGCAGCAATACCCCGACAATTCGGGATTTGGAGCAGGTTCTTGAATTAGGTTATACCATTGCCGGCGGTAAGGACGCTTATATGGAAAGACCTTTTATTAATCACCATTATTGTCCCGTTGTTTCGCCTCTCACCTTTGATGTGGAATCCACGGAATCCATTATTTACCTGACGGAAAAAGGCCTTCCTGTCTATGGGACCATTGTCCCTAATGCCGGACTTACCTCACCCATGAGTTTGCTGGGCTCACTGACCATGGGGAATGCTGAGTTTCTCGCTTTGTCTTGCCTGATTCAGATGATTCGTCCTGGAGCCCCGATGATTTATGCCGTATTAAGTACGGTGGCAGATTTGCGCAGCGGTGCCTATGCCTCCGGCGCGATAGAAACCGGTATCCTTCAAATGGGTCATACCATGATGGCTCGATTCTACAATGTTCCTTCCGGCGGTTACATCGGACTGACCAATGCTCAGACCACAGATGCCCAATCCGGATATGAGACGGGCATGAATACAACCGCCGCCCTTCTGGCAGGCGCCGATCTCTTTAATATGGGAGGGTTGCTGGGTGGCTTGATGGCCTTTGATTTTGCCAAGGCTGTTATGGATAATGAAATTGCGATGATGTTAAAACAAGTGAAAAAGGGCATTCAATTTAGTGAAGAAGAGCTTTGTCTTGATTTGATCAAAGAAATTGGACCGGGGGGTTCTTACATTGAGGCTATGCACACCATGGAACACCTGCGGGATGTTGCTTTTTATCCAAAAGTTGCCGACCGGGAAATGAGGTCCCAATGGTTAGTAAGCGGTCAACTAAATGCACGGGATCGTGCCATGGCAGAAGCCAACAGGATTCTAGCCCAGGAAAACCCGGCCAGATTTTCCGCGGAATTGGATGCCAGGGTGCGGGCCCATTTCCCCAATTTAGTACCTGGGGATTGCAAGTGGGAAGCCTAATTTGTGGTATCCTTATTTAATTAATATTTGATTACAGTGTTCTCTGCTTACTAATGGTTGAGAACACTGTTTTTTTATTTATCCATAGGAGAGAAGAGTCCCTGCAAAGGAGTTACCATGAGTCAAAATAATCATACAACAAAACAAAGAAAGAATTAGCACTAAAATAAACGAAAACGATTGAAAATTAAAGCATTACTGGAGGAAATGACGTTCTGACGGATTCGTTTGCGGTACACCTTAATTGTATCACCCAAAATAATTTTCCATATGCGATAAAAACATTCGGCAAGCATTATTCTTATATCTATTAACATTCCATGTTAAATAAATTTCCATTTTCGCAAAACTGTCAGTAAGATTTATCGCATGAAATTCGCAAGGATTTGGCAAACAAAAGTTTACATGAACCATAAGTGCATTCAAGGTTTTTGCGGCATCTAATAAGAGCATTGTTTCGCCTTCGAAAATAATTTTAGGGATAATATTTGCTTTATTAGAAATATCATCAATAAACCGCAAAATTCTAGCTTCAGAAGGCGTAGCAACAAAAGGTTCTTGTGATAATTCGTAAAAGCTAAGTGCATCATAATTACTGAGTGGATTATTTTTTGAAACTATAATAACGTATTCCTTTATGCCAATTAATTGAGAAGTTAGTAATTCGTTATCTATCTTAAAATTTGTAATAGTGAAATCGAGTTCTCCTGATATAAGACTATCCATCATTGCCTTTCCGCTGATAATTTGCTCTTTTACTTTAACATTAGGATTCTTACATAAAAAATCTGTCATCCACAGTGATGTAAAAATACAATTATTTGTGGCGAGAGATAATTGCCAACCAAAGTTATTATTGTATTCATCTAGTTCATTTTGGGCGTTAGTTAATTCTTTAAAAATAGAATCAACGTATTTTAAAAATATTTTCCCATTTTCATTAATAGAGATCCTTTTTCCCACTCTATCAAAAAGCTGGTAACCTAATTCATTTTCTAACTTTAAAAGCATGTTACTTAACGATGGTTGTGATATCCTTAAATAATTTGATGCCTTTGTTACATTTTCATATTGGGCTAATATTTTGAAATATCGAAAACTCAGCAAATTCATAAATAATCCTCCCACTAATAAACAATAATTCTAATATGTCTATATTACCGCCTATTCATAACGATGTAAGTGGTGTGGCTCCTAAATCCATATAGAGTTCCTTCTGCTTTTCAAGAAATTCACCAATACTCAGTTCCTGTCTAAAAATCTCAAAGCATTCAATGGCATCAAGTTAGTCGAGAGAACCTCATCTGTTTCAACCTTCTTATTTGGTATTTTACCACATACACATATTGTTCGATAAAAAAATTCATATTCAGGTTTCGTCTTGAAAGTAAAATCTCAGCGCACTACACCTTGTTCCCTTGTCTATATAGCCAAAGGACTATAATGTAATATCAATAAAAGTATTATATTATTACTAACATAAATGTTAACATATAACCAATATTAGGGGGCATAAATGATTGATGATACAATTTATGGTTGCCCTTATTAACTTAAACACATTATACAAGGAGGTGTATTTCATTCATGAATTAATTAAATGGTTATCGTATTGTTTTCAGTGATTTTCTTTATTCTGATAGTCAATGCATAAAGTTATTGTCATGTTTCTCTTGCAGAATGAGCAAATTGTAGTATGAACTGAGTAATTTTAATTAAGGGTTATATTCAAAAATATGATGCAACACATATTAAACAAGGGGTGAAAATTTCCTGCGTATTTAATTACACTTTACCAAAATAATAATAAAATCTAATGGAGGGAGCAAATTTAAATAATTTAAACTTAGACAAATTGACAAATTCGTATTTTAGAATTTCATTTCGCACATTGTAATTTGACTTAAAATATTATCGGAAAATAGTATTACAATCTCAAAAAAATTATAAAGAGGGTGTAATTTATGGAAGTGAAATTAAACACAAACCCGAATAATAAAAAACAAAAATACGATAAAACATTGATTATTATCCCTTTATTACTTGTGGCAATAGCATCTGTTTTTTTCTTAGTCTATCCGGAGAAAAGCGCTTCTGTTCTAAATAACGTATCAAATTATTTTGTATCTAAGACAGGCTGGCTGTTTATGAGTTTTCCACCTGTTATGTTGCTAATATCCATGTATTGGGCATTCTCAAAACGGGGCAACATTAGGATGGGCGGGGATAATGCCAAAGCTCCCATATCGATGTGGACATATATTATAATTCTGTTTAGTGCGGGTATGGGTGCAGGATCAGTCGTTTTCTCCATGGTTGAATGGGCATATTACTACAGTGCCCCCCCTTTCGGTATGGAGGCATTCAGCTTGGCTGCAGCTGAAATGTCGACAGCATACAATATGTTCCACTGGGGTATCAGTATTGCTACGCTGAATATGTTGCTGGCTATTCCGTTCTGCTATTGTTACTACATAAGAAAGCACAATACCCTGCGTTTAGGTGATATGTGCGGGATCATGATTGGTGAGGATAAGAAATATAGTAAGGTGCTGGTAAAAGTTATAAACCTGATTTTCATTATAGCTGTATTAGGTAGCTTGAGCACGACTTTGGGACTGGGTATTCCCCATATATCCAGATCTTTGTCCATAGTGTTCGGTTTCCCGGAAAGCAGTTTGATTAATATAGCAGTTATTTTATTTATTGCTGTATTATTTTCCTTTAGTTCTTACCTGGGTATTTCAAAAGGATTGCAGAAGCTGAGTGAAATCAACGTTTACTGGGGCTTTATATTTCTGGCTATCATTTTGTTTGGTGGTTCTACAATCTTCATCCTCGATAATATGGCCAATGCAATCGGATTAATGCTCCAGAATTACATTCGTATGTCTTTCAATTTGGATCCTGTTTTCGGAGGGGGCTTTGCACAAGACTGGACCATATTCTTTATCTGCTATGCGTGGGGTTTTGTCGCCATGACTTCAGTTGTCATTGTAAAGCTTTCTTATGGCAGAACCTTTAGAGAAATGATCTTAGGAAACATTTTTGGTGTTGCTGCCGGCCTTTTTGTTTTAATGGGTATCAATGGAAGCAACGCTTTGTCACTTCAGCTAGAAGGTAAATTTGATGTAGCCGGTACTCTAGCTTCAGAAGGAATCCAGTCCGCTATTGTTGGTATTCTGGGACAGACAGTGATGGGGACGGTTGTTGGTGTAATTGCATTTGCCATTATGCTTGTGCTGTTCATAGCCACAACAATGGATGGAGCATCTTTGACCCTTGCATCTGCCACAATTGATAAAATTGATGTACAAGAGGAACCTTCGCCTGTTATGAGACTGGTCTGGTGTGTGATTCTGTCTGTGATACCTCTTACCCTAACTGCAGTGGGGGCTGGATTGGGCACTTTGCAATCTCTTGTAAATCTTATTGGTTGGCCAATTATGATAATTGGTATCTTTATGTTAATTAAAACAGGTAAATGGGCAAAAGAAGACGGTTATTGATCATGGTTTTTAATTTTTATCGGCAAAGATTTTCTAAATTGATTTGTATTAAGATAAAGATCTGATATAACTCATAATATGATTCTAATGCAAGGAGGATAATAATGTATAACGCTCAAAAAGTGCATCAGGTTGTACAAGAAAATAAACAAGAACTTATTGATTTCCTGGTAGAGTGTGTGCAAACTCCCAGTGTTACTGGAGATGAACTAGCAATGGGTAAGGTCATTGTCAAATGGATTGAACGGATTGGCCTGGAACCCCAGGTATATGAAGCCCAAAAAGACCGCCCAAATATAATTGCAGAATGGTTTGGAAGCACATCTGGGCGGCGCTTTGTTTTTAACGGGCATATGGATGTTTTTCCGCCGGTAGAAGGTGATCCAGGATTATATGGCCCTTGGTCAGGTAAAATTGTAGATGGATATATATATGGACGTGGCACGGCAGATATGAAAGGCGGCCTCTGTGCTTCGATTATGGCAGTAAAGCTCTTAAAAGAGATGGGGTTTGACCCTAAAGGCAGTGTTTTGTTAAGCTGTGTTAGTGATGAAGAAAATGGCAGTAAATATGGAGTCAAATATTTATTAGAAAAGGGTTTATTAAATGGTGACTTTGGTATTTGCATGGATGTTACTTGCGGGAAAGTTCTAGTAACTGGAGGCGGTTCGATTGGTGCTTATGTCACATATAGATCTGTTCCAGGACATTGCAGTATACCTCATCCTTCAATTGATGCCCTAAAAAAATCAGTAGTTGCCATAAATGAGCTTTATAAACTTGACGCACGGTTAAGGGGGTCTTATTATCCCCCATTTAATTCATCTTCTTGCCTTTCAGTTTCATCAATACACTCAGGGGAAGCTACTAACAACCATCCTGCTATGAGTAGGTTTTCTATTGACTTTAGGATTATTCCAGGGCAAACTTTGGAATGGGCGCATAATGAAATACTTGGTGTACTAGATGGTCTCAAGGAGAAAGATCCCGAATTTGATTATACCTATGAAGTGGAACGCGAGTTTCCTACCTTAGAACTAGACCCAAATAGTGAGATTGTTAAAGCCGCATGTGCAGCATATGAGGATGTAATGGATAAACCTGCAGAGCTATATGAACGAAATGGCAGCTGCGATGCACATCATATTGTAAAGGCTACAGGTATGACCATGCCTAATTTTGGGCCTGGGGATGACATTGGAGAGTGTTGCCAAGCAAATGAAAAGTTGCTTATTGATGAGTATCTGTCATTTGTAGAAATATATATGATGACCCTTATTAGACTTTTGGGATAATGGCCAACCATGGGGGTAATTATTACGGCTCAAGGGAGCATTTGATACTTCCTCAAGGTATCTTCGGAAAGTTTAATATAAAGGGAAATTAAATATCAGCAGGGGCCTCTACCTCCCGGCTGATATTTGGTTAATTTAAGGGAGAGATAGTATTAATGAAACCTACGAAGGGGAAGCTCAAACTTTGGAATAAATATTATGTGATTGTTCTTTTCGTATCACTTTTTTGTTACTTTGCCGAGTATATTAACACCACTGCCATACCCCTTTTTACAGTTAGCATCGGAGGCGATGAATCCACAGCCGGCATCTTTATGACTGTCGTCAGCATCACCGCCCTCTTTTTTCGCCCCTATCTGGGATATGTGATGGATAAGAAAAGTAGAAAGCGGATTTTAGTCCTGGGAACGGTTTGTATGTCCATAGCCGCTTTATCTTTTTCCTTTGTAAATTTGATTCCCTTGATCATGACTCTGGCTATTTTTCAGGGGATCGCCGTGAGTTCCATAACAACAGCGGGCCCGACTGTGGTCACCGATGTCACAGTTCGCAGCAAACTTGCCGAGGGCATCAGCCTTTACAGTAATGCCCTAAATTTATCCATTGCCCTTGGACCCATGGTCGCCTTAGGGGTGATCAATAGATTTGGCTATGTAATTACTTTCCGAACTTCTTTCGCCATCAGCTTACTGGCTATAATTTTAGTAATTATGCTTAACTATGAGCATAAACAAACTTTCTCTTTAGGTTCTTCGGCTCCAAGGTCTGAGGGATTTAATATCAAAATTATTTTTGAGAAGACAGCCATAAAGCCCGCACTATATCAGTTTTTCATGGCTTTTTGTGCTGCCCTGATCTGGAGTTTTATTCCTTTATATGGCCTGTCCCGCGGCATAGAAAATATCGGCATGTTCTTCCCTGTTTATGCCGGTGCCACCATTATTGTATCACTTTTTACCGGAAAGCTGGTGCAGCGCTTCGGTGTCAAGAAAGTTTTTGTCCCCGGATTAATCATGCAACTGTTCGCTTTTATATCTTTGGCTTACGCCCAGTCTCTTCCTTTGATCATGCTCGGGGGATTTCTTTATGGCATGGGCTCGGCTTCGGGATTTGCCATTATCAGCTTTATCGTGATGGATTTAGCCCCATCCCATCGCCGCGGTGCCGCGAACGCCACCTTGTTTGCCGCCATGGATGTGGGTGTTGCCTTAGGCTCAGCATTAATGGGGATTATAACTGCCCAGTTCGGGTTTACGGTCACGTTCTCCGTTGCTGCAGCCATGATTGGCTTGAATATTATCATTTTTCTCCTGACCCAATCTTCTCAGCCTGCAAAACAGGGCTGACGCACATCTATTAAGTAACAGACGTTATCTCGTAGCTGTGGATGGCACGCAAAAATACAAGATGGATGAATGCTGGGATCCGCGCTATCTTCGTCGGATGATTCGAGGCAAAGAAGGCAAGGAAATCTAATTTCAGTATTATGCCTATGTCTTATAAGCCGTCTTTGACATCATGAACGGACGATTTTGATGGATTATTTATTATTTCCAAAAAACTAGGGCAGTTCTTTTTTAAAATGATCTTGAAGCTTCGAGTGATTAATACACTTTTTTATGCGTCAGCTCTAAGATGGGTAGGTTTTACAGACCGGTAACTACACAGACCGGTAACTTTTGCTTGACTCCCTTATGTGATTTTGTTACACTTAATTGTAGAAATTTTAAATTTTCTGCAAGCATGAAGTACAAAAAAATAGAATAATAGTATCTGGTGCCCAGTTAATGGGTTAAAAGGGAAAACGGTTTAAACCGTTGCAGCCCCCGTTACTGTGAAATGGGTATGAACTCCGATGAAGCCATTGGGTAACCGAGAAGGCTGGAAAGTAAGATGATCCATGAGCCAGGAAACCTGCCATGTACTTGTAAATGTTTTCTGCCTCGGGAGAGAGGATGAAATATTTTTTTGTTTTTATTTCCCGCACAGATTGTGCGGTTTTTTAATTTTCAGCGGTTTTTTATTTCAATGTCGAAAGGAAGACCTAATGGGAAAAGCAATTTTAGTTACAGGGGGAGCAAGGAGCGGCAAGAGCCGGTTTGCCGAACAGTTCATGCGGGATTTGTCCGGATCGGTGCTTTATCTGGCTACGGCCAAGGTAACGGATGAAGAAATGGCATTAAGAGTTAAAAAGCATCGGGAGTCCCGGCCCGGGGAGTGGGATACGATTGAAGCATACCAGAACCTGGGGGAGATCATTTCAAAACAGGGTCATCGTTATCAAGGGATCTTACTGGATTGTATCACCATTATGGTCACGAATCTGCTTTTTGATGTCCCGGAAATGCAGCAGGAAGAGATTTCTGTAGATGGAGCGGAAAAAGCGGAAAAGATGATCATGAAAGAAGCAGCGGATCTCATGGCGGGCATTAATGCTTCTCCTGCCACCGTGGTAATGGTTACCAATGAGTTAGGCAGCGGTATTGTACCTGAATATCCTGTGGCCCGGATTTTTCGTGATATTGCCGGGCGGGTAAATCAATATTTGGCGTCTCAAGCCGATGAGGTTTATCTGTCGGTATGCGGACTGCCCTTACGCTTAAAATAAAAAGAGTATTTGGCATCATGAGGAGATTTTGATTTTACTTTCGATTGGAGCTGACAGGAATGACACTTCTCTATCTGGTGAGGCACGGGGAGACGGAGCTGAATACTAAAGGTGTCTATTATGGGTGGACGGATTGTGCATTAAGCGATCATGGTGTTGAGCAGGGCATCAAAGTGGCAGCCATGTTAAAGGATGTTAACTTTGACAAGGTAATTTCCAGCCCCTTGCAAAGAGCCCGGAAAACTGCAGAGCTTGTCAGTGGTTTATCTGGGGAGAAAGTACGCCTGGATGATCGTCTTAAGGAATTAAATTTTGGTTTTTGGGAAGGAAAACATTATCAAACCATTCAAGCGGATGACCAGGAAAACTGGGAGCTTTGGGTAAATGACTGGAAAAAAGCAGCTCCTCCGGCAGGGGAATCTTTTTTGACTATGTACCACCGGGTTAAGGAAGCTCTTAATGAAATTTTAGAAAACAGTGCAGGACAAAATGTTCTTCTGGTCACCCACCAGGGCTGTCTGCGCATTATTATGTGCCTTCTTTTGCAGATGCCCTATGAAAGCTATTGGCGCTTTACCTTTGCCCATGATGCTTATAGTTTGATGGAGATCGAACAAGGATATGGGATTGTCAAGAAGATTAACCAAAGGATCGAAGAGGAAGAAGGACGTGGCTTATGAAAAAGAAAAGCATTATGATCCAGGGAACGGGTTCATCAGTGGGAAAGAGCCTTTTATGTACGGCCTTGTGCCGGATTTTTACCCAGGATGGATATCGGGTGAACCCTTTTAAGTCGCAAAATATGTCGAATAATTCTTACATAACAGCAGAAGGCCATGAAATGGGACGGGCTCAGGTAATGCAGGCGGAAGCGGCGGGGAAAGCACCCCGGGCGGTGATGAACCCCATCTTGTTAAAACCTACCTCAGATCACCGCTCCCAGGTGGTGATCCGGGGCAAGGTGTTTGATACCAAGGATGCTATAGAGTATTATGAATTTAAACCCCGCCTGAAAAGCATGGTGCAAGAGATTTACGATGACTTAGCCAATGAAAGCGACATTGTGGTGATTGAAGGTGCCGGGAGTCCGGCTGAAATCAATTTAAAACAGGACGACATCGTCAATATGGGCATGGCTAAAATGGCTCAGGCGCCTGTGCTGTTGGCCGGTGATATTGACCGGGGCGGTGTTTTTGCGTCACTAGCGGGAACTCTTCTTTTATTGGATGAGGATGAAAAAAAGTTGGTGAAAGGGGTCATTATCAATAAATTCCGGGGAAGCTTGGATATTCTGCAGCCTGGCTTGGAGATGCTGGAGGATATTATCCATCTTCCTGTTTTAGGCGTGGTACCCTATTTCCATCTCAATTTGGAAGATGAGGACAGTGTTACTGACTGGGACAAGTTTCGCAGCAACCAGCAAGGGGAAATTGATATCGCGGTGATTAAACTACCCCATATTTCTAATTTCACCGATTTCAATGTTTTAAAGCTCCATGAAGATGTTCATTTACGCTTTGTTGGTTTGGAAGATGATCTGGGCAGACCGGATGTGATCATGCTGCCCGGTACCAAGAGTACGGTGGCGGATATGGAAATGCTGTGGAAATCAGGCATGGCCAAAAAAATTCAAGACAGTCATGAAAAAGGCAGCTTTATCTTCGGTATCTGCGGCGGTTATCAGATCCTGGGTCGAGAGATTCTTGATCCGGATCATGTGGAATCTTCCTTGGATGGCATTAAGGGTTTAGATTTATTAGATATCGTGACGTCCTTCAGAGGAGAAAAAACCACCGTCCTTTCCGAAGGAGAAGATCAAATATTCCATGCTCATGTCAAAGGGTATGAAATTCACATGGGAGAAACCGTACTTCTGGAAGGGACATCGCCCCTGATTCAAGTGACCTCCCCGTCAGAGAGAAGTCTCCAGTCATATGACGGGGCGGTCAGTGGTGATCAAACGGTTTTTGGCACCTATTTTCATGGGGTTTTCGACAGTTCTGCCTTTACACGGGAATTTTTGAACCGAGTGCGTAATGCCAGGAATTTAGCTCCTTTACCCAATAAGGTGCAGGATTATTGGCAATACAAGGATGAGCAATATGACAAGTTAGCCGATGTGGTACGGGAAAGCCTGGATATGGATCAGATTTATCGCATTGTTGAGGCCGGATTGGATGGTTAATGTATGGGCTGCCTATCTCTTGGATTTAATCATCGGAGATCCCCGGGGTTTTCCCCATCCCGTTATCTATATCGGTAAATTAATTTCCTTTTTGGAAAACCAGATCAGAAAAAAAGCCAAAACGGAGCATGCTCTAAGGGTAGGAGGCGCATTTCTCACCCTGATCACAGTTCTGATTCCCTTTACCTTAACCTGGGGAGTGCTTTTTTTAGCGGGAAAGATCCATCCTTACCTGTTTTATTTTGTGAACATTCTCTTGATGTGGACCTGTTTGGCGACCAAATCCCTTCGGGTGGAAAGTATGAGAGTTTATCATGCTCTGGCGGAGGGGGATCTTCCCCAGGCGCGCATTAATCTTTCTTATATCGTGGGCAGAGATACCCGAGAACTGGAGGAAGATGAAGTGGTTAAAGCTACCGTGGAAACGGTAGCGGAGAACACCGCGGACGGTATTATCGCCCCGCTTTTTTATATGGCGATAGGGGGTGCTCCCCTGGCCATGGCTTACAAAGCCATTAATACCATGGATTCTATGATTGGTTATAAAAATGAGAAATATCTTCATCTAGGGCGGACTGCTGCTAAATTGGATGATTTGGTCAATTGGATACCGGCCCGGATCACAGGAATTTTCTTAGGTTTATCAAGTTTATTTCTCAATTTTAATGTGGGCGGCAGTTTCAAAATCCTGCTGCGGGACAGGAGGAACCATACCAGCCCCAATTGCGGTTATCCGGAAGCTGCCACGGCAGGGGCGCTGGATATTCAGTTGGGGGGCACCCATACTTATTTTCAGAAGACAGTTTATAAGCCTACCATTGGAGATGATATCCGACCGGTAGAAGGTGAAGATATTAAACGGACGGTAAAATTAATGTATCTGGCTTCATTTTTAACAATGGTGGTTTTTTCATTAATATTTTGGATGATTAAGGGGTAGATAAGATGAACTTTCATGGCGGAGATGTTTATTCTTGCACAGGAGAAGTGCTGGACTTCAGTTCCAATATTAATCCTCTGGGTGTGCCGGCAAGTTTTCGGGAAGCACTTTGGGAGCATTTGGATGATTTTACCCGTTATCCCGATCTTCAATACCGAGCCCTAAAGGAATCATTTGCCGAATACTTATCTTTTGACAAGCCGGAAATGATTATCCCGGGTAATGGGGCGGTGGAGATTATTTTTAAGGGGATTATGGCTCTGGATATCGATACATTAGTCAATTTAAGTCCTACTTTTTCCGAATATGCTCATGCCGCAGAGCAAAAAGGTGTGCCGGTGCTGGATCTGAATGCTTATAACGAAGATTACCAAGATCTGAATCTGGAGCATGTTTTATCTTTGATTCAACGGAAATCAGTGGTGGTCTTATGTAATCCCAATAATCCCACCGGTACTTTTGTGGACAAAGAAAAAATGTGCGCTTTGGCAGGAACATTAAAAGAAAAAGATTCTTATTTATTGATTGACGAAGCCTTCATTGAATTTACCGATGGCTATCCCCAAAACAGCATGGTTAGTGAATTAGGGCGTTTTCCAAATGTCCTGGTTATTCGTGCCGCGACAAAGTTTTTCGGGATGCCGGGAATTCGCCTGGGTTTTGGCGTTACGGGTAACTTAGCCTTGGTGCAAGGGATTAAAGAACAATTGGAACCCTGGAATGTGAATGCCGCAGCGGTAATAGCGGGATGCACTGTGTACCGGGATCAGAAATATATTGCTGCCTCCCGCCTTTGGGTTCAGGAAGAAAGACAATTTCTCTTCGACCGCTTACGGGAAATCCCTGAATTAACGGTATATCCTTCCCGGGTCAATTATCATTTGGTAAAAATAAATGAGGAGAAAATTGATGCCTGGAAGTTAAAAGAGCTGCTTTTAGGAAAAGGCATTTTGATTCGTACACCGGACGGTTTTCATCATTTGTCCCCTTATCATTTCCGTTTGGCGGTAAAAGATCGGGCATCTAATGAAATGATGCTGACCGCTTTAAGGGAGGTATGTTCTGTTTATGGATAAAGGGATCGGGCAAAAGATTCCCCGGCTGGTGATTGCGGCACCTTCCAGCGGCAGCGGAAAAACTACTTTTTCCATGGGCCTGATGGCAGCTTTTTGCCGCCGAGGCTTGAAAGTGCAGCCCTTTAAGGTAGGGCCGGATTATATCGATCCCGCCTTTCATACCGGGATTACGGGAAGGAACAGTATCAATTTGGACGGTTGGATGCTGGAGGAACCTGTGCTCAGGCAGCTCTTTGCCAAAGGCAGCCAAGGAGCGGATCTGTCTATTGTGGAAGGGGTCATGGGCCTTTATGACGGCTACGGAGCGGATCCCATGGAGGGCAGTACAGCAGGGATGGCAAAAATTTTGCAGGCGCCGGTGATTTTAATCATGACCATTGATGCCATGGCTGCCAGTGCCGCCGC
Source organism: Dehalobacterium formicoaceticum (assembly GCF_002224645.1). NCBI lineage: Bacteria > Bacillati > Bacillota > Clostridia > Eubacteriales > Peptococcaceae > Dehalobacterium > Dehalobacterium formicoaceticum. Next base: position 3,640,275 of record NZ_CP022121.1, on the reverse strand, counting down.
CATTGCCTATGGCTTAAAGGAATTTGGTCCCGTTAATCTCAAGGGAATCGTAATCAATAAACCATCTTCACCCCACCATTATCAGATTGTCAAGGATGCCATAGAAAAATATGCGGGGGTTCAGGTGCTGGGTTTTTTGTCCAAAACAACAGATATTGAATTAAAAAGCAGACATTTAGGCTTGGTGCAAAGTAGTGAAACGGAGAATCTGCCTGAAATTGTGGATGTCCTGGCGGATTTAATCGAAGAAAATATTGATCTGGATCTGCTGCTGAAGGTCGCGGAAGATGCTTCCCCTTGGGAATTTGAAATCCCGGCCTCTCCGGATATCAGGAAAGCAGAATTTAAAATTGCCGTTGCGAGGGATCAAGCCTTTAGCTTCTATTATCACGAGAATTTATCGATGCTCTGCCGCTTAGGAGCGGAGCTGGTGTTCTTTAGCCCGATCCGAGATAAAGCATTGCCCCGAGACTCTTGCGGCATCTATATCGGGGGCGGCTACCCGGAGGTTTTTGCGCCGGAGATTGCGGCCAACACCGCCCTGATGCAGGATATCAAAGAAAAAGCAGAACAAGGAATGCCCATTTACGGGGAATGCGGCGGATATATGTACTTAAATAAAAACTTTACCAATGATGCAGGTGAGATTTTCCCCTTTGTCGGTATTTTCGACGGTGAGGCTGTCATGACTAATAGACTTCAAAATTTTGGTTATCTGGAAGTGCTGGGTTTGACAGATACGGTGCTCTTTGAGAAAGGGGAGCGGATCAAAGCCCATGAATTTCATAAATCTAAGATTTTAAGAACAGACGATAATTTTTGCATGCAAGGAGAAAAAGTAAAAAACGGTGCTAAGACCCAGTGGCATTGCGGTCGTAAATATAAGAATGTTTTTGGGATGTACCCGCATATTTATTTCCCCGCCAATGAGAAATTTGCTATAAATTTTGTCAGGCATTGCCGGGAGTATGCAGGGTTACGTTAATATAAAAAAATCAGGAGGATAATTTTATGGATCATCAATATATCAAAGATCCCATGGCAATTGAGAGAAAAAGCTTCGAAATGATCAGTGCTGAATTGGGAGAAAAGAATGGAACCGGTTTGAAAATGGATATGATTAAACGGGTCATCCATACCACCGCCGATTTTGAATTAGCCGGATTGCTCCAGTTTAAGGAAGAGGTGGAAGATAGACTACTCCAGGCTTTTAAAGGAGGAGCTACGATCATCAGTGATACCAATATGATCAAAGCCGGGATCAGCAAGAAAATGGCGCACCAATTAGGGGTTGAAATTAATTGTTTTGTCGACAGCGAAGAAGCACATCAGGAAGCCCAGGAAAAGGGTATTACCCGTTCCATGGCAGCCATTGATATAGCCGCCCGGCTGCCTGGTAAAAAAGTCTTTGTCATTGGCAATGCCCCCACAGCCCTTTATCGCATTCTGGAATTGGTGGAACAGAACTTTTTATCCCCGGAAGCTGTGATTGGTGTACCGGTAGGTTTTGTGGGCGCAGAGGAATCAAAAGAAGCATTATGGGCAGCAGATATTCCCTCGGTGATAACAAAAGGACGCAAGGGAGGTAGCACCATCGGGGTTGCTTTAGTGAATGCTGTCTTGAAGGAGGTAGTCAAGGATCTTGGAAAATAGTAAGATGGTATATAAAAACGGGAAACAGCTGCGCACCGGGTACACTACCGGCTCCTGTGCGGCGGCAGCGGCCAAAGGAGCTGTGATCATGCTCTTATCCGGCGAAGCGATTCAGGAAGTTGAGATTGATACGCCAAAAGGATGGCCTCTTACCCTGGAACTTAAGCATATCAGCTGGGAGGAAGACGGGGTGCGCTGCTGTGTCGTGAAGGATGCGGGAGATGATCCTGATGTGACAGACAAAATTGAAGTTTATGCCAAAGCAAAAAAAACTGCTGCTCAGGGAATTACTCTTTCAACCGGATTGGGCGTCGGTAAGGTCACCAAAGCCGGTCTTTTGATTCCCCCAGGGATGCCGGCAATTAATCCCGTGCCCCGGAGCATGATTATGAAGGAAGTGGGCGAGGTGCTTCCCGAAGATCAAGGGGTTGAGGTGGAAATTAGTATTCCCCAAGGGGTGGAAATTGCCAAAAGAACCTTCAATCCCCGATTAGGTATTGAAGGGGGCATCTCGGTGCTGGGAACCACGGGAATTGTGGAACCCATGTCTGAGGATGCTCTAAAGGATACCGTTGCTTTGGAACTTAGCTGCCGCAAAGCAGCAGGACAGGATAAGGTGCTGCTGGTTCCGGGAAGCTATGGAGAAAGATTTTGTCAGGAACATTTCTCCATACCGAAAGAAAAAGCCGTTAAAATGAGTAATTATTTAGGTTTTGCTTTGGAGAAATGTGATGAATATGGTTTCAAGAAAGTTATTATTGCCGGTCATTTAGGGAAATTAGTCAAACCCGCAGGGGGGATTTTTTATACCCATAGCAGGATCAGCGATACCAGGATGGAAATCCTCACCGCTAATCTGGCTCTACTAGATATGCCCAACGTCCACCTAAAGGAAATCATGGCTTGTATTACTACGGAAGAAGCCATCCCCATCATTGATAAATTAGGATATCAGGAGATTTATTCAGTCATTGCCGAGAAATGTGCCCAAAGATGTGAGGGTTATGTTTATGGCCATGTGGAAATAGGCGTCATCCTGTTTTCTATGAAACGCATGTTAGCAAAAAGCAGTAAGGCAGATCATATTTTGGAGGAAATCAGGCATGAATAAGGTTTGTATTGCCGGAATTGGACCGGGTTCTTTAGCTTATGTCACCCCTGCCGCACTAGAGGCGATTCAGAATTGTGATCTTCTGGTGGGAGGGAAAAGAAATCTGGATAGCTTTCGTCATTTAGAAAAGGAAACCTATGAATTTAAGTCCAGTTTGGAGGATTTGTACCTTTTTGTTGAAAGAGAACGCTGTCAGCGCAGAATATGCGTGATCGTCTCCGGAGATCCGGGATTTTTCAGTCTCCTGGATTTCTTCCTCAAAAAGTTGGGTAAGGATGCTTTAGAAGTGATTCCCGGGATCAGTTCCTTCCAGTATCTTTTTGCCAAGATGGCCAAGCCTTGGAAAGACTTTGCTTTATGCAGCATGCATGGCAGGGATACGGATCTGATCCGAAAATTAACCGAAAAAGATGGTGTTTTTCTCCTCACAGACCGGGTCAATAATCCGGGCATAATTGCCGATTTTCTCTTGGAACACGGTTTCAACGATTATGTGATGACCGTGGGAGAAAACCTTTCCTATCCTGAAGAACGGATTGTTTCCGGAAAACCGAAGGAAATCATTAAAGATCACTTTAGTAATTTATGTGTGGTGGTGATTGAAAAAGATGGCATGGAATAAAAACACCCTGGGGATACCGGAAGAAGAATTTGTCCGGGGAAGCGTACCGATTACGAAAAGGGAAATCAGGGTGCTGACCTTGGCGAAACTACAGCTGATGCCCGGGGCCCAACTATTGGATATTGGCTGCGGTACCGGCAGTGTGACTGTGGAGGCCGCCCTGCTCTGTCCGGAGGGCAGGGTTTTTGCCATAGATATGAATGAAGAGGCGGTAGCTTTGACCAAAGCCAATGTGGATAAGTTTTCTTTAGAAAATGTCGAGGTCATCACCGGTGCGGCACCAGAGGATTTACCGGATCGGGAATTTGACCGGATCTTTATTGGGGGCGCCAGCAATAAATTGGCTGAGGTGATTTCCTATGCCGGGGAGCATTTAAAAGCATCAGGCATTATTGTGGCCAATACCATTCTTTTGGATAGTGCCTGTCGTGTTTTATCTTTATTGGAGGAGCATCATTTTCAGCAGATTGAATGTATCTGTGTCAATATTGCCCGGGGTGAGAAGCATTCCGGTTGGATGATGAAAGCCTTAAACCCCATTTATATTATCAACGCAGTCAAGTGAACTCGTTCAGCTAAATAATGGGCAGGTGTTCTGAAAGAATCAGCCCGCATAAGGAGGAAAAAAATAAGTGGCAAAATTTTACGGCATCGGGGTGGGACCGGGGGATCCGGAGCTTCTTACCATTAAAGCTGCCAAGATCTTGAAAGAAATTGATGTATTGATTTTACCGGAATCCCGCAGCGGCAAAGAGAACATTGCCTATGAGATTGCTGCCGATCATATCAATAGTGCAGCAAAACTGATCAGCATGGAATTTCCCATGGTCACCGACAAGAAGATTATCGACCAAGCAGGGAAAATGGCTGCTGAAGTGGTGGAAAGGAACGTGCTGGCGGGCCTGAATACTGCTTTTATTACCTTAGGTGATCCTTCGACCTACAGTACATATCATTATATCCTAAAGCATTTATCAAGGGATGTTCAGGTGGAAACCGTCCCCGGGATTACCTCCTTCAGTGCTGCGGCAGCGCAAACTAATCGCTCCTTGGTGGAAGGGGATGAAATTCTCTCCATCATACCGGCAACTTCCTCCAAGGATTTGATGGAAAAAGCCTTAGAGGCAACGAAAAGTGCTGTCTTTATGAAAGTATATAACCAAAAGATAAGGTACGGGACATATTAAAGGAATTTCAGATGACAGAGAGCAGTGTCCTGGTGCAAAGATCCAGCTTTAAAGATAGTACGGTGGATTATGATATTGAGTCAGGTTTAGCTAGAGATAAACAATATTTGTCGATCATACTGAGCAGGAAGGAGTCATAACATGGTTTATTTTATCGGAGCAGGACCGGGAGATATTGAGCTGATCACAGTCAAGGGCATGAAGCTGCTGCAAAAGGCGGATGTGGTCATTTATACCGGTTCTTTAGTAAGCGGAAATATTCTTGATTATTGCAAAGAAGGGGTTACCATCTATAACAGTGCCTCTATGAGTCTGCCGGAGGTGATCGATGCTATCCAGGAAGGCATCGATCAGGGGAAAATGGTGGTACGCCTCCATACGGGTGATCCTTCTATTTATGGGGCGATTCGGGAACAGATGGATGAGCTGGACAAGCGGGGCATTGATTTTGAAATTATTCCCGGAGTAAGCTCTTTTGTTGCGGCCGCTTCCCGGGTGAAGGCAGAATTCACCCTGCCCGGTGTTTCCCAAACCATTATCATTACCAGAAAAGAAGGCCGTACCGGTACTTCTGAAGGAGGCAAGATTTCCGAACTGGCCAAACATCGGGCCTCTATGGCTATTTTCCTGTCCGTTCAATCTATATCTCAGGTGGTAGAAGAATTGCTAGAGGGTTACAACGAAAATACCCCTGTGGCCGTGGTCTATAAGGCTACCTGGCCGGAAGAAAAAATTATCAGAGGAACCTTAAAAGATATTGCAGAAAAAGTTGGAGATGAAAAAATCAATCGGCATGCCCAGATTTTGGTAGGGGATTTTATGGGATCTCAATATGAATTATCCAAACTTTATGATTCTTCCTTTTCCCATATGTATCGGAGCGGAAAAGAGTGAGCAGAGCCATTCTTGCTGTAACACTGGGGGGGAAGGTAACGGCTTTAAAGATCCAACGGTCTATCGGGGGAGAGCTATTTACCCTGACTAAATATTGCACCGGGGATCTTTTTCGGCCTATTCAGGGATCTTTAAAAACATTTATGCAGCATATTTTTCAAGAGTATCGGGAAATTATTATGGTCATGTCCTGTGGGATAGCCGTGCGCAGCATAGCCCCCTATGTGGCATCGAAAGTAACAGATCCGGCGGTGGTGGTGGTGGATGAGCAGGGGCATTTTGCCATCAGCCTCTTATCGGGTCATCTGGGCGGTGCCAATGAGTTAGCCCAGACGATTGCCTCCATTACGGGGGGCAGAGTGTGATCACGACGGCTTCTGATAATTTAGGCCTGATCTCGGTGGATATGATCGCCAAAAAACATCATTTACATATGGAAGATATGGAGCAGGTAAAGAAGGTCACAGCCGCTTTGGTCAATGGAAAAAAGGTTGTGATGATTAACGAAAGTCCTTATGATATTGAAGCCCCGGGTATTGTGCAGGTGGGGATCCCTCAGCTGGAAGCAATGAAACCCGATGCTTTAATCTATGTGGGCTGCAAAAAAGCATTAGACTTTCTCCGGGATGATATCCCTGCGGCAAAACTAATTCCCCGCAGCTTGGTATTAGGGATTGGCTGCCGGAAGAATATTGAGGAAGAAAAACTAAGAGAGGCCATTGATACCTTTATGGAGCAGAAGAACATAACATTAGCCGGGGTAAAGGCTGTGGCAACTGTGGATGTGAAAAAAGATGAGCCGGCGATTTGTGCCTGGACGGCAAAAAAGGGTCTTCCTTTGGTTATTGTGGACCGAGGGGACATTGCACCCATCCAGGAGCAGTTCTCCAGTTCTGACTTTGTCAAAAAGACTATCGGCGTAGGTTGTGTTTGCGAACCTGCCGCCTATCTTGTTTCTCATCAGGGCAGGGCTGTTGCTCCAAAAACCTCATTTAACGGGATTACCTTATGCATATATGAAGATATCAGGACCGGAAATTAAATTATTTGTGGAGGTCATCATGAAGGGGAAAATTTTTGTTGTTGGTTTAGGACCGGGAGATCCGGGCAACATGACACCGAGGGCTTTTCAAGCCATTGAAGACTGTCAGGTTTTGGTAGGATATACCGTATATATCGAACAAGTGCAAGAACTATCCGCAGGCAAAGAAATTATCAAAAAAGGCATGGGGCAAGAGATTGAAAGAGGAAAAATTGCTGTGGAAAAGGCGGCTGCCGGCAATACGGTAGGTGTGGTGTGCAGTGGAGACGGCGGTGCCTATGGGATGGCAGGACTTATTTTGGAATTGCTTAAGGATCATCCGGCACGGGAGGATATTGCCTGGGAAGTGATTCCGGGCATCACCGCGGCCTTGTCTTGCTCTTCCCTTTTAGGTGCACCGATTGTAGAAGATTTTTGCACCATTAGCTTAAGTGATTATATGACTCCTTGGGAAAAGATTATTACCCGATTGGAAAAGGCCTGTGAAGGAGATTTCACTTTGGCCATTTATAATCCGAGAAGTCTGGCACGGCCGGACTATTTAGGACTGGCCATGGATGTGATCAAAAAACACCACACAGAGGATACCCCGGTTGGGATTGTGCGCAATGCCTATCGGGAGGATCAATCGATCATCTTAACCACGTTGAAGGAGTTTGATCCGGAAGTGGTGGATATGTTCTGTACCATCATTGTCGGCAATAGCAGAACCTATATTGCCAATGGTGTAATGATTACACCCAGAGGGTATCGGATATGATATTAGTCCTGGGAGGAACCGGTGATGCCCTGGATATTGCATGTGCTCTTTACCGGATAACCTCGAATGTGATCATCAGCACGGCAACGGCATATGGTTTTGAGGTCTCCCAGGAGCGCTTTCCCGGAAAAATAGTTCATGGAAAGATGGATCGGGAGGCTCTAAAAAAATTTATTCTGGATCAGGCCATCGATTATGTGGTGGATGCCTCCCATCCCTATGCTGAGAATCTTTCCCGCAATGCTATTGCTGTTTGTCAGGATTTAGGGGTGAACTATCTTCGTTTCGAACGCTCGACGATCGAAGAGGGACGAAAAGAAAGAATTCTTTGTGCAAATTTGGCAGAAGCAGGCGCCGTTGCGGAAAATTTACCGGGCAGAATATTTATCACCACCGGGATCAATAATATTGATCAGATGATTTCTCGGATCACGGATAAAAAACGCCTTACGGTGCGGGTTCTTCCCCAATCAGATTCTATTAAAAAATTGGAAGATCTAGGCTTAAATCCGGATCATATTATCGCTATGAAGGGTCCCTTTTCTGAAGAGATGAATACTCTGATGTTTCAGGAGACCCAGTCGGCGATTTTGATTTGTAAGGACAGCGGTATTCAGGGGGGAACTGATAATAAGTTAAGGGCTGCTGAGCGCCTGGGTATGCAGGTAATCCTAATCCGCAGACCAGATCTGATTTATCCTAATAAATTTTCTAATATTGATGAAATTGGAGAATATTTCAAAAACCTAAGGCCACATAAACAATATTAATGATAATTATTATTAAAAATTTAAAGGAATTTGCCAATTCTATGCAGGATTTTATGGAAAATTGGTGAAGATAATAGTATATGAAATGATAAAAGACGAAAGGAGATTTTGTGAACATGGACACAAAGATTTTTCATAAATTAAGTTATGGGTTATACGTTATTGGTTCCACCAAAGATGGAGCAATGAACGGACAAATCGCCAATACTGTTTTCCAAATTTCCTCTGACCCAGCCACAGTGGCTATTAGCATCAACAAGAATAATTTAACCAATGAGTTCATCAAAGCCAGCAAAGTTTTTTCTGTTTCGATTTTACCAAAAACAGTTCCTTTAAATTTGATTGGACATTTTGGCTTTAAGTCCGGTCGGGAGTTTGATAAATATCAATCCATTTCATACAAAAAAGGTGTTGCGGGTGCTCCGATACTCCTGGAAAATTCGGTGGGTTATATAGAATGTGAAGTAATAAACAGCTTGGAAGTAGAAACCCATACGATTTTTATCGGGAAAGTTGTAGATGCGGAAGTGTTAAGCCAGGAAGATCCGATGACTTATGCTTATTATCATCAGGTGAAGCGAGGATCAGCACCTTCCGGTGCACCTGCTCAAAAGAATGAAGAACCTAAGAGTAAAACGGAAACAACAGATAACAAGGAGGGTAAAGGTATGAAAAAATATGTATGTTCTGTTTGTGGTTATGTTTATGATCCCGCAGAAGGGGATCCGGATTCCGGCGTCGCCCCGGGAACTGCCTTCGAAGACATTCCTGATGATTGGGTATGTCCGGTCTGCGGGGTAGGTAAAGATCAGTTTGAGGTGGAAGAATAAATCGGTTAAAGGAAAAAACACTTTTTGAGGTGGTAGAATGAAAGCTGTTAAGGTGAAAGATAATATATATTGGGTGGGGGGAATTGACTGGGATATCCGCAATTTCCATGGTTATCTTACTCCCAGAGGATCTACTTACAATGCTTATTTGATTATTGACGAAAAAATAACCTTAGTAGATACCGTAAAACATTATTTATTTGATGAGATGCTGGAGCGGATTTCCTCGGTGATTGATCCTCAGAAAATCGATTATGTGGTATCCAACCATGTGGAAATGGATCATTCGGGGGGTTTGCCTAAGACCATGGCTCTTCTCCCTAAGGCGAAGCTTGTGACCTCAGCCAGCGGAGAGAAAGGCCTAAAGGCTCATTATAGCGGGGATTGGGATTACATGGTGGTTAAGTCAGGAGATACACTGAATCTGGGCAGCCGTAATTTGACCTTTGTGCAAACCCCTATGGTTCATTGGCCGGATAATATGGTCACTTATTTGGGAGAGGATCGAATTCTTTTTTCCAACGATGCTTTTGGCCAGCATATTGCCTCTCCGGAACGCTTTGACGACGAGATGAAATTGGGGATTCTGCTGGAAGAGGCTGGTAAATATTATGCCAATATTGTTTTCCCTTACGGCAGCCAGGTCCAAAAGGCTTTAGAAGCAGTGGCCACTTTAGATATTGAGATCATTGCACCCAGTCATGGGATCATTTGGCGTTCTCAGATTCCGGCAATTTTAGAAGAATACAAGAAATGGGCCGGTAATGAGACGGAGAATAAAGCGGTCATTGTATACGATAGTATGTGGGGATCCACAGAAAAGATGGCCTATGCTATCTATCGGGCCTTTGAAGCTAAAGGGGTAAAAACCAGGGTCATGAACCTGAAGGTAGATCATATTTCCGAAGTGATACCGGAGGTCCTCACTGCTAAATATATATGTGTGGGTTCGCCTACCTTGAATAATAATATGATGCCCACGGTTGCAGCCTTCCTAACCTATATGAAAGGGCTGGCACCTAAGAATAGAATAGGCTTAGCCTTTGGTTCTTACGGCTGGGGAGGTCAGAGTGTTGGTCAAGTGGAAGAGGTGCTGCAAGGAGCCGGTTTTCAGATCATGGAGCAGGCCAAATTAAATTACGTTCCTACTGCTGATCAATTAGAGGCAATTACCAGAAAAATTGAGGAGGGAATATGATGACCAATTTAAGGGAGATTTATAAATGCACTACTTGTGCCAACCTGATTGAAGTTGTTTTTACCGACGGATCCCCCTTGGTTTGTTGTGGTGATTCCATGACCAAAATGGAGGCGAAGTCTGAAGATACCGGCAATGAAAAACATGTGCCCGTGGTGGAAGCTCATCCTGATGGAGGGATTCTCGTTAAAGTGGGCAGTGTAGCACATCCGATGGAAGAAAAACACTATATTGCATTTATTGAGGTGTTAACAAAAGATCGGGTGCTGCGGGCGGAGTTGAAACCTGGTCAGAAACCGGAAGCAGAGTTCTGCACAGATTTGGATCAGGTGGTTGAAGTCAGGGAATATTGCAACATCCACGGTCTTTGGACGAATAAATAATATTGACATGGGGGTTTTATCATGAAGGATTTGAAAGGAACAAAAACTGAAAAGAATTTATGGGAAGCTTTTGCGGGGGAATCGATGGCTCGAAATAAGTATACCTATTTTGCTTCCACTGCCAAAAAAGAAGGCTATGAGCAAATAGCCGGATATTTTCTGGAAACGGCCGATAATGAAAAAGAACATGCCAAGCTGTGGTTTAAAAAACTCCAGGGAATCGGCAACACGGCAGAAAACCTGAAGGCTGCAGCTGCCGGTGAAAACGGGGAATGGACCGAAATGTATAAACGAATGGCTGCTGACGCCCGGGAAGAAGGCTTTGAGGAATTGGCCCAATTGTTTGACGGTGTCGCAGGAGTGGAGCAAAAGCATGAGGAACGTTACCTGAAACTTCTTGCCAACCTGGAGGAAGGAAAAGTCTTCAAAAAGGACGGTAAAGTCTATTGGAAGTGCCGCAACTGCGGTCATATTCATGAAGGAGACGCGGCACCGGAGGTTTGTCCCGTTTGCGACCATCCCCAGGCTCATTTCGAAATCCTGTGCAAAAACTACTAAGGTTCAGCACCGTGGGATCAAGGATTTAAGATAGCAGATAAATATAAAAAACAAGGGAGAATATTTCTTCCTTGTTTTTTTTTCGAGTTCAATCAATCAATCAGTCGGGCTTGCACAGCCAGTCTGAGCTGATCACGACCTTGGCTATCACAGGTTGTTAAGGTTAAAGCGTTATAACCGCGGGGCTGAATCACTGTCCAGTCATCGCTGGCGATGGAGAATACCTTTTCTGTCTGATAAACATAGGTGTTCCCTTGATAGGTAAGGTTGATCACATCACCCTCTTGCAGCTTGTCAAGGTTGCGAAACCAAGATCCATAGATGTTCAAATGTCCGGCAATAGCCGTGTTTCCCTTCCCAGGCAAGGCTGATTCCTGATACCAACCTGGGCCGATGCGGAGATCTTTTGGCCTGGTTCCCTGAACCACTCCCACAGCCAGGTTGATGGCTGGGATTTCCAGTTTCATGATCATCTGTTTTTCCAGCTGGGTAGGCTCTTTTTCTTCAATGGCTGGAGGCTCCTGACCGGAATCAATCAGGCCTGGGTATTCTGTATCTTGGAAGGGAACATCTTCTTCCGTCAAATACCATTGTCCGATTCGGGAGTAAATAGAGGTAAAGAAGGGATACAGCATGAGCAGTATCCCTCCTAAAATGCATAAAGTAGCAAAAATTGATATAAGTCTTTTCTTTTTAAGATTCATCTCTTTACGATCTCTTGAGATAGATTCCCAGTCCAACTAACATTGTGCCCAGTCCAGCCAAGGGCAGGGGATTGGCACCAGTTTTCGGTAATTCATGAACCGGAGGCTTAGCCTGTGCTACCGGTGTGGGGCCTGGTGTCGGTGTTGGTGTTGGTGTTGGTGCCGGAGCAGGTGTCGGTGCCGGTGCGGGTTGCACAGGAGGCACTGGTTCCGGTTCCGGGGTAACTACCGGCGGATTCTGCGGACCTGGTTCAGCAGGAACTTCCGGAGTCGGCGTGTTATCTCGGGGATCATCATCCCTGTTGTTAGAGGAACCGCCGCCGCCACTGCTGCTGGATCTGATCGTAATCGTTACTGTGGCAAATTCACTGTAATATTTGCCGTCAAAAACCCGGTAGGTATAGGTGTCTTTTCCTGTGTAGCCGGTGTCCGGCTTGTAGGTAAAGGACCCGTCTTCATTTTGCGTTAAGGTGCCATGGTCGGGGTCGCTTACGGTATCAACATCAACTATAATGGTATCTCCGTCGGGATCACTGTCATTGACTAAAATCCCAGGCAGGTCAACGGTAAGTGTTCTGTTTTTTCGCGTCGTGTAGCGATCATCTTTGGCCACGGGGGGATTGTCATCATCGCTATTCGGGTCTTTGATGGTGATGCAGATGTTAGCTTCATCATAAAATTCCCCATCGAAAATCCGATAGGTAAAGCAGTCTCTGCCTACAAAGTCCTGATCCGGAGTGTAGGTGTAGGAACCGTCTTCATTGTCGGTAACAGTGCCGTGTTCCGGGTTGCTTGTGCGCTCAACTGTAAGCTCGTCTTCTTCGGGATCGCTGTCATTATCCAGGTAGTTGGTAATGTCAATGGGCTTATTCTTGTCCGTGGTGTATTCGTCATCATTGGCCACGGGGGGAAGATTCTCGTCACCTTGGCCCGGATCTTTGATGGTGATGCAGATGTTAGCTTGAGAAGTAAATTCACCATCGGAAATCTGATAGGTAAAGCAGTCTCTGCCTACAAAGTCCTGATCCGGAGTGTAGGTGAAGGTTCCGTCCTCATTGTCTGTAACAGTGCCGTGTTCCGGGTCGCCGGTACGCTCGGATGTGAGTTCGTCTCCTTCGGGATCACTGTCATTATCCAAGTAGTCGGTGATGTCAATGGGCTTATTCTTGTCCGTGGTGTACTCGTCATCTTTGGCCACGGGGGGAAGATTCTTGTCACCGGGATCCGCAGCTTTGACTGTGATAGTAATGGTAGCCTCAACAGTGCAATGACCGTCGCTTACGGAGTAATCGAATTTGTCTTTACCGACAAAGCCAGTATTCGGGGTGTAAGTGATAGTACCGTCGGAAGCCATGCTGGCTGTGCCTTTTGCCGGTTGGTTTACCAAGGCAAAGGTCAGCTCATCACCATCTTCATCATAATCGTTGTCCTGGTAGTCTTCGGGGGCAATCACCAAAGCTTCATTCATCTTTGTTTCAAAAGAGTCGTCCCCTGCCACCGGAGCCATGTCATCATCGTTGATTACCAGAATAGTTACTTTTGCTTCTGCGGTCAGTTCGCCATCGCTCACTTCATAGGTAAAGCTGTCCGGGCAAGTAAAGCAGGTGCCACTTCCGTCGCGATAATAGGTAAAGCCGCCATCTGCATATAATTTCACGGTACCGTATTTGGGCTGCTTCACCGGGGTGGTATTGACGGTAAGTTCGTCCCCATTAGAATCTGTGTCATTTTCCAATACGCCGGGTGCTTTTATGTACAGATGTTTGCTGCCTGATTCATACTCATATGTATCATTAGTTGCTTGTGGCGCTTGGTTGGGTTCACTTTCCTCATCACCGTAAATAGGGCTGGGGATCAGAAAACCTGTCAGAAGCAAATTGATCACGACCAACGATGCAATCAATCCTGTTCTTAACCCGTGTTTCTTTACGATTACCACTCCTTTCCCTTGCATTTTTTTAATGATTTTAGAAGTACGCATATTTCTCCCTCCTTTCTCGGTTTTTAGAAATTGCATCTGAAATGTTGATAAAATAGATACAATTTCCATAAGTATCGCAAAAATGTCATCCTCAACATGATTTTTGCTTATTTTAAATTGTATTTGCTTGTAATAAAGAAGGACGAAAAAATTGGATACTCTTACCTAATTTTAACCTAACAAAGAGAAAGTTTCAATATTTATTAAAAGATAATAATGACAAGGACTAATAGCACATCGAGCACGAAATCGCTGGATGCCTAACATCAACAGACAGTGAACTCGTTCAGCTAAAGCTGAACATCGGGGCTTCAGATGGGGAATCTACCCCACCTGAAGTAAAATAGGAACTCACACTTATAGAAGTGGGAGTCTTGGAATTTGATCAATAATAGAAAATAGAAATAGGCTGATATGAACTTGATTATCAGTTTTTTGAGTGGTAGGATTAGCAGAGTTGCAGCAGCATGCACTGCTTTTGCTCCCGTTAAAGAAGGATAGACATAAGCAGTAGCTAATTATAAAAAACAGGAGAAATAAAAATGAATTATGTCTATATGATACAGTGTCGGGACGGCAGCTATTATACCGGTTGGACCACAAATTTAGAAAAAAGATTAGAAGAGCATAATCAGGGAAAAGGGGCTAAGTACACCAGGGGACGGGGTCCGGTTCTTTTAAAATATCATGAGGAATTTGAGACGAAGGAGGAAGCTATGCGCCGGGAATATTTGATTAAACAAATGTCTCGTAAGGAAAAAGGGGAATTATTGAAGGGTCAATAGATTGCTCAGGAAATCAGTACTCATATCATAAGAAAAACATAAAAAGGTGTGCGGATGAACAGCTTCCTTCACACACCTTTCTGCATTTAGTTCACTCTTCCTTTTCTCCCCTGGGCAGGAAAGTCTTTAAAATATCTGCCCGGCTGACAATACCTATAAGTTTTTTATTTCTGAGTACAGGGACCCGGTTCACATTTTTGTTGACAAAAATTGATGCGATGTCAGCAACATCCATATCTTCCCGAATGGTCAGCACATCTTTGGTCATGATTTCTTCTGCAATGGTCGCTGAAAGCTTTTTAAAATCATCCCGATAGCGATCTAGTCCATTATAATAAATAAATCCGCCCAGCAGTGAGAACACGCCTGGTAATCTTGGTGCAGTTTCCTGGTGCAGTAAATCTCCTTCAGTCACGATTCCGATTAGGTGGTTGTCATCATCCACCACAGGTACGCCGGAAATATGATTTTCGATTAATATTGTGGCAATGTCTTCAATTTTGGTATCCTTTTTAATTGTCACCACATTTTTCGACATAATATCCTTTGCTTGCATCTTTTCACCCTCTTTCTTGAAGAAAAGCAATTGTTCTTATTGCCAGTATAACGGAAGACAAGTGTTCTGTCCATATGGACGCAAGTATTTGTTGGTAGAAATAGCCTTAGAGGAGTTGATTATCAGCCTTTTCAGAGTTTGTTTAAGATCGGCATGGAGTTACTTTTTGTGCTTCAGGCAATTTTTATGCAGAGATGAGATTAGTTGAGGAGTTTTCTTAATTTTTTGAGATAGAAACTGATGATTAATGTAAAGGCGTAATCATAAATCAGAAAAATGACTTGGAGCAGGATGAAAATCAAGATAGGAGCAAGGGGAATTACTAGTTGGATTAATAGCAAAGAAGCAAAAAGGTAATAGGCAATCCCGGTGAAAAAATTCAGCACCAAAAGTTTCAGAAAAACTTCCTGAATCGGATGGTTTATTTTTTCGATCCATGTTTTCCAAAGGGGATAATGACCTAAAATAAAGATGTAGGGGATGAGACGCAGTTTGTTGGGGATTAAAACAAGAGCGAGGAGCAGGGTGGCAAAATAGAAAAGGATTCCGGCCCTGATACCGTGCTCAATAATGATCAAGGCGCAGAATACCGTGCTTAATCCATAAAAAAAAAGGCGGTTGGTGGGTAAGGTAGTTGCCAAAAACAAGGTGATCAAACACAAGGCGCCCAGGATTCCGCTGAGGGCGATTCTTTTGGCAGGATTTTGGTCAGCAGCACTCAATTAAATCTCCTCCAGAGCATTCGCAGCAGCAGTCGCTGCAATAAAGACAGCTGCATATTTGACATAAACTGGCATCGTTGTATCCTTTTTGCCGGGCGGCCCCCTGATAATGGTAAGTAGCCTGGCGCATATTGTTCCAGGCAGCTGCATATTCCTGATTCATGGGATCCATTCTCATGGCAGTTTGAATTTGATTGATGGCCTGTTGATACCATCCCCTGTGTAAAGAAATCAGCCCGCTTAAATAATGCCAGTCCGGATGATTGCGGTCCATGGTTTGTAAAAGGTTGAAGGCAGCATCATAATTGCCTGATTGAATAAAAGACCGCACTCTCAAAAAACCTTCGTTACCCGGACTTTTTTGATAGCTGTGTCGTTCATACCCGGAAGAGGAATTTTGGTGCGCCGTGGTATTATTCATCAAATAATCATAGGCCTCATTGATTTCTTTTAATTTTTCTTCTGCTAAATCTGCCAAAGGATTATCCATATATTTATCCGGGTGATATTTTTTTACCAACTCCCGATAAGCGTTACGGATTTCTTCTTTGGAAGCATTTTCCCGGACACCAAGTATTTCGTAATAATTTTTCTTCACTTTTGGCACAACTCCTCTGATTTAAAACCTGTTCTGTTTGTTTATTCATACCCAGATAGATAATATTGTCCAGGATGCCTCGATTAGTCTTGATATCCAATAGCTCGTATGACTGGGCCACTTGACTTAAAGTATACCTCAAAATAAAATCTGCCTTGCTGCAAGCTCGCTTCCGAAAGGATTCAAAATCTTCCCCCGGCTGATAGCAGGCAGCAATAAAAGGGTTGTATTGATTCTTTTTATGGTCTTCTGCCAGATCGTCTAAAGCATCAATGAGATAAATCCATTTACCCAGATTATAGCAGAACCATTTAATGGCCTTTTGAGTGGCGGGAGGAAAATCCAAGACTGGACAAATATTTTCCAAAATCTTAGCAAAGGTATCTGCTGTCTCATCAAGAGAGGGACTTTTTTCTTTTTCCAATCCGGCTAATTCCCGGGTTTTTTCTGAGATTAATTGATCCAAAGCCGGATGGAGTCGGGCGGCTTTTTTATATTTCCCGGACAAGAAAACTAAACCTGCTAAGGCTAAGGGTGAATGTTCATCCTGCCAATTATCCTGTAGATTATGATAGGCTAACAAGAGGTTAATATCGGCCCCATAGGACAGCCATTTATTATCCATCAGGATGGTACGTTTTTTCCCGGGGTGGACCATACACCTACGGGAGGCGGTCTCTTCCGAAGTATCCGTAAGGGATGTGAGAAAGAGAGATAAAAATGTCACATCATAATTAAGTAAAAGGGTACTTAAGCGGCCGTACCCTTTTTTTAACTCCTGGCAAAGTCCGCAATAATAGGAACGAAAATGATTGTATTCTCTAATTTTTAATTCATCTTTGATAATTCTCACATATCCAAACATAAAGATAAGATTTCGCTAAAAAAATAATTCTCCTGCTAAAATATTTGATCTGGATAGGGATTGCATTTAAAGCAGGGGCGATAAAAGCCTGCATATGGCATCTTTCGTTTGAGCGCTAAAGGGACGCTCATTAAATTTTTTCAAGGTTATCTCTGTTGCATCATGCATATCATAAATAAACATTTCATCCAGTTTTTGAGCGGTTTCTTCATTATAAATAAAAGCGTTTACTTCAAAATTAACCCGAAAGCTCCTGATGTCCAGATTGGCAGTGCCCACTGAGCTGACAAAACCGTCTGAAGTGAACATTTTACTGTGGATAAACCCTTTATGATAGGCAAAGAAGCGTACCCCTGATTCTAAAAGCTCCCCGATATAGGACATGGCGGCCCAATGGACAAAAGGATGGTCGGGTTTTTCGGGTACGATTACTCTGATATCGACCCCGGAGAGGGCGGACATTTTTAAAGCGCTGAGGATTTCTTCATCAGGCACAAAGTAAGGTGTTTCGATATAGACATGGTCCCGGGCACTGTTAATGATTTTTAAATAACCGTTGCGAATGGTACGCCATTTGGAATCCGGCCCGCTGGAGACAATTTGAATGGCTGTATCTCCCTGGACTTCTTCATGGGCAAAATAGCTATCGTCAAAGATGATTTCTTCACCGGAGGCGAAACGCCAGTCCAAAAGAAATCGAAGCTCCAGATCATTGACGGCACTGCCTGCAATCTTCAAATGCATATCTCGCCAAAAACCAAATCTTTTTGACAAACCCAAATATTCGTTGCCGATATTAAATCCTCCTACGTATCCGACGATACCATCAAAAACACAGATTTTCCTGTGGTTTCGGTAATTGACCCGGAGGTTAATATAGGGAATAAAAGGGGGATAGAAGACAGCGACTTTCCCCCAGCCTGTACCAGAGGATCAAAGAAATCTTTGGGCAGGCGGATGCCGCCCATACCGTCATACAGAAACCTTACCTCGACACCTTTCTTTGCTTTTTGGCTTAAAAGGGCAATGATTTCAGACCCCAAGGAATCATTTCTGATAATATAGTATTCGATATGGATAAATTTTTGGGCTTGTCTGATGGATTCCATCAGGTCAGTAAATTTATCCTGGCCGTTGTTATAAATCTGCACCAGGTTATTATCACTAAAGGGCGCATCGCTGCTGTTTAAATGGAGCGTAATCATATCCGTATATTGTTTGATGCGTTCATCCTTAAATTTATATTGGTTACCGCTGAAAAGCGTTTTTTGATAGTGCACGGTCCGGATTAATTTGTCTTCCTCCTGATGCTTCAGAATAAAAAGTTTTCGCTTCCTTAAGTCTTGCCCCAGAAAAAGATAGAGTACAAATCCAATAATGGGAAAGAAAAAAATAACCATCAACCAAACCAAAGTGCTCATGGGATTGCGCCTTTCAAATAAAGCCATTACGATGGCCAGAAGCAAGTTGATAATGAGTAGCAGAGTAATAAAGAAAGAAAAGTCACGATAGATTAAAATAAATGGAGACATGTTTTTACCTCATAGTTTTTTATGCTTTCAGAAAGTATTAATTTTAAGGTTAAAAGTATAAGCGCAACTAAGGCTCAAGTTCAGCCTTCGGCTTGGCGTAAGCCAAGTTTTTTAATCATTATACCCAACTACCAGAATTATAGCACATAACAGGGATCATTTATTCGTACATTTCAAACATTTTTTTACCTAATTTCCCCTTTTTCTTGGGAAGGAAAAACCACATATATGGAGAAATGTATTTATATACAAACTAAAAATGAGCAGAAAAGGAGGCAGAAATTTTCAGCAAAATTTTATGTAAAGGAGTGGTGAAAATGAAAAAGGAATGGATAGCTTTAGTCATGGCAGGAGGACAGGATCACGGTTAGGGTTTTTAACTAAAACCTTGGCGAAACCGGCCGTACCTTTTGGTGGAAAATATCGCATTATCGACTTTACTTTAAGCAACTGCAGCCATTCCGGCATTGACACTGTCGGTGTCTTAACTCAATACCAACCTATGGTGCTAAATGCATATATCGGAATTGGCTGGCATTGGGATTTGCATCACTCGACGGGCGGTGTGATGGTGCTGCCTCCTTATGTAAAGCAACAGGGAGGAGAATGGTATAAAGGAACAGCAAACTCGGTATATCAGAATATGGAGTTTATTGATCTTTATGATCCGGATTATCTGATGGTTTTATCCGGAGATCATGTATATAAAATGGATTATTCTCTGATGTTGGAATATCATAAGGAAAAAGGTGCTGATGCAACGGTGGCGGTGCTCCAGGTCCCGTGGGAAGATGCCAGTGATTTTGGTATCATGGCTTGCAATGAAGAGGGTCGGATTGTTGAATTTGAGGAAAAACCAAAAGAGCCAAAAAGCAATTTGGCTTCCATGGGCGTCTATCTTTTTAGCCGATCTTTCCTTCAAAAATATTTGGAAAATGATGAGTCGGATCCCAATTCAGCCCATGATTTTGGTAAAAACGTGATTCCCGCAATGGTGCGGGCAAAAGAAAAAATTTATGCCTACCGTTTCCAGGGTTATTGGCGGGATGTAGGTACCATTGACAGCTATTGGCAGGCGCACATGGATCTGCTGGAACCGGAACCTGCCTTGAACCTCAATGATTCCAACTGGCGCATTTATTCTGAGAATCCGAATTTGCCACCCCAATTTGTGGGGTCTTCAGCTAAAATCACCTGTTCCCTGGTCAATGAAGGTTGTGTGATTCATGGTGCTGTAGATCATTCTGTTTTGTTCCATTCTGTTACGGTAGGGCAAGGAGCGACGGTGAAAGACTCCATTATTTTACCCAATGTGATCATCCCCCCCAATGCGCAAATTGAGCGGTCGATTGTGGATGAGGACGGAGTGACGTTGATATCTTAAAAATGAGAAAGGGGGTAAAGAATATGTTAAACGCCCTGGGCATCATTAATGTGATTGAAAATGATCAAGTTTTGGGTGAAGTATCGGAAAGTAGGCCATTTGCTGCGGTACCAATTGACGGTCGTTATCGTATCATCGATTTTCCTCTGTCGAATATGGTTAATGCCGGGATCAAAAGCGTGGGCATTTTTACTCATTATAAGATGGGTTCGCTTATTGCACACCTTAAGAATGGCCGGGAATGG
Source organism: Dehalobacterium formicoaceticum (assembly GCF_002224645.1). Lineage (NCBI taxonomy): Bacteria > Bacillati > Bacillota > Clostridia > Eubacteriales > Peptococcaceae > Dehalobacterium > Dehalobacterium formicoaceticum. Next base: position 3,619,895 of record NZ_CP022121.1, on the reverse strand, counting down.
AACCTGGATACAAAAAGGCGGGGACTTTTTTTCCTTTCCCCGGACTTCTCCAAATATATTTTTAGCCCCAACAAATGGGATATAAGTCATTTTACCAGCCGCCTGGGTTACATTCAATCCAGTACGCGCAAATATGTTTTAATCTCCGGGTGCAACATGATCTGTAATATTGATTACCACAAGGTACGTGATTTTCACGAAGAACGAGGTGCGGACATTACCATTGTCTGCAAGAGGATATCTCCTGAGGAACGGAAAAAATTTGAGCCATGTTTATTGATGGATGTCAACGAAGATCAGCAGGTGCATCAGTTTAAAGCCGCAAACGAACAATCAATGGATCATGAACATTTGTGTCTGGATATGTTTTTTTTATCCCGGGACTTGCTGTTGGAGATTATCGATGAATGTGCCAAACAAAATAAGTGGGATCTGGTTCAGGATGGCTTTATCAGGAATTCCAGAAATTTAAAAGTTGTCGCCTATCCTTTTACCGGTTATTTAGCCAAGATTAATTCCATCTCTAATTATTTTAATCATCATATGGATTTATTGAATCTTGATGTGTGGCGGGAATTATTCTATCAAGCCGGTCCTATTCTTACCAAGGCAAAAGACAGCGCCCCTACCAGGTATACGAAGGATTCTTCGGTGCATAATTCCTTAGTATCCAATGATTGTATTATTGCCGGTGAAATTGAAAACAGTGTTATCTTCCGAAGTATTAAAGCAGACCGGGGATCGGTCATCAAAAACAGCGTTATTTTGCCAAAATGCACCATCGAAGAAGGTGTGGAGCTGGAGTATGCAATTCTGGATAAAGGCGTTCATATTACTAAAGGAAAAACGATTAAGGGCAGCAAAGAGCATCCGGTAGTTATCAGGAAAAATGATCAATTATAACCCCGAAAAGCAGGAAGATATAGTTTTTTATAATAATCCTGGACCATTCTTTCTGAGTTATAATAGTGGGGAATAGAAATCAGGTTTTCCTTCATATGGCAGATCCATTGCTCGGGCACATGGTCTTTTTGATTGTAATAGCATGGAATGATTTCCTGCTCCAGCAGATGGAATAATGAGCGTTCATCTTCTTGATCCTGAATGCATTCATTGGAGAAATCCTGATCCCCTCCGATGGTGAATCCATTTTTCCCATTGAAGGCTTCCGGCCACCAGCCGTCGGAAACGCTGCAATTGATAACTCCATTTAGGGCAGCTTTTTGACCGCTGGTGCCGCATGCTTCCATGGGACGGCGGGGCGTATTCAGCCATAGATCTACCCCTTGAAGAAGGTAACGGGCCAGATGAATATCATAATTTTCTGCCAGGATAATCCTGCCTTGAAATTTCTTTTCTTGACTCAGATGCCAGATCCTCTTGATGATTTCTTGACCGGGATGATCCGCAGGGTGGGCTTTACCGGCAAAAATAATATTTACCGGTTGTTTAGGGTTATTCAATAATCGAGCAAGCCGATCTGGATCTTTTAAGAGCAGGTCGGCTCTTTTGTAAGTTGCAAAGCGCCGGGCAAATCCGATGGTAAAGGTCTCCGGGTTTAATTTATTCAGACTTTCTAAAATGACCGAGGGTGGCGCCAGATTTCGTTTCAAGCGTTGATAGAGATTGTATCTGACATATGAGATCATTTTCTTTTTTAAAGTCTGATGGGTCTGCCAAAGTAATTGATCCGGGATCAGTTTAATTTTTTTCCAACGATGCTGATTTGTATAATCTTCCATCCAATCCCAGCCTAAGTATTGGGCAAAAAGACTGGACATTTCAGGTGCGATCCAGGTCGGCAAGTGGACGCCGTTGGTAATCAAGGTGATATCATCATTGTTTAAAATTTTACGGCTGACCTCTCCATGGAGTTTACTGACACCATTGGTACGGACGGCGTTTTTCATAGCCAGTTGTGTCATACTAAATGATTGATGCTCATGATCCCAACCTAAGGAAAGAAACGCTTCACAAGAGATGGCAAATTGGACAACCATCTGGCCAAGATTTGGCAGTACAAAATCTTTAGGGAACAAATCATGACCGGCGGGAACGGCGGTATGTGTAGTAAATACTGTCCTGGCTTTCACCTCATGTAAAGCGGACTGTAAGGAAGCCCCTTCCTTTATTTTTTCCCTGATACGTTCCAGGATTAAAAAAGCAGCATGACCTTCGTTGATATGCCATACGGAAGGGGTAATTCCTAACTTTCTTAATGCCCTAACGCCGCCAATTCCTAAAACAATTTCCTGGGCAATTCTGGTATCCCGAACCCCTCCATACAATTGTTTCGTTATTTTGCGGTCATCCGGATTATTGAGGGGTATGTCTGTGTCTAAAAGGTAAATATGGGTCCGCCCAATTATTTGGCACCAAACCTGCACATAAATGATGCTTTCTTTGATGGGTACCGGCAGGATCAGGGGAGTTCCGTCTTGATTGCGGCACACGGATATGGGAATTTCATTAAAATTCGTCTCGGGGTAAGCAGCCTTCTGACGCCCTTCATGATCAATTTTTTGCGTAAAATACCCGTTTTTATAGAGGATACTGACCCCTACCAGGGGAATGCCTAGATTTTCACAGGACTTGCAGTGGTCACCGGCCAGAACACCTAAGCCTCCGCCATAGACAGGTAAAGATTCATGAATACCCAGTTCGGCAGAAAAATAGGCAACTAATAGACCTGGAGAAGGAGCTTGCCTCTGATACCAGGTCTTTTTATGGAGATACCGGTCATATTTTTCCACTAAATGATCATAAAGTTCCAAAAAGACAGAATTATGGGCGGCTTCGTCTAACCTTTTGGGATATAAATAGAGAAGAAATTTTACCGGATTATGGTTTATTTCCTCCCATAATTGCCGATCCATCAGGGAAAATAATTGATGCGTTTCCGGCTGCCAACTGAACCATATGTTGTATGCGATTTCCCTAATACGGGAAATCCTTTGGGGAATATCCATTTCCAGCCTCCTTGTGGTTTCTTCTATTTAGAATTTATTCATCAGAGGAGGGGATTATGTATATGGGCAACAAGGGAACCCAAGACAGCAAGGAACACATACTTTTACAGTATTTTCTTCCGAGGATTAAAATGTTAAACTAAAGGAAGAAGGATGGTGTACATCATTGGTCATACTACATAATGATTGGGATCACTTATTAAAGGATGAATTCCAAAAGGATTATTATCTAAAATTACGGAAGTTCCTGGCCCGGGAATATAAAACGAAGTGCATATTTCCTGATATGTACATGATTTTTGAAGCTTTAAAATTAACCTCTTATCAGGATGTGAAAGTGGTATTACTGGGTCAGGATCCTTACCATGGGGAAAATCAAGCCCATGGATTGGCTTTTTCTGTGCAAAAAGGGACGGGGATCCCTCCATCATTGATCAATATTTTCCAGGAATTGCAGACAGATTTGGGATGTTTTATACCCAACAACGGTTATCTGGAACCTTGGGCAAAGCAGGGGGTGCTGCTCCTTAATACCAGTTTAACTGTCGTTGCCCACAAAGCCAATTCCCATAAAAACATTGGCTGGGAAACCTTGACTGATGCCATTATTCAATTATTAAATCAGAAAAATGCGCCGATTGTATTTTTTTTGTGGGGTAATAATGCCAAGAGCAAAGCTCAATACTTAACAAATCCGCAACACTTGGTATTAAAATCCGTGCATCCCAGTCCGCTTTCTGCGCACAGGGGGTTTTTCGGCAGTAAACCATTTTCCCAGGCTAACACATGGCTGGGGGAACATGGCCAATCGGAAATAGATTGGCAAATCCCCAATCTTTAAATCAATAGATGATTTCCAGGGATGAAATAGGCAATGATAAGCAGCAATAGGATAAAGCCGAAAGGGGCAAAAATCCTGAGGGGAGAAGCAGCCTTCTTAAGGTCTAATCAAAAAGAGGGTGAATAAGATTAAGAAAAAATGTTATGATTAGCGCATGCTGAATTAAAAGAAAATCATAATATTGCACTGGAGGAAAATACCATGAATGATCATAGCAAGATCATTGACTTTATCAAAGAAAACATGAAGATGACAGAATTTCATACCGATGAGGATATGAGAAAATATACAACCTTTAATACCGGGGGCAGGGCTGATTTAATGGTAATACCCAAGGATATGGCCGAATTGGAAGGATTAATGCAATATCTTATTAAAGAGAAGATCTCCTATCATATCTTAGGGCATGGCAGTAATACCCTTGTGGGGGATAAAGGAATTCGGGAAGTGGTTGTCCTGATCGAAGATAATTTAAAAAAGATGATCGTTAAAGGCGAAGAAATTGAAGTGGAAGCGGGTTTACTGTTGGCAGATCTTGCCCAAGAGGCCAAGGAGCATGGTCTCACTGGGTTGGAGTTTGTTTGCGGTATTCCCGGGACGGTCGGGGGTGCCGTGGTCATGAATGCCGGTGCCTATGGGGGGGAGATCAAGGACGTTTTAGAAGAAGTGCAGGTTTTAACGGCTGAAGGGAAACGGTTAGTTCGTAAAGCAGATGAATTGGAACTGGCGTATCGCTCCAGCTTGATCCAAAAAAATGGTGACATGGTTTTAAAAGCCAAGTTCCGCTTAAAATCCGGGGATCAAATGGAGATTAAAAAGACTATGGATGAACTAACCAGGAATAGGGCTGATAAACAGCCCCTGGATTACCCCAGTGCCGGAAGTATTTTTAAAAGACCGGAAGGCCATTTTACGGGTAAACTGATCCAAGATGCCAATTTACAAGGGTATAGCATCGGTGGAGCCCAGGTTTCCATGAAGCACGCAGGCTTCATCATCAATACCGGCCAGGCTGCTACGGAGGATGTTTTAAATCTAATTTCCCATATTCAGCAGGTAGTAAAACAGCGCTTTCAGGTGGAACTGGAAACGGAAGTGAAAGTCATTGGGGAGTTAATTTAATAAATTTCTAAAATAAATTTGAGGCGGTGTAAATATGATTAATCAAATCGTAAAAAAACAACACCAGGAGATCAGGCAGGTAATTAAAGAATTAAGGGAAGATATTTATGATTTGGAAAGCTTAGCTTCCGGAAATATCCTTTTGGTCGCCCTCAAGATCGGCACCTTAAACGGGATTATGCAAATGCACCTGAAACATGAGGATGATTTTTTGTACCCAGCTCTGTTGAATAACAACGAAAATGTTGAAATAAAGGAAATTGCCCAAAAGTTTGTCACGGAGATGGGTAACCTGGCTGCTGTGTTTAAAGAATATCAGGAAAAATATATTCGTAATCCCGAAATCATCAGAAAAGATCTGAAACAATTTATTCAGGAGACAGAACAAATATTAAATGCGATTTCGAAACGGATTGACAGTGAAGAAGACGAACTTTTTAAACTATGGGAAGCGAATTCTGCAAAATGAGGGAAAGAGGAAGTGGGGAAATGAAAGCTGTAGTATTGTTGTCCGGCGGATTGGATTCTACCGTCTGTATGAGTATCGCTCAACAATCAGGGGTGGATATTATCCCCATAAGCTTTGATTATGGACAAAGACACCACCGGGAACTGGCATGTGCCAAGCAAGTAGCTGATTTTTATCAGGTGAAAAAACACGTGGTCATTGAAACCAATATGCGAGCCATTGGCGGCAGTGCTTTAACTGCAGATATTGAGGTGCCCCAAGGCCAGGAAGAACGAGAGCATGTTCCGGTAACCTATGTGCCGGCGCGAAACTTAATTTTTCTCAGCTATGCTCTGGGTTTGGCAGAGGTAGAAAACGCAGTAAAGATTTATATTGGCGTCAATGCCGTGGATTATTCCGGCTATCCGGATTGTCGGGCAGAGTTTATTGAAAAATTTCAAAGTATTGCAGATTACGCAACCAAGGCCAGTGTTGAAAATCATCGGATTATCATTGAAAACCCTTTGCAGTATTTAACGAAGGGTGAAATAGTTGCTCTAGGTATCAAAAACGGAGCTCCTCTTCATTTAACCACCAGTTGCTATCAGGGAGGAGCGTTAGCCTGTGGGGTATGTGATAGCTGTGTATTAAGACTAAAAGGATTTCGCGAGGCTGGTTTTACAGATCCTATTCCTTATCAAGATCAATAGACGAGAATTTTCGGTTTATTTAGCGATATCTTTCACTATAGGTAGAATTATTTCCCATTCAAGACAAGTTTTTTCGCCATTTTCTCATGCTTGAATTTGATATGATTTTAGTATTGAGAGATAGGGAGGGTTCTTTAATGGATGAGGAAATAAAGGGAAAAATCATTGATGAGATATGTTCTATGATCGAAAAAAAACCTGGTCTGCTAAAAATGTTTGAATTAATGGACAAGCTGTATTCTGATGTAGATCAACTAAAAGAGAACGTTGCTCAACAACAGCATGCAGCTCAGCCAAATCATTTAAGACTGCTGCAGGAATTAACGGAAACTATGCTCTTTAGCTTGTCGGAGATTGAAGCGAAGGGTGTTTTGGAAGAGAGAATTACGGAACAAAAAGAGATGATTTGTCAACGGGAAAGTCAAATAAAGGAAATCCAAGAAGCAGCACAGCAGATTGCCGCAACCAAAAGTCAGGAAGTAGGGGCAGTTCGTAATGAAATTACAGAAAAAGACAGCTTGCTGAAAGAAATTAAACACGGTTTGTCCGGGTTTTGTAATTTATCGCGGGCACAACGCTGGCGCTTGATGGTCAATGAAGACTCAATTATTTCTCACCTCAAAGGTGTGGAAGAAAAGATAGATCTTTTGATGAATACAAATAGCTAAATATAGCGGCAAAAAATAAAGATAATAGCTCATGCGACTGCGAAGGCAATTGAGATGAAAAAGAATCCCGGATCCCCAGGATTCTCTTTCTGTTTAAAAGGTATAAGAATTTTTAAGCTTTCATATGATGAGATGATATGATAAAATTTAGCTGAGGTTGTAAAAGAGGTGACTGTTTTGGAAAACACACTGCTGCATTTAACGGATATTAGATGGTTATGGCAAACTTTAACGGCCATTTTATCCATTACGATCATTGATTTGGTATTAAGCGGTGACAATGCTGCCGTGATTGGGCTGGCTATTCGGGGCCTACCCTATTACATGCAAAAAAAAGCGGCAATTTTTGGAGCCGGCGGTGCCATCGTTTTACGCATTACCTTTACAATTTTTGCTGTTTATTTACTTTCTGTTAAGTATTTAAGCGCGATTGGGGGCGTAATCTTAATTTTTATTACCTTTAAGTTATTGTCGGCAGATATCTCGGAAGGGGCCCATATCAAGTCTTCAAATAAATTCTGGAGCGCGGTGGGAACCATCATTATTGCTGATATATCTATGGCTTTTGACAATGTGATGGGTGTGGCAGGTGCCGCCCATGGAGAAGTATGGCTGGTGGTTTTTGGGCTTTTTCTTTCCATCCCTATTCTGGTCTGGGGCTCTACCTGGCTGGCTACGATGATGGGGAAACATCCGATCATTATTTATATAGGCGCCACGGTGCTTGCTCATACGGCTGTTAACATGATTTTTCGTGAAAAGGCCTTTCATTTAATCCAATACACAGGAGAATTTTTAGGGGCGGCCATTCCCTGGATCTGTGCTCTGCCGATTTTAATTTATGGTGCTATTACTTCCATAAAAAGGATTTGAGTCAAAGTTTACCTTAATTTTTTAATGCGAAAATTTTCTTGCAGCAACAGCCAATTCTGAGGAAAGGAATTGCTTAACTCCCAGTAACTGATACCACGCAAGTTCAATTCTTTAACCAGATTGAATTTTGCCTGCACGCTGCGGGCATCCTCAAACCAAACCACATGACTTCTTTGCTGACTGTCTACATAATAAAAAAAGGGTGCCTGGGCATTTATGTCATACTGAATTGGTGCATAATAAGTCAGAGCCAATCTTACTGCCTCCTGGGGACTGAGGACGCGAGCCGGAGGCCCTCCCGCAACGTAAGGTAAAGTCCAATCATAACCATATAATGGCATGCCCATAAGGATTCTTTCCGGGGGCATTTCCGTTAAAGCATAATTGAGCACCGCTCTCACCTGATGCAATGGAGCCACGGCCATCGGAGGTCCGCCCGACCAGCCCCATTCATAGGTCATCAGCACAACAAAATCCAAAATTTCTCCATGAGCCCGGTAGTCGTGAGCCTCATAAAGGAGCCCAGGTTGATTCGCACTGGTCTTGGGTGCCAAAGCACTTGAGGTCAGATAGCCCCGGGGTCTCAATTGATCTGTAACCCGAATCAGAAAGTCATTATAGAGTTCCCGATCACTTGGGTAAACGTATTCGAAATCAATGTTAAGACCGTAATAACCCTTTTCATCCATGATGGTTAAAACGTTTCGAATTAATTGATTTTGAACTTCCGGACTTGATAAAAGAGCATGGGCCAAATCAGAACTGAACCCGTCCTCGAAGAAATTGGTGATGACCATCAGGGGGGCGGCACCTGTGGTTTCAGCCGCAGCCAGAACAGCGGCATCATTTAGCGGTACCAGGTTGCCATCTTCTTCTGTATGATAACTGAAGGGACTTAAGTAAGTAAGTCCGGCTCCTACATTCAAGACTGCATTTGACTGCATACGGACAAGATAGCCGTTTACTTCGATATTCCCAAGGGATGCAGAAGACATAAAATTATTGCTTCCTTGCTCCGTTGGGATTAATAGGGCCAGGCCGGGTACTAATCTATTGGGATCAGGCAGCTCATTGATTTCTGCGATTTCCAGGTAGCTGACCTGGTAGATACGAGAAATAGTCCACAGAGTCTCTCCCATCTGTACGACATGAATAATCAAAATTTTCCCCTCCCCTTTTTAAGAATCTTATTGCCTTATCAGGTTATTCAAAATAAAGAATTTGGTGAGAAAAATAAGAACAGAAGCCTCTGTGCCTGTCTTTTATGAGAACTATGTTTATGGTGCAATCTTGATAGGATCCTTAAATTTTTTCTTATTCAGACACACAGTGATCTCAGTCATGCATAAGATAAGGTGACAGGCATGACAAAAGGGGGGATATAGATGAAATCGATGCCCAAAGTAAAATCTCTGGCAGATTTGAAATCTTTAATCAACAATCATCAAGGCGCTTTATCGGAGGGTAATGTGCGCATCATTAATGAAATTATCCGCGAGATGGAAAGATCAGGAGGAGTAAACGACAATAATCGTGATAGATTAAAGCAACTCATGAATCAGCTGGCTCAGAAAAACCACGTTAAAGTTCCTAAAAGATAATATCAAAAAAGATTAAGAAAGCCCGAAGGCTTTCTTAATCTTTTTGGGGATCATGGGTTTCCACATGGATCGGATCTACTCTCTTCTCAAATTTTGTATCGGTCATCGACTCACGCATGTTGGGGGAGACCATTTGCAAAAGCTGATCGAGAGAATCTTTGTCCTTTAGCATATGCATCAGATTAAAGTTCTGCCCTTTTCCTCCCCCTTGCTTGGGATTGACAAATACGTCGGCTAACTGAAATAGCTCTGATATCTGATTAAACTTATCCATATACCCTGCTACGTTTTTTAACTGGCCGGATAAAGTTCTTAAATCCACATTGGTAATCAGTGAAGATAAGGAATTGATTCTTCCGCTGTTTTTGGGTTGCTCCTGAGGTCTTCGTTGTGCTTCTTCCCGTTCTCTTGTTTGATGCCTTCTTCTTCGACGGCGACTCATATGCTCACTTCCTTCCCGTTTAATAATATGTATATGCTGCCCTATTGGTGCCTGCTCACGAATGTTTACCCGGGGAAAATAATGCTGCATCCGAAAATCGGATGCAGCGTATTTAAGGGTGTTTAGATCAGTTTAGCAGCAACGATGATTTTGCTGTCCAAGTACACAGGTGCAAAGGAATTGCAGCACGATTAATACGATGATCAGATCTACGATATCATCAAAACCACCGCACATATTACCTCCACCAAAACAACCAAGGAGACTCATAGGATACCCTCCTTTCTTCAGAGATTAATCGTACCTGTTATTCATTTTCTTTAGCAGCAGCACTTTTCATGTTCTTCTTCTTCTTCTTCCATCAGCAGGGAGCATAGGAATTGCAGCACGATCAAGATGATAATTAAGCAGACTATGTTGTCGAACATACCTTCATTGCGGTGGCAATCTACTCTTTCCCGTTCGCAACGTTCTTCCCGTTCACAGCGCTCTTCCCGCTCACAACATTCTCTTCGATGTCTTTTACCCATTATGCATTTCTCCTTTCCTAATCACGCACCACCATCCGCTTCAAGTGATGAACCCTACGAAGGTGGTTAGCTGATTGTCTTAGTACATGTTATGAAGGAGAGACATGTTTTGACACAATTCATAAAAAAATATTTAAAACCGGGAAAAAATGCACCATTTTTAAAAGTGTTTTATATTTTCCGGAAGTGCTTTATAATGGGGACTAGATTAAGTACGCATCTTAGGGTAATTATTGATCAATATAAATGGACTGAGGGATTTGCTTGGGTATCAGCGGATTTTTAATTGTTTTTTCGCCATTTCTAGTTTTCCTTCCGCAAATAGCTGCGATTTATCAATTGATAACTCAACTTTCGCAGAAAGAAACAGCCAGTCGTTCCTTGAAAAACGAGGGTAAATTGCTGATTAAGAAGTCAATCAGTTTGCGGATTTCTGCCTCTGCCAGTTGTAGTTGCTCTTGTAAAAATTGTTCCATTAGGAAGAAGATTCTCTGTAGCGCCTCCACTAAGCTGATATCCTGTAACTCGTCGCAACAGATGTAGAAAAGGTTGCCAATGGTTCTCGGGTCTTCACCGTTTCGGCTCTCCAAAGCCAGCATGATGTATCGGATAAACACGATGGTAACGTGCGCCACCATGGAATCATAAGAACGTCCCTGAAACTCTTTGGACAACCCGAGATAGGACTTGGACATCTTGAAGAAAACCTCGATGTTCCAACGCTTCCCATAAATGCGGATGACCTCTTCATCCGGAAGTTCAGTATCGGTGGTGAGGAGCGCTAGCCATTTCTTCTTGGCTCTTCTGTCCCTGACAAATACGATCTTAGCTTGTACTGGTTCGCCGCTTGACATCTGGCCAATTTCTACAATGATAGAGGCAAGGACTTTGGCCCGACCCCGTTTCTTTTTGACTGCGGCATACAGCTTGTTCAGGGTGAGATTTTGTCCCTGGTATTCATATTTGACTGTGGGCATCGACTTAAGCATACAGATGGTGTGAAGTTGCTGTTCCAATACCTTTCTGATCACGACGGGAAAGGAAAACCAACTGTCAAACAGGAGGTAGCTGGCCGGAACCATGTACGCCTTGGCTTGTTTTAGCAGTTCCAACAACACTTCAGTGCTCTTGTGGATAGCCTCTTTACGTCTCTTATAGCCGTTTGTCCGTTTGTCCATAGCATTCATGCCTTGTAGTCGGTTCGATTCCTTCTCTGAGCTAAGCAGGGAGAAGGCTAGAGGCAAAAAGGTGTTGCCGTCTGACCAACCCAAGGTTAGCATTCGGAAGCCTCGGACGTATTTGTGTTCCACATGGTCGTAGACCCTAGCCAGAAGTTCTACTGCCTTGCTTCGGGATCGACTGAAAAGGGAGTCATCGATGATAAAGACATTGACTCGCTTCTCGTCAGTGAGCGGTACGATGTGGTTTTGAATGATCTGGGAGCTGAGCAGCAGCAAGAACTTACGCCAGTTGTAGTAGCAGTTGTTCAGAAATCGGTAGACAGCATCTTTTTGAAATGGGGCGTTGTTGGCATCGGTGTTCAGATAGCGCCATAGGTTTTTGCCCATAAAGATCAGCGTCACGAGAAACTGTAGTAGGTCTTTGCAAGGAAAGCCCTTCTGTTTAAAAAAGTTCGACTGCTTTAATGTTTGGCCAATTTTATGTTCCTTGAAAAAGTTTGCAACGTAATTGGCTGACTCCTTTTCAGAAGCTATTTTTTTTGGTAATATAGAAGTCACAAGAACACCCTTCTTTCTATGGAATAATTGGGTTTTGTCACTTCAATTTTACCATATCGAGGGGGTGTTTTTGCTGTTAAATTTCATATTTACCAAGGGTTTGAGGACATTTTTCTAGTGCGAAAGTTGAGTTGATAAAAAACAGAAAACTGAATGCAGGTACCCCGTGGACCGGCGGCGTTTTACTTTTGTTTTTCTGGTCCTTGATTGTCGGCGTTGTAAATCAACAATGGCTTTCTTTTGGTGCCGGATTTGTTTTCCTGGGCTTTTATGGCATCTGTCTTTATTTGGACCAAAAAATGCATACGGTAGAATTGGTGGAGCGGCTGCTGCGTTATATCTTTTTTTTGACCCTGGCTTCTGCTCTTATAGGACTGTTGGAGAATTTTAATTTTATCACCCGTGAGGCAGCTTGGTGGAAGATCTGCTTTGGTCTCACCACGGTGGTCTCAAATGATGATACCCTTTTTCGCATTACCGGCACCTTTGGTAATCCAAACCTGGCCGCTTCCTGGTATGCTGTGATGATTTTGGTAGGGTATTACTTTTATGAAAAGACACCGAAAAATGAGCACCGCATTTTTTTCTATGGGATCCTGCTTTTGATCACAGCTTTGGTGTTGACTGGTTCCAGAGGCGCGATGATTGGTCTGATGATTGGTTTTGTAGTGTATGATTTAGCGGCAGGAAAAATGTTTCATGTTACGATTCGCATGTTATCATTTCTTATCGGAATGGGAGCCTTTATCGGTTCTTCAGATTGGTTTCCCAGGGGCGATTTATTGTCTTCTACCATCGATCTTAGATGGGCGATTTGGGAAAATTGTTTCAATATGTTTTTAAAGAAACCGGTGACGGGTTGGGGAATTATGGGGATTTATTTTGCGGATGATAACGTCTATCAGTATCTGCGAGTTTTACATGCTCATAATATGCTCCTATCCTGGGTAGTAATGTTAGGCTTAGTGGGATTATTCCTTCTTCTCTGGATGGAGTGGCATTTATGGGGCAGTCTTTGGCAATTATTTAAGGAAAAATGTCCCTTGATGCCCCTCTTGGTTGCAGTTCAGGCTTTTTTCTGGGGGCATGGCGTATTTGATTTTTCGATCATGTCTCCGCAAATCGGTTTATTATGTATGGTTTTTTCTTCGTTGATTTGTACTTTAGCCGGTTCAGAAAACTCGAAACCTTATTTTAGCGCACCAAAAAGATTTTTTTGCCGGCTGCAAGGGATAAGAAGTTTAAGAAAGACGAATAAAAATCAATAAACAGATATTAATGTTCGCATTTTCTTGACATTGAGGTGCGGGATTGATATATTTTAAGCAAGAAATCAATGAAGCTCCAGGTCGAAAAATACATATTTTTGCACCTAAAGCAGGAAGCTAAGGTATCAATAAATCGGAAAGGCGGGCATAAAAATGAGTGAATTCAAAGTGGCAGTTGTTATGGGTAGTGATTCGGATCTGCCGATTATGAAGGATGCAATACAATTTTTAGAACAAATGGGGATTTCATGTCAGGTGTATATTTCGTCTGCGCACCGAGTGCCTCATAAGACAGCTCAAATTGCGGAAACTGCCGAAGAAAAAGGAATTGAAGTGATTATTGCCGGTGCCGGGGGAGCTGCTCATTTGCCCGGGGTCATCGCCGCTTTTACCACCATACCGGTGATTGGCGTACCGATTAAAACAGCTACCCTCAATGGTGTGGATTCTTTATATTCCATTGTCCAGATGCCGCCAGGTATTCCTGTGGCCACCGTCTCCATAAATGGGGCCAAAAATGCAGGTATTTTGGCGGCCCAAATTTTGGCCTTGAAATATCCTGTGGTTCAAGAAAAACTCAAGGCCTTCAGAAAGGAAATGGCTGAGCAGGTAGCCGGGAAAGATGATCGTTTGCAGGAAATCGGAGTGGATGCTTACTTAGCAAATATGAAGTAATAAGTTGAATATGAGGAGGATGTGTGATGATTGACCGCTATACCCTGCCTGAAATGGGCAGCGTGTGGGAATCTGAAAATCGCTTTCAAAAGATGCTGGATGCGGAGATTTTTGCTTGTGAAGCGATGGCTGATTTAGGATTGATTCCTCAGGAAGCTTTTCAGGATATCAAAACGAAAGCCAGTTTTGATATCCCCAGGATTGAAGAAATTGAAAAAGTTACCAGACATGATGTCATCGCTTTTTTAACTGCGGTGGGAGAAAAGGTAGGGGAGGCCTCCAAATATATTCATATGGGTATGACTTCTTCTGATGTGTTGGATACAGCTCTCTCCGCACAAATGAGGGAAGCAGCGGATCTTCTGATCGCCCGCTTGCGCAAACTGCGTAGTGTGCTGGCTGAAAAAGCAAAAAAATATAAATACACCTTGGAAGTAGGACGAACCCACGGCATTCATGCGGAACCTGTTACCTTCGGATTAAAAATGGCTCTTTGGACGATGGAGATTGATCGATGTATTGAACGTATGCTGAAAGCAAAAGAAGTGATCTCTGTTGGGAAAATATCAGGTGCGGTAGGAACTTTTGCTAATGTTGATCCCCAGATCGAAGAACATGTTTGCCGTAAAATGGGACTGAAACCAGCTCAGGTATCGACACAAATCATTCAAAGAGACCGCCATGCAGAATTTTTAACCACATTAGCCCTCATTGGCAGTTCATTAGAAAAGTTTTCCACGGAAATCAGGAATCTGCAGCGTACAGATATTCTGGAGGTTGAGGAAGCTTTTGCCAAAGGGCAAAAGGGATCTTCCGCGATGCCCCATAAGAAAAACCCGATTACTGCGGAGCGCGTAACCGGTTTATCCCGAGTGCTCCGGGGAAATGCCCTTGCTGCCATGGAGAATGTCGCTTTGTGGCATGAAAGGGATATTACCCATTCTTCCGTAGAAAGAGTAATCATACCGGATAGCTGTATTTTATTGGATTATATGCTGCATCTTTTTATTAATGTAATGGAGCATTTAAATGTTTATGAGGAAAATATGCGCACCAATCTCAATAAAACCCTTGGGTTAGTCTTCTCTCAGCGGGTGCTCCTGACTTTGGTAGACAAAGGGCTTTTGAGGGAGACCGCTTATGAATGGGTTCAAAGAAATGCAATGATTGCATGGCAGACCAAAACAGATTTTGAATATCTTATTTTACAAGATAAGGATATTATGAGTTATCTTTCCCATGAAGAGGTGGATAGCCTATTTGATTATGATTACCATACCCGATATATTGATTACATCTTTCAACGGGCCGGCTTATAGAAATGATCAAATTCTTTTAAATAAAAGCCAAGGGGGGTCATTGTATGATCGATTTGCTGAATACAGATGAAAAACCAAAAGACGAATGCGGTCTTTTTGGGATTTATGGGCACAACATGGATGTGGCTACCATGACCTATTATGGGCTATATGCCTTGCAGCACAGAGGGCAAGAGAGTACCGGGATTACTGTTTCTGATGGTAAAGAGTTTAAGAATCATAAAGACATGGGTTTGGTGGGAGAGGTTTTCAACGAAAAAATACTGGCACCCTTGAAAGGCCATCTGGCCATTGGCCATGTACGGTATTCTACAGTCGATTCCGGTTTGGCGGTAAATACCCAACCCTTGGATTTCAGATATTTAAAGGGTTTAATTTCTTTGGCACACAATGGGAGCTTGATTAATGCCAATGAAATTCGTCAACGCTTAGCTTTAAACGGCTCGGTTTTTCAAACTACTTCCGATACAGAAGTGATTGTAAAACTTATTGCCCGCTATGGACAAAGCTCCATTGAAGAGGCGTTGATGAAAATGATGATCGATATTAAAGGCGCCTACTCTCTGCTGGTGATGACGGAGGATCAATTGATCGGTGTCCGGGATCCACATGGGGTGCGACCTCTGTGTATTGGAAAAAAGGGCAAATCATATATCCTAGCTTCGGAGACCTGTGCCTTAGATACGGTTGGTGCTGAATTTATTCGGGATGTTGATCCGGGGGAAATTGTCATCATTGATAATGATGGGCTGAGAAGCATCCATGCCATGAAAAGCTCTGAACAAGCTTTTTGTATTTTCGAATTTGTTTATTTAGCCCGGCCGGATTCTAATTTTGACGGCAGGAATGTAACATTGGTACGGCGTGCTATGGGACGGCAATTAGCTCAGGAATATCCGATAGATGCGGATATTGTGATACCGGTACCGGACTCCGGCGTGCCGGCAGCCTTAGGGTATGCGGAAGCATCCGGGATTCCCTACATGGAAGGTTTAATGAAAAACCGTTATATTGGGCGAACTTTCATCAAACCGACGCAAAAGATGCGGGAGACTGCAGTCAGGCTGAAACTAAACCCCATTCGGGATATTATTGAAGGAAAAAGAGTGGTGATGGTGGATGATTCCGTGGTACGAGGCACCACCAGCAAGCAGATCGTACAGATGATCCGGAATGCAGGCGCGAAAGAGGTCCACTTAATGGTGAGCTCGCCGACGGTCAAGTACCCCTGTTATTATGGTATTGATACTCAAGAAAGAAATCAGCTGATTGCGGTAAAACAATCAATTGAAGAAATAAGGGAATATATTGGGGCAGACGGTTTGCATTTTCTGAGTCTGGAGGGTATGGTTGAGGCCACCGGTTCATCCAAGGATAGTTTTTGTGCCGCTTGTTTTACCGGCGAATACCCTTTAGGTATTTCAAAACGTGTGGGTGAATACCCGATGGAGCAGGAGGTAGAGTAATATGGGGACAACCTATCAGGATGCCGGTGTAGATATTACAGCGGGGGATGAGGCCGTACAGCGTATGAAGCATCATGTTAAGAAAACTTTCCGACCGGAGGTTTTGACAGATCTGGGCAGTTTTGCCGGGTTATTCGCCTTGGATATTGACAAATATCATCAACCGGTCTTGGTATCCGGTACCGATGGAGTGGGGACGAAATTAAAAATTGCCATGATCACAGACAGGCACGATACCATCGGTATTGATGCAGTAGCGATGTGTGTCAATGATATCTTAGTCCAGGGAGCAGAACCCCTTTTCTTTTTAGATTACTTAGCCGTGGGGAAATTAAATCCGCCTAAAGTTGAGGAAATTGTCAAAGGAGTTGCCGCCGGCTGCCTTCAGGCGGGATGTGCTTTAATTGGCGGGGAAACGGCAGAAATGCCCGGCTTTTATGCTGAGGATGAGTATGATATTGCGGGATTTGCCGTAGGCGTGGTCAACAAAGATAAAATCATCAACGGCTCTGCCATTGTTCCCGGAGATGTGATCATTGGCCTTCCTTCTTCCGGTCTGCATTCCAATGGCTTTTCTTTGGCTCGTAAAGTGCTTTTGGAGCTGGCTGCTTTAAAAATGGACGAATTTATCCCTGAGCTTGATTGTACCCTTGGGGAGGCAATGTTGAAACCAACTCGTATCTATGTCCAGGATATGCTGCCTTTAATCGCCAAATACGAGATTAAAGGCATGGCTCATATTACCGGAGGCGGCCTGACAGAAAATCTGCCCCGGGTTTTTCCGGAGGGTGTACAGGCTGATATTGATCTCACAACGTGGGAAACTCCGCCAGTTTTTCGTTTGATCCAAAAATTAGGGCAGGTGACGGAAGAAGAAATGTTTCGGGTCTTTAATATGGGCGTAGGATATTGTATTATTTGTGATCCCTCTCAGGTATCGGGAATTCTAGCTGATTGTGCCGGCGCTTTTATCATGGGAAAAATCACGGCGGGTGATGGAAAAGTCCATTTCACCGTAAGGGAAAAATAAAATGGCACCTCTGAAATTAGCTGTGCTGGCTTCCGGCAGAGGTTCTAATTTGCTGGCAATTATCGAACAAATTAAAAACGGAAATCTCCAGGCTCAAATCAATGTGGTCATCAGCGATCATGAGGATGCACCGGCATTAAAGAAAGCGGAGGAAGAAGGGATCACCGGCATCTTTCTTGATCCGAAAAGCTTCCCCCAGCGCAAGGAGTATGATCTGGCATTAGGGAAGCTGGTTCGGCAGTATCAAGGGGAACTGGTGGTACTGGCCGGATTTATGCGGATCTTGGGAGAAGATTTCTTAACCAAATTTCCCCAAAGAGTGATTAATATTCATCCTGCTTTATTACCTTCTTTTCCCGGAACCCATGGGCAAAAGCAGGCCTTGGATTATGGGGTTAAGATCTCCGGCTGCACGGTTCATTTTGTGGATCCAGGAGTAGA
Organism: Dehalobacterium formicoaceticum; assembly: GCF_002224645.1. NCBI lineage: Bacteria > Bacillati > Bacillota > Clostridia > Eubacteriales > Peptococcaceae > Dehalobacterium > Dehalobacterium formicoaceticum. Next base: position 3,601,753 of record NZ_CP022121.1, on the reverse strand, counting down.
TTCCGGCCCGATTATTGCCCAATGCTCCGTACCTGTGGAAGAGGATGATACGGAGGAAAATCTGGCCCGACGCATTTTAGCAAAGGAACATGAATTGTATTCCCAAGTGATACAGTGGATCGCGGAAGGACGGGTTGAAATTCTGGGTAGAAGGGTCAAGGTGCATCAAGGACAGGACGCCGAACTCTCTTAAGGGAAGTAAATTCACTGAATAAAGGATGTGTTTTAAAGTGAAGAAAAGAGCGATGATCAGTGTCTCGGATAAAACCGGTGTGGTGGAATTGGCTCGTGAATTGGTGCAATTAGGTTACGAAATCGTTTCTACGGGGGGAACTTTTAAAACCATCACCCAAGAGGGCGTCGCTGCTACATATGTGACAGACATCACCGGTTTTCCGGAAATATTGGAAGGACGGGTAAAAACTTTACATCCCCATGTTCATGCAGGCATTCTAGCCAAGAGAACGCCGGAACATTTAGCCCAGCTGGCAGAGCTGGACATTGTACCCATCGACTTGGTGGTTGTTAACTTATATCCATTTAAAGAAACCATCGCCCGGGAAAATGTCACCCTGGCAGAAGCCATTGAAAATATTGATATCGGAGGCCCTGCCATGGTGCGGGCAGCAGCCAAAAATTACCAAGGGGTGGCCGTAGTGGTTAACCCCAAAAGATACCGGGAAATCCTTGAACAGCTGAAGTCAACAGGGACAATTAAGGAAGAAACCAGGTTTAGCCTGGCTCAGGAAGCTTTTGCCCATACGGCTGATTATGATACCCATATTGCAGCTTATTTGGCTCAGGTGAAGGACGAGCAAGGATCCTTTCCTGACCATTTATGTCTCCGGGGAGAAAAAATTCAGGAACTGCGCTACGGGGAAAATCCCCATCAAAAAGCGGCCTTTTATCGTGAAATAGGCGCTCATGGTGCAGGAATTGGAACAGCCCGGCAAATCCATGGTAAAGAGCTCTCTTTTAACAATATTGTGGACTTAAATGCGGCCTTGGAATTGGTCAAGGAATTTCCGGAAGCGGCAGCGGTGATCATAAAGCATACGAATCCCTGTGGCACTGCCTTAGGGGAGAGTCTCGCCATGGCTTATGAGCGGGCTTTTCAGGCTGACCCCGTGTCTGCTTTTGGCGGCATTGTGGGCTTAAACCGGGAAGTTGACCTGGAAACGGCGCAAAAAATGACGGAAACATTTTTAGAAGCCGTGATCGCCCCTTCCTTTACCAAGGAAGCTTTGGCGGTTTTGACGAACAAAGCGAACATTCGATTATTGGAAACAGGTGTATTTACTTCGGAAGATGTGAGCAGGTTTGATGTGAAGAAGGTTCATGGCGGGATACTGCTTCAAGATATAGATGGAGGAAAGCTGTCGGCCGCTGACTTAAAGGTTGTAACGAAAAGGAAGCCAACAGATGAGGAACTGACAGAACTGCTCTTTTCCTGGCGCGTGGTCAAACATGTGAAATCCAACGGGATTGTGGTCTCAAAAAATCACCAAACCTTGGGAGTAGGAGCAGGACAAATGAACCGGGTTGGTGCGGCTCAAATTGCTTTGACCCAGGGCGGACAGGAGTGCCGGGGAGCAGTCCTGGCCTCGGATGCTTTTTTCCCTTTTCGGGATACAGTTGATCAGGCCGGTCAGGCAGGCATTACTGCCATCATTCAGCCGGGGGGCTCCCTTAAAGATGAAGAATCTATTCTTGCTGCGGATGAACATAACATCGCGATGGTTTTTACCGGGATAAGGCATTTTAAACACTAAAAGGGGAAACCTATGGGAAAGGAGTGCTTTGAGGAGATGAAGGTACTGGTTGTCGGTGGCGGTGGACGGGAACATGCTTTGGTATGGAAACTGATCCAAAGTCCAAAGGTGAATAAAGTATTTTGCGCACCGGGAAATGCGGGTATTTCCCAAATGGCGGAATGCATTGAGATTAATGCCGAAGATATTGAAGGACTCTTATCATTTGCCAAAAAGGAAAAGATTGATCTGACAGTGGTCGGCCCGGAAATTCCTCTGACAAATGGGATTGTCAATCAGTTTCAGGCAGCTGGGCTGAAGATATTTGGCCCCTCGAAGGAAGCAGCAGAAATCGAAGGCAGTAAGGCTTTAGCCAAACGCATTATGGGAAAATATCAAATCCCCACTGCCCAATACCAGGTTTTTGAAGAGGCAGCCCCCGCCATTGATTATATTCGTAAGCAAGGCGCCCCCATTGTGGTGAAAGCGGATGGCTTAGCTGCAGGAAAAGGTGTAATCGTGGCTCCCGATGAGGAGACTGCTGTCAATGCGGTCCAGGAAATTATGGAAAACAAGGTTTTTGGACAAGCGGGGACCAGGGTGGTGATCGAGGAATTTTTAGAGGGAGAAGAAGTCAGTATTTTGGCTTTTACCGATGGGGAGCATGTGATACCGATGATCTCTGCCCAAGATCATAAGAGGGTCTTTAATGATGATCAGGGGCCGAATACCGGTGGAATGGGCGCTTATGCCCCTGCTCCCGTTTATACCCCGGAGCTTGCTGAAGATGTACTGGAAAGGATTATTAAACCCACGGTGGCAGGATTAAAGTCTGAAGGCAGAACTTATCAAGGCGTGCTTTATGTGGGGTTAATGTTAACGGGATCGGGGCCCAAGGTGTTGGAATATAATGCCCGTTTTGGGGATCCGGAAACCCAGCCGGTCATGATGCTTTTAAAAACAGATCTGGTTGATATTATCCAGGCAATTTTGGCGGGCGAGCTGTCCCGACAGGAAATCTTATGGTATGATGAGGCTGCGGTATGTGTGGTACTGGCCTCCGGGGGTTATCCGGGATCCTATGAGAAAGGCATGAAGATTCAAGGGTTAGGCTCTGCCCAGTCGGAGAGCATGGTTTTTCATGCCGGAACATCCTTTGCGGGAAATGATATTGTGACATCCGGCGGACGCGTCCTGGGCGTTACGGCAAAAGGCAATTCGGTAGCGGAAGCCATTAAAAATGCCTACAGGGAAGTGGACAAAATTAGTTTTCAAGGCATGCATTATCGCACCGATATAGGGAAAAAAGCCCTGGATAGATGATAAAAATATTGACAAATAGAACTGCTTCATGTAAAATTAAATAAATTAAAATTCATTTAAATAAACGCAATGATATAGCTGGATGAGAGGGTCAATAAACAGGGTATTGACGAGGTGTCATGCGCCCTGTTTTTTTTAATTAAACATTAATTTTTGATTCTTAGGTTGAGACAAAAGGTAAAAGGGAATAATATTCTCTAAATTGTCTAAAGGAGCATAAGCATGAAGAAAACACCATTATATGAACAACACGTAAATCTTAAGGGCAAGGTGGTTGATTTTGGTGGTTGGGCTTTGCCAATTGAGTATCAGGGACAAGGCATTCTCGTTGAGCATGAAGCAGTGAGAACCGCTGCCGGGCTCTTTGATGTTTCTCATATGGGAGAAGTTACGGTGAAAGGCCCGGATGCGGAAAAATTTATCCAAAAAATGATTGTCAATGATATTTCCCCCATGTCAAATTTTCAGATTTATTACTCCCCCATGTGCTATCCCGAGGGTGGAGTGGTAGATGATCTCCTGGTCTATAAGTATCATCAGGAAGAGTATCTATTGGTGATTAACGCTTCTAATACGGACAAAGACTTTCAATGGTTGCAGGAACATTTGGAAGGTGATGTGGAAATAAATAATATATCTGACCAATGTGCCGAATTGGCTTTGCAGGGCCCAAAAGCTGAAGTCATCCTGCAGAAACTTACGGATGCCAATTTATCAATGCTTGATTATTATCATTTTTTACCGGAAGTGAACATATCAGGCGTAACTGCATTGATTTCCCGCACAGGATATACCGGTGAGGATGGTTTTGAAATTTATCTGGATCCGAAGGATGCTTCCTTCCTTTGGGACAAACTGTTGGCAGCAGGTAAAGAAGAAGGATTGATACCTTGTGGATTAGGTGCCAGAGATACGCTGCGTTTTGAGGTTTGTCTCCCTTTATATGGACAGGAAATTGACCGGGATATCACTCCTTTGGAGGCTGGCCTAGGATATTTTGTTAAGTTGGATAAGAATGACTTTATCGGGAAAGATGCTTTAATGAAACAAAAGGAAATGGGCATCCCGCGGAAATTGGTAGGATTTGAAATGATCGATCGGGGCATTGCCAGAAGCCATTATGAAGTGCAGGCAGATGGAGAAAAAATTGGTTTTGTCACCACGGGCAGCTTTTCTCCCAGTTTGAAAAAAAACATTGGCTTAGCCTTAATAGATGCCAAGTATGCCGATGAGGGCGGGGAGATTGAGATCTTGGTGCGCAACAAGGCCTTGAAGGGAAAGATCATTAAAAAACCATTTGTTAAAAAGAGCGTTAAAGGAGCTAAATAAGGGGAAAATATAAAATATATATCAGGAGGGTTTATCATGGCCAATAGCAATGAATTTAAATTCACAGAAACTCATGAATGGGTAAGAGTTGAAGGAAATAAAGCTTACGTGGGCATCACAGATTTTGCCCAAGAACATCTGGGTGAAATCGTTTTTGTGGAATTACCCCAGGTGGGAGATGAATTAAGCAGCGGAGGCCCTTTGGGAGTTATTGAATCGGTTAAAGCAGCTTCAGATGTGTATGCGCCTGTATCCGGGAAAGTAGTGGAAATAAATGAAGACTTATTGTATGAACCGGGGAAAATCAATGAGCAAGCCTCGGAAAGCTGGCTTGTGGCCATTGAATTTAATGATTCTTCGGAATTGGATGGACTGTTGGATGATGCAGCTTATGAAAAACTCTGCCAAGAGGAGGACTAAACGTGTCCAGATACATCTCAAATACACCCCAACAGCAGTTGGGGATGTTAAATGACCTGGGACTAAATTCCACCGAGGATCTTTTTCAGGATATTCCTCAAGAAGTGCGTTTAAAGAGGGCATTGAATCTGCCTTCCGCCCTTTCGGAAATGGAATTGGTGAAACTCATGGCCGGGAAAGCAGGAAAAAATTTCAATCTGGATGATTATTCATGTTTTCTGGGAGCAGGTGCCTATGACCATTTTGTGCCCTCTGTGATTGATCATATCCTTTCCCGACAAGAATTCTATACCGCTTATACTCCTTATCAACCGGAAATCAGCCAGGGAACTTTGCAATCCATCTTTGAGTATCAAACCATGATCTGTGAGTTGACAGGAATGGACGTAGCAAATGCTTCCATGTATGATGGAGCCAGCGCTTTGGCGGAGGCAGGGATTATGGCTTGTCAAGCGGTAAAGAGATCTGAAATCTTAGTGGCCAAGACCGTTCATCCGGAAAGTCGAGTCGTGCTGAATACATACGCAAAATTTCGTGACATCAAAGTAGTAGAAATAGGGTATGATAACGGTCAGATTGATCTGAAAGATTTGGCGGAAAAAATCTCGCCGGATACCGCTGCGGTGGTCGTTCAAAGTCCCAACTTTTTTGGGATCATTGAATCCTTGCAGCAAATCAGTGATTTAGCACATCAAAATAAAAGCCTTTTTATTGTTTCAGCGGATCCTATTTCCTTAGCTTTGCTTAAATCCCCTGGAGAGTTAGGGGCAGACATTGTCGTGGGTGAAGGTCAGCCTTTGGGTAATGCTATTAGCTTTGGCGGACCGTATCTGGGATTCTTTGCTGCCAAGGATAAATTAATGAGAAAAATGCCGGGACGAATTGTGGGGGAAACGAAGGATACCTTTGGCAATCGAGGATTTGTACTCACCATTCAGACTAGAGAACAGCATATCCGCCGGGAAAAGGCCACTTCCAATATTTGTTCCAATCAGGCCTTAAATGCCTTGGCAGCTACGATCTATCTTACTTTATTGGGTAAGGAAGGCTTGAAGGAAGTTGCCGAACTTTGCCTGAACAAGGCTCATTATGCTTTTAATCAGCTGGTAGCAACAGGAAATTTCCAACCCTTGTTCAATGCACCGTTCTTTAAGGAATTTGCTCTGAAGAGCCTGACCCCTGTGGAACAACTTAATAAAAAGCTTTTGGATGAAAAAATCATTGGCGGCTATGCCTTAGGTAAAGATTATCCTGATTTGACAGATGGATGGTTAATCGCTGTCACAGAAAAGAGAACGAAAGAAGAAATTGATCTTCTGGCAGGAAAGGCGGGGGGGGAAATAGCATGAAAGACAAAGCATTAATTTTTGAGATCAGCAGGCCAGGGCGTATTGCTTATTCTCTCCCTGCATGCGATGTACCGGAAGGGAAAATTACAGAGATGATTCCTGGAGATCTGCTGCGTGACGCTCCTCCGGAACTTCCGGAAGTCAGTGAATTGGATGCCGTACGTCACTTTACCCAATTATCCCAACGGAACCATGGCGTGGACTCCGGTTTTTATCCTTTAGGCAGCTGTACCATGAAATATAATCCAAAGCTGAATGAATACGTATCCCGCATGGACGGATTTCTAAAAACCCATCCCTATCAACCGGAAGAAACGGTGCAAGGTTCCTTAGAGCTGATGTATAATTTGGATCAAATGTTATCAGAGATCACCGGGATGGAAAGAGTTTCGCTCCAGCCGGCAGCAGGAGCCCATGGAGAGATGACCGGACTGATGATTATTAAAGCCTATCATCAGCATCGGGGCGATGCGAAGCGTACCAAAATGATTATTCCCGATGCTGCTCATGGTACCAATCCCGCTTCCGCAACAGTTGTTGGGTTCGATGTCGTTGAAGTTAAATCCGATGCCAGAGGCGGAGTGGATTTGAACGCTTTAAAAGAGCTGATGAGTGATGAGATTGCCGGTTTGATGCTGACCAATCCCAACACCTTAGGTCTCTTTGAAGAAAATATTCAGGAAATTTCCCGGATGATCCATGAGGCCGGAGGACTCCTCTACTATGACGGTGCTAATGCCAACGCGATTGTGGGTATTACCAGGCCCGGGGACATGGGTTTTGATGTGGTTCACCTTAATATCCATAAAACCTTTAGTACGCCCCATGGCGGCGGCGGTCCCGGTTCCGGTCCTGTGGGTGTAAAAAAGGATTTGGTGCCATTTTTACCCAAGCCACTCGTAGAATATCGGGACGGCAGGTATTTTCTGGATGATGATCGTCCTTTATCCATCGGTAAGGTAAAAGCTTTTTACGGTAATTTTAATGTCATGGTTAAGGCCTTTGCTTATATTATGAGCATGGGCGGTGATGATCTGAAGCATATGTCCGAAGTTGCTGTGCTCAATGCCAATTATATTGCCGCGAAGCTAAAAGATCTTTATCTTTTGCCCTATGATCGGATTTGTATGCATGAGTGTGTACTATCGGGACAAAACCAGAAGAATAAGGGGGTATCCACTTTGGATATCGCCAAACGTCTTTTAGATTTCGGCTATCATCCGCCGACAATCTATTTTCCTTTGATTGTACATGAGGCCTTAATGATTGAGCCTACGGAATCGGAGAGCAAGGAAACCCTGGATGAATTTATTGATGTGATGCGCCAAATCGCCCATGAGGTGGATACGGATCCTGAAATGGTGAAATCCGCGCCCCATAACACAGTGGTGGGCCGCCTTGACGAAGCCGCTGCCGCGCGCAATCCTGTATTACGCTGGAAACCGAAAAATTAGTTATGAACCCCCCTTTCCCGAGGGGGATTCTTTCATAATCAAGCATGTTTAATGGTAAATTAGATTGATGAAGATTTCTCAGATAAAGATTTTTAAACATCAGATGGAGTAAAAACTCCATCTGATGCCAAGAACTCTGTTGATCAGGAACATTTGAAACAGAACTGTGAGGAGATGTTTGCATGGAAAAGGATATCATTATTATTGGTGGTGGCCCGGGAGGATATGTTGCTGCCATTCGAGCAGCTCAATTGGGCGCAAAAGTTGCTTTAATTGAAGCGGATCAAATAGGCGGCACCTGTCTAAACCGAGGATGTATTCCCACGAAAGCTTTGTATAAAACTGCTGAAATCATGCAAACATTAAATAAATCCGCAGATTTTGGCTTTCAATTAGATGGTTTTCAATTGAAGATGGAAAAAGCCCAAGAGCGAAAACGGGAAGTGGTGACGCGTCTGCGCACCGGAGTTGACAAACTTCTGGAAGGAAATGGGGTTGAAGTGATTTCCGGTAAAGGCAGTTTGGTAGACTCCCATACGGTTTTGGTTACCGATGGAGATGGGAATACCCAATCAGTGCAAGGAAAAAATATTTTGCTGGCCACCGGTTCCATTCCTAAAAGAATTACTAATCCCGGCGTAGATTTGCCGGGGGTGATCACCACTAATGAAGCTTTGGAGCTTGAGGAGCTGCCGAAATCCATGGTTATCATTGGGGGCGGAGTGACCGGAATTGAATTTGCTTCCATCCTCCAATCTTTAGGCACCCAGGTAACTGTTGTGAAATATTCACCGCGCATTTTGCCGCCGATCGATGAAGAAGTGATCAAGAGGGCACTGATTTCTTTCCGGAAACTGGGTTTCAAAATTGAAACAGGAATTAAAATAAAGGAAATTGTTCAAAGTGAAACAGGACTGAAAGTTCTAGCTGAAGGGAAAAAAGGTCCCCAGGATTTTGCAGGAGAAATGGTTCTGCTTTCGGCGGGCAGATCCATCAACGTGGACGGTCTTAATTTAGATGGAATCGGCGTGGCTTATGACGAGTTTGGCATAAAGGTAAACAGTCACTATGAAACCTCCGTGCCGGGGATTTATGCCATCGGGGATGTTATTGGCGGGCAGATGCTGGCCCATGTGGCCTCGGATGAAGGCAAGACTGTGATAGAACATATATTTGGTATCGAGACTCAAATCAATTATGATGCGGTCCCTACTTGTGTGTTTTCCTTCCCGGAAATCGCATCTGTAGGGTTGACGGAAGAAGAAACAAAGAAGCGGGGCATATCCTATAAGGTAAGCAAATTTATGTTTGCTGCCAATGGTAAGGCCTTAACCTTGGGGGAAGGTGACGGTTTGGTGAAGATCATCGCCAATGAAGCCACCCATAAAATATTGGGGGTGCATATTTTGGGCCCCCATGCCAGTGACCTGATCCATGAAGGGGCTTTGGCAGTTACCAATGGTTTGACGACAGCTGATATTATCTGTACCATTCATGCCCATCCCACCTTAGCGGAGAGCTTCCAGGAAGCCGTGCTTGGCGTTGAGGGAAGGGCAATTCATATGCTGAATAAATAATCAAAAAAGGAGGCGGGAGCATGGTTGACGGTGGAATACAGACAAAAATTGTCCGCTCACATTCCTTTGATCCCTGGTTTAATATTGCTCTGGAAGAAAAATTGCTCGCTGATCTTTTGGCAAACGAAATCATTCTCTATCTATGGCAAAATGATAATACGGTTGTCATCGGACGTAACCAAAATGCCTGGAAGGAATGTGCCTGGGAGCAGTTGGAAAAAGACGGAGGTAAATTAGCCCGGCGCTTATCCGGCGGCGGAGCGGTTTATCATGATTTGGGCAACTTAAATTTTACCTTTCTGGCGCCCCGCAAATACTATGATATCGAAAAGCAGTTATCGGTAATTTTAGCAGCCTTGAAAAAGCTGGGGGTAAATGCAGAGTTCTCGGGACGCAATGATCTCCTGTTGGACGGGAAAAAATTCTCGGGACATGCCTATTATTATCAAAGCCAAGCTGCTTATCATCATGGGACAATCATGGTACATTCCCAGTTGGAAAAGCTAAGTAAGTATCTGAATCCCTCAAAAAAGAAAATAGCGGCCAAAGGGGTTGAGTCCGTTCGCTCCCGAGTCACAAATATTGGGGAGAACTCAAAGGAAATTACCATATCGTCGGTAACGGAGAGCTTTATAGAGAGCTTCAGTGAGCTTTACCAAGAGCCTTCAGATGAGGTGCATATTCATGAGGAGGCCTCGGAGGTAATGGGGTTGTATGAGAAGTTTGCCTCATGGGATTGGAGATTTGGTCAAAGTCCTCTCTTTGATATTTCATTAACAGAACGTTTTCCTTGGGGTGAAATTGATTTGAAGCTGCACACGATCAATGGCAGAATCGATTCCTGCGCCGTTTATTCCGATGCCATGGATGAAGAAATGATTCGCAGGATTTCCCCTTTATTGACAGGTTGCCTGCTGGAAAAAGAAAATTTGGTTCGTGCCTTGGATCCTTTGGCTCGAGAGGTACAGGACAGTACCGTCATTGATGAAATAAAGCTATGGTTAGGAAGCCTTGATCTCTAACCTTGGAAGAAAGTTTTTTTAAAAAAGCAGGTAAATTGCCCTGCTTTATGGAATATACAAAAGGTTTCAGAGGAGGGGAAAACATGCCCGGAAGTAATATATGGAAGGATCCTTTTGTCGATTCCTTATTTGATGCAATTCTATCCTTGGAAAACAAAGAAGATTGTTTTCGCTTTTTTGAAGATCTGGCCACGATCGGGGAGATTAAATCCCTGGCACAGCGCTGGGAAGTAGCTAAAATGTTGGCCCAGGATGAAACATACAGCAAAATTGTTGAAGTAACCGGGGCGAGTACCGCAACGATCAGCAGGGTAAAACGCTGCTTGTTTTACGGAGCTGACGGTTATAAATTAGCCTTGGAAAAAATGGAGAGCAAGGAAAAGGACGGTTAGCCGTCCTTTTTGTGTTCTCAGTAAGGATAAGTTTTAAAGATTGTCTTTTTGACCAATTTTATGTTCCGGTTTTTGCGGTTTGATATTTTGTACTTTATTGCTAATTACTCACTTCTCTTCTTATGGCCCTGATTGCAATATCATGTTTCTCAACATTTCTTTCAATTTCATTAACCTTCTTATTCAAAATCTCTAATTTTTCATAGGTTAATCTATAACCGTCATATAAGGCCTTATGATTTTGCTCCATTTTATCTTCCATCAAAACTAATTTTTGTTCTATTTTAAATAAATCCTCTTTGGTTGCCATATTAGACAAATCTTCTTTAGTTGCCATATTAGACAAATCTTCTTTAGTTGCCATATTAGACAAATCTTCTTTAGTTGCCATATTAGACAAATCTTCTTTAGTTGCCATATTAGACAAATCTTCTTTAGTTGCCATATTAGACAAATCTTCTTTGGTTGCCATAATTGATTTAATATTTTCAATTTCTATATACATCTTTTCTAAAAATCCAAGTATCTTATCATCCATCCGATCTCTCCTCCCGCCCATATTAATTATTATCTATATTATAGCACTAAACAATCATTGTTTAAAATAAATTCCAATTAATAGTTTGTAATTGGAGTCGTCAATATTGGTTCGGCTTTCATCTTGGTGTCCATTTTATAACCAAGTATATTGCTGCCATATTCGTCCATTTTTTAATTAAATAGCTATCTTATTGAAAAGAGGAGTGAGGGCTCTGGTGTCAAATACTGTATATATTATCAAGATAATAGAGGATAAACATAGGGAGTGGTAAGGAAAATGAATTTAGAGATTTATTTTAAACCCCTAAGGGAACCCGTTGTATTGCCAATTCATTATAATCAATTGATACAAGCAGCCCTTTATAATTCTATCGACCAGGAACTGGCGTCCTTTTTGCATAATAAGGGCTATCGAGACGGAACCCGCACCTTTAAAATGTTCTGCTTTTCTTTAATCCAAGGTGCGTATCAAATGGACAGGATTAAAAAGACCATAGCTTTTGAAGGAGAGATAAAGCTTACCGTATCCTCTCCTTTACAAGATTTTTGTCAGTCATTAGTCAATGTCTTGCTCTCAAAGGGGGTTATGCGTATAGGTGCTCGGGAACTTGCGATTGACAGGATAAATGTCCGTCAATATGAGGTGCAGCAAAATAAGGTTATGGTTAGAACCCTTTCCCCAGTGGTATTGTATAGCACACTGCTTAGAGCTGACGGCAAAAAGTATACAGTATATTTTCAACCGGGGGAGACAGATTATACCCGCTTATTCAATGAAAATCTGCGTAAGAAATACCGGGCTCTTTATGCAGCAGAAGGACCGGAAGGGGAAGTGGAAATCAAACCGGTCGGAATACAAAGGATGAAGATTGTCAGTTTTAAAAACACGGTAATCAAAGGGTATGCCGGTAAGTTGCTTTTAATGGGAGCAAATGAACTGCTTCAACTGGCAGTGGATGGAGGAATCGGAAGTAAGAACAGTCAAGGGTTCGGATGTGTGGAGGCTGCAGACGTTTGATTTATCCAACATTAAACAATTTTATAGCGAAATCAAGTAAATTTTACAAATTATGTAGAGGTAAATTAAGTAGTTTGTGGAATATGTTAGTTACTGCATTTTACTGTAGAAATACCGTAGAAAATTTCTATTGTAGAAGGCTGGGGGCTGAACCTAGCCTGAAAATATATGGGGAGGAGTAGTGTTGGAAAAGCTGAGTTTCGAATGTGAACTTATTTCTCCATTGTTCCAGTATGGAGCGGATCAAAATAACCCGGAGTTCAGAGCACCGTCCATGAAGGGTGTTCTACGCTATTGGTGGCGTGCTGCGCAAGCTGAAGCGAATATATCCGCCCTAAGATCACTGGAAGGGCGGATTTTCGGCGGGACAAATACTAAAGCTGATCTGAACGGGAAGGCAGAAGGAGAAAAAAGTACTAAACAAGAAGGAAGAAGCTGTTTTGCGATAAGAATGACACATAAAAAAGTTGATATAAGAAAAGAGGCAATGTTGCCTCATAAAAAAGAATATAAAGCCAAGGCTAATGCCAATGCAATAGTGATGTATACCAATTTTGGAGTAGAATTCTCATTTATCCGTATGCCGGATGAATTCTCTCCAGCCCATTTGCAGACGCTGTTCGAACTAACCTCTTTACTTGGAGGTATGGGCGGACGTAGCCGAAGAGGGTTTGGGAGCTTTCGTATTTTGCGCTGCAATAACCTGAAATCAGAGATTGCTGAACTAAAGCAGGAAGACATACTACCTCAGATTTTAAGCAGACTTAATTTCCTATCTAAAAATAAATTCACCCTAAAAAATGAAATGATTCAACTGGAAAATAACAAAAACGCTTCTTATCCCTATATCGAAACCATCGCATTGGGAAAGCCGGAGCAAGATTTTCGGCCGCTTCTTCGCAAAATTAGTAATATCTCTCATGAGAATAACAGCGACTATACCGGCTATGGTAGCTATGGTGAACGCAAACGATTATCTTCGCCGGAATATGTATCCATCATAAAAGGTGAGCAAGGGAAAGTTTGGCCCATTAATACTTCTTTGCACCTGGCTTTAGAGCCGGGCTTTACTTTAAGGAGAAATGACACGAGAAAAGCGTTTAGAGAGGCGATTTTATCATGAGAAGGTATCTATTTATTTTTTCAATTACGCCTGTGCAGGGGTTTATTGAACAATCAAGAAAAACGCAGGATTTATATTCTGGAAGTGCGATTCTTTCCTATCTTTGCCGTCAGGCTATCATGATAGTAAAAGAGAAGTGGCAAGGAGAGATCGTATTTCCCAATGTGAAGTCACGATCACTGCCTAATCGCTTTTTAGCTATTGTTCAAGAGGATACGGAAGAAAATTTGAAAGAGCTGGGCCTTGCTTTAGAGAAAGAAATTTATAAGAAACTTGAAGAAGTTTTTGAGTATTGTCTTGGAATTTTCGGTATTCCCAAGCCCTCGGGATCATGGCAGCAGATCAAAAGCTACTTCCATTTTTATTGGGTTTTTGATCCCATGGACGCAGGTTATACGCAGGCCTATAAAACGATTGAAAGTCACTTGGGGCAAACCAAGATTCGCTCCTTTTCTCCTCTCCGGGAGGACGGGGAAGAAAATGCACACTGACTGGAGAACATAATGCTCTTTTTTATAGGAAAAATCGATATGGGCATAAATCGGCGGATATGGCCGAAAATGCGGTGGAATTAAACAACAGAATTCCCTTAAAGTACATGGCGCAGGGTGAAGCATTGGGTGCCGTGGCTTTCTTGAAAAGAACCGCACCAAAGTATTTCTTAGACCACAAGGAAGAAGATCTGCTCTATCAAGAATCCTTTCCTTCAACAGCTCGTATTGCACTGGCAGATATTTTAGATAAAATAGCCAAAGACAATCTCGAACTCGCCATTCTGCTTGAACAGGAATTTGATGAAGAATTAGTCTATGCACACCTTAATAACCAAGACCTGGCAGGAAGAGGAACAGAGCAGGAGTTGAAAATTGTCGATCAGATTTACCGGGCAATAAAAAAGAATCATTTTCAGGTCACATCATATTACGCAGTCATAATCTTCGACGGAGACAATATGGGGAAGTGGCTCTCTGGGAAAATGCTCAGTGAGCAGAATAAAGAACAATTGACAGCTTTCCATAAACATCTAAGTCAGGAGTTAGCACAATTTGCCCGTAAGGCGGCGGAAAAGATTTTAACGGCTCCCAAAGGAGTGACAGTGTATGCAGGCGGCGATGATTTCTTAGGGTTTGTAAACCTGAATTATCTGCCCGGTATCTTAAAGGAACTAAGGGCAGAATTTGATAAAATCGACGTATCCCAGTTTAGTTCAAAAAAGCTGACTTTCTCGGCTGGAGTGGCAGTCAGCCACTTTATGACCCCTTTAAGTGTTGCGCTTCAATGGGCAAGACGCATGGAAAAAGAGGCGAAGAATATGGGAGGCAAAGATGCCTTAAGCCTTGCCGTGCTGAAACGTTCAGGAGAGATCATCAAATTTAAAACGCAATGGCTAAACTCCCATGGTTGGTTTGCGGACCAGCTTAAATTTCTCTTAGATGGGTTGAGAGATCATTTTACCACTAACTTTATAAACCAATTTTGCGCTGAGTTTATCCATTTTGAAGGAAATATGAAGATTAAGAATCTTGATGGGATGGTAGATAGCGAGTTGGGGAGACTTCTTACTCGGTCTTATCTTGATCTTTCGGCCGGAGAAGCTTCAACCAGGATGAAACAGGATAAGGAGCAAAAAATTGCGGAGATGAAAAAGGTGTTGAATAATTTATATATCGAAAATAATCTGGAAGATTTTCTTGGATTATTAGAGATTATTTCTTTTTTGGCTAAGGGGGTGGAAATTCGTGCTGTTGCAGACTGAACCATTGGATACTCTTTTTTTCGTAATGGAAAACCATTTAACAGGGGAGAAAATAATTGGGGTGAAAGTCTTTTTCCGCCGTATCCGTCAGTATTCTATGGTGCCTTACGAACGGCCTTTTTTGCGCAAAATCCCCAATATTTCCCCCTTGCCGGAACATCAGATGATCCAACATCATCCTTAAGGATCCGAGGCATGTTCTTAAAAGCCTGGGGCGACAGCTATTACTTTCCACTGCCCCGGGACTTGATCCAGGAAAAAAACGCAGGTGATAATTGCGCCTTTCCTTTGCAGCTTCTGGATACCCCTTCTTTATCCAATTGTTCCCTGCCGAAGGTATTGGCCTCCCCGCCGGATCTTATTGCTGAGACGATAGGCGATGGGTGGATTGATCAGGTGACGCTTAGTGAATATCTTGCCAATAGCAGCAAGCAATTTTATTTCTCTGATCTCAAAGATTTTGTTACAGAAGAAGCGAAAATTGGGATAAAGCTTACTCCTGGTCGTTCAGCAGAGGATCAGATGCTCTATCGTGCCGGCATGCTAAGACTTTCGCCACGACAAGATAAAGGAAAAGCGCACCAGGAATGTTCCTTTATCATTGACTATGAGGGAATTAATTTACCGGAACAGGGGTTTTTAAAACTTGGTGGGGAAGGGAAAGCCACTCATTACAAGCATATCCATGAGTTAGATAAAAATTCCCTGATACCGGCTTATTCGGCTCCTAAGCACCAAGTTTTTAAAATTTACCTCTTAACTCCGGCCATTTTGAATAACGGATGGCTTCCGGACTGGATAAATCCGGATACTTTTTTTGGCCATTACCAGGGGTTGAAAGTTAAATTGCTAACAGCAGCACTAGGAAAACATCTCTTTATCGGTGGATTTGATATTAAAAAACGGAAGCCTAAGCCTATGCACCGGGCTGTACCTGCCGGGAGTGTATATTATTTTGAACTCCTTGAAGGCGAGGCTGAAAAGGTGAAAGAGGTCTTTCATTATCAGCCGTTTGAGAATACTCCTTACGCTATGGAAGGGTATGGCATTGGATTAGTAGGAGGAATGGATGAATGAAGAAGGTGATCACACCCGTTGGGACATCGATTTTTAAAAATTATGAAGAAGAATCAAATAAACTTAAAATTACGCTTCAGGTCTTGAAAGGTGAAAAAGCAGAGAATTGGGATAAGTTGCTGGGTACCCGAATCACACCGGTTCAAAATGAGCTTATAAGTTGGGCTGAAGATAATAAAGATGCATCTGCTGAGATAAAAAGTCTGTGGAAGATTTATGAGCAGGTCAATGAAGACCTGGAAGTTTACTTGATTTGTACAGAAACGATTCTTTCCCGGTTAGCTGCGGATATTATCACCCAGTACTTTAATAATCGGCCAGGTAGTCCAATCACGGTGCACTTTGATTATGAAAGAGAAGATAGAATAAAAGGCTTACAGGTAGAAGATCGCAAACGTTTCGAGCAAGAGGGAATTGTCAATCTGGTCAAACGCTTTAGCGAGATAACCGGAGGCTATACAGAAAACGTGATCATGAATGTGACAGGCGGATATAAGGGGGTGATTCCCTATTTATCTATTCTAAGTCAAATCAATAATGTACCAATTTACTACATATTTGAGGATACAGAAGAACTCATTCGCATCCCCCAGGCGCCTATCAACCTGGACAAAGGCCTCTTTGAGAAATACCATCTGCGATTTCAAGAACTTTACGATGGTATCATTGAGAGCTGGGAAGATTATCGCCGAAAAAATAATATTGGGGATGACTTTAAAAACTGCATCACCGAGGACATAATCGATGGTGAAAATATCATCTACTTAAATGGTATCGGGACTATGCTTTGGGTAGAGTACAATAGTAAATACGATATAGTTTATTTTCCTTATAAAGGCAAGTATTCAAAAGAAGAACAAACTAAGAAAAAGCATTTAGAAGAAGCCATCATAGAACTTTTAAGACGATTGCGTGAAATCAACGATTTTTCAGGGATTAAAAATAATGGAGATCTCAACCATTTAAATGATAAAGAGCCCTATGTCTATAAACACACAAATCCTCAACAGATTCGGATTCAGTACTGGTATGATATTAAAAGCAATAAGTTGGTAATTTATAACTATTATTTCATTACTGATGATACAATTGATAAAAATTATCCACGCAAACTAAAAGAGGAATACGAAAACTTGAAAGATCGTGAGCTTATCTCAGTTGCTATTAGCCGGTAGCTGACCTAATACGATAGGAGGAACATGATATGTATAAACTTGCTAAACCGTTTTTTTTAATATGCGAGACTCCATTACATGCCGGCAGCGGCAGTGATTTAGGAATCATCGATATGCCGATTCAAAGAGAAAGACATACAGGCTTTCCCAAGATAGAAGGATCCAGTCTTAAAGGAAGTATACGAGAGCGATTTGAGCGATGTAAGGATTTATACGATATTCAGTTTCGAGGGGGAAAATTAAGTGCTCAGGAGATAGGTCAATGTGTTAATCTTCTTTTTGGGCCGGAAAAAGGAGGAGACTTTGCCGCTGCCCTTGGTATTACAGATGCCAGGGTGCTGCTTTTTCCTGTAAAATCGGTAAAAGGTGTATATGCTTGGATCACTTGTCCCCAGGTATTGGAAAAATTCATCAATGAATTGGGACTATGTGGGGTAAATGTCAGCTTTGAGGTACCTGGAGACAAAGCCACCCCTCATGGCAGCAACCTCTTTGTTCGTGACGATAAAGTAATTTTAGAGGAATATACTTTCAAGGTTAACCATAAAGAAGATGAGCAATGCACCGCTCTAACTCAATGGCTTTCCGAAATTCTGCTTCCCGATGTTAAGGAATTTAAAACATTGAAAGAGAAAATCCGCAAAGATATCATTGTATTAAGTAACGATGAATTTCGGGATTTTGTTCAATGGTCTACGGAGGTCATCACACGAACTAAGATCAATAATGAAACGGGAACTGTGGCTGATGGGGCTTTATTTACCGAGGAGTTTTTACCCGCAGAGACTGTTCTATATGCTTTGGCGATGGCAGCCCCTGTGTTTAATCCTGAAAAAAGTGTGCTGAGTGATGGTGAAGGCGCCGTAATGGAATTCTTTCAGACTTATTTGCCGCAAATTTTACAAATCGGCGGCGATGCCACTATTGGTAAAGGGATTACCCGTGTCGAGAAAAGGCTATTGGGGGTCGAGGGTTAATGAAAAACACTGAGGATAGTATTAAAGGAATTGAACAAGGCCGTGCTTCCTTTGCATATAAAAAAGTTTTAGAGGCTAAAGATGAGCTTAAAGGGGAAGAAGCTAAGTACAAAGCTTATGTAAAGAAAATCCCAATGTATATCAAGACCAATGGCTTGGGGCCTACCTTCGCCTTTGTTAAATCTAAAGATAAAGAGAAGGCCTATCGATTAATCTATAAGCAAACAGGGGAGTGGTTAAAGCGAGATGCAAACTTTCTTGATGGACAAGGAGAATTAATCGAACAAATCATTAATTTAGATTCCGCCTCTTATCGTTGTGTCACAAACGAGGTCTTAGCATTATTTAATTGGTTACGGCGTTTCTCCGAAGGAACGATTAAAGGAGAAGTGGAAGATGAAATCTGAACGCATAAAGGTTCTTCAATTTAAAAACAATAGGGGCAAAGGCATCATTATTGGAGACAATTTAAAAGAATATGCTTTTAACATAAAAGATATTTCTGCAGAAGTTGTCAGCCAGCTTACTAAGGAAGTTGAAGTAGAGTTTAAAGTATCAGATCAAAAAGATCCTGCCACAATAACAGACTTAAAAATTATACTACCTGAAAAAGCACGAGCAAATTCTCAACAAAATACTTCTGCTCGAAAAAATAACTCTAAAAACCAGCGTGATCGGCAAGGTGATAATTCGCAGTCCAAAGGTAACGATAATTCTCAAAAACCACTACCTAAATATTTACCAGGGGATACTCGTGTGCTTATTATTAATTATGGTGATGTTGAAGAGATCAGTAATTATGAGCTCATGCTGAATCGGTTTCCGAGGGTTCAGGATGATAAGTTTCTCTTCTACAAGGCGGCGGACAAAAAGATGAAATCATCTTTTGGCAATTACAAGCATGAATTCCCGCAGATCAATTTCCAAGAGTTTTCTGCGCGGCAATTAAGAGCATTAAACGAGCTGGGCCTTTTAACCAAAAGCTTGACTCTGGAACCAGAATGGCGGATGATAGTTGGTTTGGGAGGTGCATCAGTTTATGAAACCTCGCTAACTCTGCATCATACTTATGGGATACCATATATTCCCGGCAGCGCTATAAAAGGGATTACCCGTTCATGGATAATAAGTAATTGTTTTGATGGCAACGAAAAAAAGGCATTAGACGACCAAGGATTCAAGCTGATCTTTGGAAGTCAGGGCAATAAGGGCAATGTATTTTTTTATGATGCATTTCCTCAGGGAAAGCCCAAGATCATCGTCGATATCATGACGCCTCATTATTCCGAATACTATTCGAAAGGTAAGGCACCTAGGGATTATGGAGATACCAAACTTATTCCCTTCATTACCATTGCAGAGACTAAATTTTGCTTTGTTATCGGCATTGATGCCCAAAAGAATGTTGCCATAGATAAGGATTATTTTAAAGGGTCATCGGTTATGGACGTAGCCTCTACCTGGATCAAGAAAGCTTTATTGGAGCATGGTGTAGGTGCCAAAACCGCTGTGGGCTATGGAATCATGAAGATGTAATTAGAGAATTCTCGATAGGGTGAGGCGATGAGACTTGTTAAAAAAATTAGCGGAGAGGAAAATATGGTCAGAAATATGAAAAAACATATACTTATCGCTGCTCTTAGCGTTACTCCAAGACCGACGAAATATGCGCTGGGAGACAAAGTAGCGGAAGCCAACCAATCTCCCTTGGCTTTGCTGCAACTTTTACCTGAGGATAGACTTCCTGATGAGGTCATAATTCTTTGTACATCTGAGATAGCTAAGGTGCAATTTCCCCAATTTAAGGAGCACATTGAGTCTGGAGAGTTTAGTACTCATATAACAAAACCCATCCGCGTATCAGCACTTGATATATCAGATGGGAAAAACGAGGAAGAGATTTGGGAGATTCTTCGATGCATTCTGAAGTGCGTGCCTGAAAACGCATATTTAACCCTCGACCTGACTCATGGCTATAGAAGTTTCTCTTTTTTGTATTTTACAGCAGCACTTTACCTTAAAGCACTGCGCAATGTGGGGTTAATTTCCACTTTCTATGGCAACGTTGAGATAAAAGAAGAACCTAAGCCATTACTCGATCTTTCCTTAATCCTTGAAATGGTAGAATGGTTCTTTGCGACACGGATTTTCCGAGAAACAGGGCAAGCCAATTACATTATCAATTTGCTGGAGCCTTTCACCAAAATACCGGAGGGTGTGCAAGGGAAGGACTGTATGCCCTATTCTCAAATCAGAAAACTGAGTGAGGTCTTCTCTAAGGCAACATCAGCCTATGAACAGGCACTTCCCATTGAATTTGGTTTGGAAGCTAATCGACTACACCAACTATTAGAGAAGGATTTACCTGGACATCTTATGGAGCGGATGCCCCTTCCGGAAGAACTTTTTGGTCAAGTTAAAGCTTTCATCGAGCCTTATGCTTTATCACAAATTAACGACAATGATAAGAAGATGAAGTTATTTTTGGACTATACGGAAATAAATCGTCAAGCTGCACTTGTGGATGAGTATTTTGGGCAAGGATATATCAATAGTGCAACAGCTCTGATGCGTGAATGGATAGTAAATGTTGCATTATTTCATCAGGAACATAGGCAAGGTAAAGGGATAATCGCTGGTATAGATTGGCTGCCCTATAAAAAAAGGAGGCCCATAGAGTATTCTCTGGGGCTGATGATGAAATTTGTGCAGAGTAAAGCCAAGGAAAACGGTAAGGTGCCATTAACCGAAGAGCAGAAGTGGCTGGCAGAAAAGTGGGATTACATTACTAACAAGCGTAATGGTCTATCTCATTGTGGTTTTAAAGAAGATAATGTTCATTTATCATTAAAGGCAATTGAGGAAATTAAAGAAAAGTGGCAGGAATTGAAGGATTCGATATATATGCAAGAGAAGTGGGAGCTCTATAAGAAACAGGGTGAAGGGATGCTCCTCATTTGTGCCTTAGGAAATTCAAAAGGATCCTTGTACTCAGCCTTAGCTACATTAGAACCGGATTATCTTTTTGTAATTCTTTCCGATAAAACCAAGGGAGCAATTAATGAGATATTGGAAAAAGTGAATTGGCAAGGAGAGCTGGCAGTTTATTGCATGGAAGATCCCTTTGCCGGGTTTATGGAAAAAAAGCTGGCTTCAGCAGAAGCAGAACCACTGATGGCTAAAGCTGAAGAGGTCGTGTATAACTTAACCGGAGGAACAACGGTTATGCAACATGTTCTGAATCAAATTACGAGAAAGAATAAAGCTACAAAACAAGTGGCATTTATTGATCGGCGTTCACTCTATGAGCAGCATGAAAACCCTTATGTCATCGGCGAGATGATTCTGCTGGAAGAAGAGAAGGGCTAAGATCAAGAGAAATGCACCGATAAGAAGAAGGTGATCCAATGCTTGCCGAAGCTATTATCCGCATCGGCCGTCCTATCAAAAACAGCGATATGCCTTGCCGGGACAAAATTCGGCTGTTGACTGATGTCAGCAGTGAAAACTGCAAGAACTACTTTCGCCATGTCTTCCTGATTGAGATTGCGAAAAAAAGAATCGGCTTTCAGTTGATGGAACTGGGTGACAAGGTTACCAAGGAGAAGAAGGAAACCTTCGAAGTCAATTCTATAAGAAATGTGGCCTTTCCTATTTTTTATCCCAATGGAGGGAACCCTCTCCATGCCCAAGGAATTTATCCCCTTCCGTGCTATCTGGTTTACGACCCTCATATTAAAGCCATGAAGGATAAAGCGGCCTTTAAAAAGGAGTTTCTTTTACCCCGATTAGGAAAAACTTTATTTTATCAGGATAGAACGGCGATAGAGAGAGAGGCTTTGGCCGACCGGATTGCTGAATTTCTGGCTACCAAAGGGTCTGACCTGATCAATGAGGAGAAGCAGCTGGGAGTCATGATGATCTTCGATGAAGAGTTGCCGATGTTTCATAAATATCAAGAAAAGAGAGAGAATGAGCATTCTCTGTGGATAAATGAAAGTCCGCTGACTCCCGGAGCCCACCTTCATTTAGATGGGGAAGCGGTTCTGAAAGGAATCGGCCAAGCCAAGTTTTACGAGGCTGCTGAATTGGGTAAAGAGAAGAATGCTGTATCCACCTTCACTAATCGGAAGGCGGATGAGGTAGTGTCGATCTACAACAAATCCTGGCTTTGGCTGTCTCCTACCTGGGAATCGCCTCGTTCTATCTATTGGAAGGACGATGAATGGACGAAGGGGATTAAAGTGGACGAGGAAAGCTATGCTGCCTATTTATACGGTGTCCATTTCCTCAAGGAAATTCAGGTTCCCATTTCCAATGCTATCCTCAAAGAGATGTTCGCCCCTATTACCAGTGTGGAAGCAAAAAAAATGATGAGTTTGGACAGTTTTGAATCCATTTACGGCATTCCCATGGTTATGCCTCTGACGGACGGCGATTCCCGGCAACTCTTTGCAAGATATAAAAAGTTGCTGAAAAAGAGCAACGAGAAACAAAGCGACAGTGATCTGCATTTAAAGATATTGGCGGGCATCGACAGGATTGTTCCGGAAATGGGAGATGAGCATCGCTTGACCATCCTCTATTACTCCGGTGATTTATCCCGGGGCAACATGCACATTCGGGCGGTGATCGAAGATGTGATTCCCAGCGTGGCCAGTCAGCTGGAAAAAATAATGCACCAGTTAGGCGCGAGAGAAATAGGTAAGATTCAGAAGGTCTTTGGTGTGAAGGAACAGCCCGTTTATCGCACTCAGAATCTTCCTGCACTCTTGGCTAATGTTTATGGTTCGGGCTATGTGTGGGAAAGTCTGCGGACCGTCTTTCACAAAGAGCCACTCAGATTAGAGCGGTTGTACATGGCAACTGCCCGGAAGCTGAACGAATTGGCCAATAAAGAAGACCGTGGGCAAATGATCCAAGAATTGGTCTTTCATTACAGTTTCTTATATTTTTTTAAACAATATGAAAAACAAATTTTACACAAGGAAGGGGGAGTGAAAACATTGTCGGATTGGGATGAATTTAAAACCCTTTATGGTCAGGGCAAGCTGGAGCTATGCCACCTGACAAAAACAGAACATTTAGGTTTTGCTGCCGGTTTATTGCTTAAACAGTTTTCCAACTCTTATTACAAAAAAACGGGCAAGGACTTTGTCAAACAACGGGTGATGAAATTCGGCAGCAAATTGACCCCGGAAATGATCTGGAAGAATGGTTTGCTGCGTTGTGAGGAACTGGCCCAGCAATGGTCTATGAAGCTGGGAAGTAATTTCCGCCCCGTGCTGGCTCAAGTCCTGCTGGGATTTTTGGAAAAAGAGAATAACCTAATTTCGGAAAAAGATACCTTTATGACCGCCTTTTGGTCCGGTTATTTACTTTATAAATCGGATAAGAAAAATGACGATGGAGATGAACTCGATACTGAAATTAGAGAAGAGGATGGGGGCAAGGATAATGAATAGCGGCGAGATTTTGTTTGTCAAATCGGTTAAGGATGGAATCCCCAACAGGGATCCCTTAAATGACAGTGATGCCAGGCGGTTGTTTCCCGAAGAAGATGGGCGGATCTCCTTAAGCGATGTGAGCATTAAAAGGGATGTTCGTGATTTTGTGATTGATTTGGAATCAGACGGAGGAAAGGACAGTAAAAACCATATCTTTGTTCAAGAGAAGATAAACGACAAAGGGAAACTACTTGGCCGGGGCAGTTTGGCGGCAGGGATTGCTAAAAGTGTGGGGAAAGAAAAAAAGGCCAAGGAAGACATGAAGAGTGTCTTGATCGAACATTGCTTTGATGTGCGCACCTTCGGTATCGTTTACTCGGTGAAACCCAAATTCAATCTGACCGGACCGGTTCAATTCGGATGGGCCCATTCCCTTCATCCTGTGGACACCCAATATGTACAAGGGACGGTGGTCATGCCCAGTACTGATACTACTGATGATGGGGAGGGAAAGACCCAAGGGACGATTTGGACCAGCTATACCCTACCCTTTGCCGTCTTTGCTATGCCGGCGGTGATCAACGCGAAGGCGGCGGAACACTCGGATATGACTCCAGAGGATCAGGAATTGCTGCTTCGGGCACTGTGGCAGGGAACTCAGCACCGCCAGGCCAGAGGGAGGGGGCAACAGCAGCCGCTGATTTTGGTTCATATTGAATACAGCGATCCCTTTTACCGAATTGGTTATCTGGAAGATCTGATCACAATGTCTCCCGATGCTGGGGAATGGAAAGCAGCCGGTAAACTGCCTTCATCCCTACAGGATGTTTCCTTTGATTTGACCCGGCTTTTGGCAGTGGTTGCTGAGAGACAAGATAAGATAGCCCAATGCCGGATTTGGACTCACCCCGGAGTAACCATCAATAACGATATCCAACCTTGGCAACAGCCGCTGTGGTAAGTATTCGCTATGTAAAAACACTATAGTAAAAGGAGAAAGTTATGAAAGGACTGGCATTTGATGTCTTGGGCACTGTAGGCCATTTTCGCCGTCCTGACACCACGGCGACCCAAATGACATATCCCTTTATTACGCCTACGGCGGCCAAAGGGTTGGTAGGAGCTATTTTGGGAATTGAGGACTTTGTGACTGATGACCGGATAGGCATTGGACTGCTGCGACCGGTACGAACGGTTGCGCAACAGATGTCCATGCTGGGGAAAGACTCGGGGAGCACCTTTAACCGTCCGACCACCATTGAACTGCTGGTAAATCCCGGCTATCGTATCTATTACACCGGAGAAGAATATACAGAGCAGTTATTTGAATTTCTCACCCGGGAAAGGGCGATTTACACTACTTATTTAGGTGTTGCCTATGCCCTGACGAAGCCGATGCTTTACCGGGTCTATCCGGAAGTATCCTATATGGTGCCAGAAGGAAAGGAGATCGAGCCCAAAACGGTTGTGCCTACGGCTCTTATCCGGGAAATAGTTCTCAAAGCGGATCGTTACTATTGCCGGGCAGGCGGGTTTATGTATAAGTATAAAGGGCGGCGAACCTTTGAAAAGTCGATAGATTTTCTTTATGAAAAGGATGGGAAATCCATTGCTTTTATTCCTAAAAAATGTGAAGACGATTCACCCCTGGATCTCAGTTTAGCTCATTTTGGGGAGGATTTGATATGCCTGATTTAATCCCCTTTGAGCAAGATAAATTTTTGAGAAAAAAGTATCTTAGAGTATAGTTTAAAAGGTTTTAGTGGTATAATTAGTTGTCAAGAGGCTAACTCTTTTTTAACAATTCCTAAAAGTTTGTGTTTAATTGAGTTATTTTAAACTGTCGTCGATGTGCAATAAGGTAAAAATGTCTGGAGATCGACGACAGAAGATATGGCTTAGTAAGCGGGATGTAGGAAAAATACAATTTATTGGGATTAGAATGTCTAATCATAAATACTGATTTAATGCGGGTAAAATGGGTTTTTAGCCTACCTATAAGGGATTGAAACAAGTCGGTTCAAAAGTTTCCTTTACTGGAAATGTTTGTTTTTAGCCTACCTATAAGGGATTGAAACTTGGATCTAAAACCCCCATCCCCGCATCATTTAGTCGTTTTTAGCCTACCTATAAGGGATTGAAACAGAATTACAAGAGCCTGTCCGACGCCGCCAGAGAAAAGTTTTTAGCCTACCTATAAGGGATTGAAACTACAGGGAGTGTTTCGTATTTTGTGTAATTAGTTATTTCGTTTTTAGCCTACCTATAAGGGATTGAAACTTTCAGAGGCTAAATACAGAAGTTCGATTCCTTGCTGGTTTTTAGCCTACCTATAAGGGATTGAAACGTCAGCACATGAAACTTGGATATGATTTTATTCTAGGTTTTTAGCCTACCTATAAGGGATTGAAACCTTCCCAATTCGGCCATTCTCTCTACCGCTGGGCCGGTTTTTAGCCTACCTATAAGGGATTGAAACACAAAATCGACTGGTCCCGATTTGGGTGTTAAGTATGAGTTTTTAGCCTACCTATAAGGGATTGAAACACGGCTGTTATGTCCAACTATGACACAGACGATATGGTTTTTAGCCTACCTATAAGGGATTGAAACCTTGCTCACGTCCTCCACCACCTTTTTTCCCTTACACGTTTTTAGCCTACCTATAAGGGATTGAAACGCCTCATATGGAGTATCTATCTGGACGTAAGACAACGTTTTTAGCCTACCTATAAGGGATTGAAACTCGAAACTTTTGTGTCCTAGTTCCATTTAAAACACCGTTTTTAGCCTACCTATAAGGGATTGAAACACAGTCGTGCCATAAAAGTTCTGCGGATCATTGGTATCGTTTTTAGCCTACCTATAAGGGATTGAAACCAATACGCCTGTGGGTATAAACTGGCGGAGAAAAAGTTTTTAGCCTACCTATAAGGGATTGAAACACATTCCTGATGCTGAACCTTTTCAAATTATGAAACGTTTTTAGCCTACCTATAAGGGATTGAAACCCGGAGGACTCATCATCATAGCCCATGCTGTCCAAAGTTTTTAGCCTACCTATAAGGGATTGAAACCATATACTTTCTATATAATTCCCGTCTGCGTTCCCCGGTTTTTAGCCTACCTATAAGGGATTGAAACGCAGGAGATAGCACCATATCAACCGCCTGTTCCTCCGTTTTTAGCCTACCTATAAGGGATTGAAACCAAAAACCCTTGCAAATAGCTGATGCTACTTTCTCGTTTTTAGCCTACCTATAAGGGATTGAAACTTCATACTGTGCTTGCGTAATCCTACCCATCTCAACGTTTTTAGCCTACCTATAAGGGATTGAAACAAACCGTAATCTTAACAATCAAAAGAGTATGACTAATCGTTTTTAGCCTACCTATAAGGGATTGAAACTCGCTCCAACTCAATCTTATCAAGCCATCGTTCATCGTTTTTAGCCTACCTATAAGGGATTGAAACCATAACTTTCGGATCGTTCGCATCAGGCGGCATATTGTTTTTAGCCTACCTATAAGGGATTGAAACGGACAAGTGTATCGCCTACTGCACCAACAGTATCAGGTTTTTAGCCTACCTATAAGGGATTGAAACTATCTCCCTCCATTGCCCTGTAATATATTTATATACGTTTTTAGCCTACCTATAAGGGATTGAAACACTGCAGCAGCTGCTCTATATTTTCTTTTTGTTTAGTGTTTTTAGCCTACCTATAAGGGATTGAAACCTCTAGTATCTCATTTAATTTATTTATGGCATCTTGTTTTTAGCCTACCTATAAGGGATTGAAACTTGATACGGTGCGCCCAGTTTTGGCCAAGCATGGCCTGTTTTTAGCCTACCTATAAGGGATTGAAACTATTTCCGATCAACTCAAAACCCTTAGTGGTTCTGCGTTTTTAGCCTACCTATAAGGGATTGAAACAACTCATTAAGGGGCATCGTCTCCCCGGTAAAACTGGTTTTTAGCCTACCTATAAGGGATTGAAACTACCTTTTTCCTGAATGATTTTTTCTTGCTTTCTGCTGTTTTTAGCCTACCTATAAGGGATTGAAACGCATATCCGGTAAGACGCAGCCTGTCAGGGAAATGTACGTTTTTAGCCTACCTATAAGGGATTGAAACTTATATATCTATGATGGGGCAGCGGCAGGAAGTATCCGGGTTTTTAGCCTACCTATAAGGGATTGAAACCGACAATCTCCGTATCGTCAATCAGCGGCTTTCCAAGTTTTTAGCCTACCTATAAGGGATTGAAACCATAGTTACATATGCCGCATTTCACTTCTTTCGTCGTTTTTAGCCTACCTATAAGGGATTGAAACATATCTAATACCGCTAAAGGACCAGCTTCACTTGCGTTTTTAGCCTACCTATAAGGGATTGAAACTAAAAGGAAAGCGCGGCGTTTCATCAGGATCAAAATGTTTTTAGCCTACCTATAAGGGATTGAAACAATATTTGGGACGAGCATGATATATATAGCCGTAAACGTTTTTAGCCTACCTATAAGGGATTGAAACAGATATGCCGTATCCGGCATCACCGGGAGAAAAGCTGGTTTTTAGCCTACCTATAAGGGATTGAAACCTGGATAGAATAGACGAAGATATGCTTGCAACCTACTGGTTTTTAGCCTACCTATAAGGGATTGAAACATATCTCTCATGCCGTTATCACTCTCCCCTCAGCTACGTTTTTAGCCTACCTATAAGGGATTGAAACGGCCCAACATGATTTTTTTGTTGGGCATTTGTTGGGTTTTTAGCCTACCTATAAGGGATTGAAACGCCGAAATCACATCCACGGCAAAGATATTAGGCCTGGTTTTTAGCCTACCTATAAGGGATTGAAACGCTCATCGGCAAGATAATATAATTTGCGTCTCGTCGTTTTTAGCCTACCTATAAGGGATTGAAACCTCTTTCTCCCCATAGGGGATTGGTAGCCCCTTGCGTTTTTAGCCTACCTATAAGGGATTGAAACTATGCTGCCGACTATGAGACTTACCATGGCACGGAGTTTTTAGCCTACCTATAAGGGATTGAAACTGACGCTGGCGGAGAAGTTCGTTGCGGTGATCCGGCGTTTTTAGCCTACCTATAAGGGATTGAAACACGGTATGAACGCGCAAGACACGGAATCACGTATTCGTTTTTAGCCTACCTATAAGGGATTGAAACGATTGAATTTGCGCCAGCGTTTTTGAGATTGCCGGTTTTTAGCCTACCTATAAGGGATTGAAACCTAAACTTCACCTTCATGCCGCGGACGGATTGTCCGGTTTTTAGCCTACCTATAAGGGATTGAAACTCTGTATTCTGCATTGGTAAAGTATTTAATATCTGCGTTTTTAGCCTACCTATAAGGGATTGAAACCGCTGTGTCGGGGACAATGCCGCCGATATGGTATTGTTTTTAGCCTACCTATAAGGGATTGAAACTGTACATGGAATCCATATGTTTGATGACGAATTTTACGTTTTTAGCCTACCTATAAGGGATTGAAACTTCAAAAAATGGCAGCACTCGTCACTTGAGGTCTAGGTTTTTAGCCTACCTATAAGGGATTGAAACCACGTTTTATTTCGTCGATGTTTTTCTTAAGTGCAAGTTTGTATTTGTCAACTTAAAATTAGGCCATATAGTCATTTAATTTTCGGCCACTAAGAAAAAAAAATTTAGTCGTTTCATAAGCATATTTAGTTTTCAAAGAGCATTGTTTCACGATGAATGCTAACGCGCTATCGCTTGTTACATCCTGTATAAATGTTTATCAAAAACATGATAAACCTTTATACAGGGTTATTGTTTTTTTCTTCATGCCAGTTGCTGTTGTTGTAACCACTCCTTCGTTTCTTTCATGCGGTACGAGTTTCCATTCATGTTGACGATGTATGACTGATGCGTCAACCGGTCAATCATGGCCGCCGTCATCACGGGATCCTGAAAAATTTCACCCCATCGTTCGAAGGATAAGTTGGTTGTGATGATTGTCGATTTGCGACCAGCCCTCAGCGACAAATGGGTAAACAATAATTCAGATCCTTCCTTATCAAAAGATATATAACCCATTTCATCGGCAATAACCAAATCATATTTTTCAAAGCGGTTCTGGAAGGCTCGAAGAGTTTGCTCTGCTCGGCATTCTTTAATCCGGTTAATGAGGAGGGGAACAGTTGTAAACCATACTTTATATCCCTCCAGGCAGGCCTTTAAGCCTAGCCCAATACTCACATGCGTCTTGCCTGTTCCCGGGTTCCCCGCCAGAATAATGTTGCGCCCCTCCTGAATAAACTCTAATGTTTTCAGCTGCTTTAACTTCTTTTGGGCATCATCTGGCAAATCCGCGATGACCAAATCTTCAAGGTACTTTTTATGTGTAAATTCAGCCAGACGAATGCGATTATGCCGCGAGGCTTCCCGACGAGCATCACATTCCTTCTCCAGTAACTGCGCCAGAAATGCTTCATAACTGGCATCCTGCTGCGTTGACTCCCGAACTTGCTCATCCAAATGCTTACGAATCATAGGGAGTCTCAGTTCTTTGCTATATTCCAATATCGCTTCCTTAAACGCCTTGCGCGGCGCGTTACTCATGCAACGTCCTCCTTTGCTTTTGGTGTATGGGTATCAAACATGTCATCGTACATGCGAAGCTGCTGTGCTGACCGCTCTACAATCTCTTTTCCCGTTTTCGAGAGATTTGGTTGAACAACAGGCATCGCGTCACGATTCCTAGCACAAAGCACTTTAATTTTATCCGTAGTCACTTGAGCCGGATGAATTTTCTCCAGCTCCCGAATAGCTTGCTCGACTTCCGCAAATGGGACATCGTCTCGAATATATTGCAATAGCTGTATAAATTCCTTGTCTTGTTTGGTATAATATGTTTCGTATATTTCTTTTATCCTTTTAGGAGCCTGCTGCCATGCCGCACTACCGGCAAATGCACCAGGTTTTTTCCTTAGCGTATCCAAATAATGATTCAGATCAAGCCGCCACTCGTGGTTGCCGGTTAATCGCACATGCTCCGCTACCAAGGATTCCTGATGGAAGCATCGCACCCGGGTCGCATATGCTTTAATCATGATCGATTCACCTACCAAATGATCCGGTACTGAGTAACGATTCTGATCAACGATGATGGTGGAATATTTGTTCACCCGTCCATAAATCACGCGAGCTGCATCAAATGGTGGAAGGGTGGGCAGCAATGCGGGGCGCTCTTCTTCCAATCGTTCCTCCGCCGTCTGGCCGTTGTACTCATCATGGGACTTACGATTACGCTTAGTGCACACATCCTGCAAATATTGATTTGCCTCCTCCAGGGATTCAAATTCGTCCCGAAAAGCGAAGGCTTTTCGGCGAACGACCTCGACGCTTCGCTCCACATGACCTTTTTCGTTGCCCTTGCGAATATTGCAAAACCGATACTGAAAACCATAGTAGAGCGACAATTGAAGCAATCCTTGCGTCGGCTCCTTCTCCGTTCCAATAAACCTTTTCACCGCGACTTTCATGTTATCGTACACCATGGTACGATACACTTGGCCGATATGCTGGAAAAACAGGGCGTGTGCTTCCTGAAAACACTCTGTTGTTTGTTTGGTGAACAGATAAGCAAAGCGATAGTTCCCGTAAGCCGTTGTGAATACGGCCATCTGAAAAACTTGAAATTTTCCATTAATTTTTAGTTTAACCTCACCCCAATCAAATTCGCAAATGTCTCCAAGTTCATACAGAGCCTTAATAAACGCTTCCTTTGGTTTCCGTTCCAAGCTTCTAATGGTTCGAAGAACGGTACTGTAACTTAGTTGAGTACCCTCGGCTTCCAGTGCTTCAAAGATATCAATGGCTTTTTTTTGCTGCTTGTGCCGCCCCTGATTTCGCTTAGTTTCATTCTCGTCAAGATAGAACTGGATCCTGTTCACAACCTCGTCAGTCATTTTTCTTTTGGGTCGAATGCCCACAGTATACTTGGGGGCAGAAGTGAGGGTGTCGACTAGTGCCTGGATATCTGCCGACCCGCTCGACAATAATTGCTGTCTCCCTTCCTCATATTGTCCAATGTACTTTCCTACGGTGTCCCGATTGATCCCTGTTATTTTCGCAATTTCCCGGCGCGATTTCCCTTCATGAATATGCATCATTAAAATTTGTTGCTTGATGTTCATTGTGATCATCTCTCCCAGCCCCTACCTGTTGAATTTCCTCTCAAGTAGGTTAATCTATTGTGGCCGGTTTTTCAATGACTACGGTGGCCTACTATTAGATTACCATAGACACAAGTTTTTAGCCTACCTATAAGGGATTGAAACAGTGAATAACGGAGCGTCTGAGCGGGTTCAACATACGTTTTTAGCCTACCTATAAGGGATTGAAACTAGAAAAAAACTATTGACAATTGCATAGTATATTGAGTTTTTAGCCTACCTATAAGGGATTGAAACAAGGTGTTTTCTGTCACATCTACAATAATAAAATTACGTTTTTAGCCTACCTATAAGGGATTGAAACCGACGCCAGGACTTCTAAACGCAACTATTTATATGTTGTTTTTAGCCTACCTATAAGGGATTGAAACCGGCTTTGTGTTTGCGTTCCGCTTGCGCTTGCCTGTTTTTAGCCTACCTATAAGGGATTGAAACTTTATCCTCAATGGCTCTGATTGCGCGGTATTGTGGTTTTTAGCCTACCTATAAGGGATTGAAACTAATGCCAAATTGTTTTTAGCCATAACTAAATCTCCGTTTTTAGCCTACCTATAAGGGATTGAAACATCTGGTCATGATAAACCCTCCTTTTTACCGTCATGTTTTTAGCCTACCTATAAGGGATTGAAACCGCACTAATCTCCAAGCGGATATACACCACCTAAAAAGTTTTTAGCCTACCTATAAGGGATTGAAACTGTATGTAAACCATCCCCCCTGCATCCCTTGCGACGGTTTTTAGCCTACCTATAAGGGATTGAAACAAGAACTGCACGAAAAAGGAAAGGACGGTTTTTCAGTTTTTAGCCTACCTATAAGGGATTGAAACCGCTCCGGAAAACGGATACGTTTCATTAGTTGCCGATAGTTTTTAGCCTACCTATAAGGGATTGAAACAATTCGTCAAAATTCTCTGGATTCATGACATACTTTCGTTTTTAGCCTACCTATAAGGGATTGAAACACATCTTATTCTCCCATAATTTCGTTCACAAATTTGTTTTTAGCCTACCTATAAGGGATTGAAACTGATCTTATATTAGTGGCCTATGATTATTTATATAGTTTTTAGCCTACCTATAAGGGATTGAAACCAAGCTGTCTAGACGGAATTTACACGGCGGATCAAGAGTTTTTAGCCTACCTATAAGGGATTGAAACTGGAAATGGCTGTCCGAGCGACAGCGGGTACTCTCAAAGTTTTTAGCCTACCTATAAGGGATTGAAACATCCTGTGAGATCACTTCTCCGCCAATATCATAGTAGTTTTTAGCCTACCTATAAGGGATTGAAACCTATCGGTGAAAGTAGTCTATGTATGTAAACCATCCGTTTTTAGCCTACCTATAAGGGATTGAAACTCATTGACGGTATGAATGCTCAGGACTCAGAGTCAAGTTTTTAGCCTACCTATAAGGGATTGAAACTGCGGAGAAAAGCATTGAGAATTCCGGAAAGTTCGGTTTTTAGCCTACCTATAAGGGATTGAAACAATATAAACTGTCTCCATGTAATTCGTGCCTCCTAAGTTTTTAGCCTACCTATAAGGGATTGAAACTGGTACCTGTAAAAGAGTGATAGTCTTCATACGTTTCGTTTTTAGCCTACCTATAAGGGATTGAAACCGCGAAAAATCCCCTCTACCACTCCTGTATTGGCTCGTTTTTAGCCTACCTATAAGGGATTGAAACGCAGGACGGATGCAGATAAGGGGGACGGAACAAAAAGTTTTTAGCCTACCTATAAGGGATTGAAACCGCGAAAAATCCCCTCTACCACTCCTGTATTGGCTCGTTTTTAGCCTACCTATAAGGGATTGAAACGTAGTCCATCCTGCTTGGGAAGTCCCTATCGTAAACGTTTTTAGCCTACCTATAAGGGATTGAAACAAGGCTACATTTAGTGCCGTTGTTGCGTCTGTTGGTGTTTTTAGCCTACCTATAAGGGATTGAAACAAGGAATGGAAAGATAAAATGATGGAGGAAGTTGAGGGTTTTTAGCCTACCTATAAGGGATTGAAACAATAACCATTTACTTATAAACTACTACATTACTAGGAGTTTTTAGCCTACCTATAAGGGATTGAAACTCATCAAGAGAAAAGCACGATGGCTTCCCTATATTGGTTTTTAGCCTACCTATAAGGGATTGAAACAGGCAAAAAAGCACTATGACCTCGGAGGAAACGTCGTTTTTAGCCTACCTATAAGGGATTGAAACCTGAGACACTCCCAGAGTCTTGGCAATTGCCGAGACTCGTTTTTAGCCTACCTATAAGGGATTGAAACCCCGTATAAACTCCCTCTAGACCGCCAGGAATGTCGGGTTTTTAGCCTACCTATAAGGGATTGAAACGAATTTTGGAAATAGCCTGCTGGGATACTCCCAGTGTTTTTAGCCTACCTATAAGGGATTGAAACGTAAATTGTAGCATACTTGATACTGTAGCTTTCCAGTTTTTAGCCTACCTATAAGGGATTGAAACCATCATCACCAATCTCTTTGGCTACCCGCAGGGCCATGGTTTTTAGCCTACCTATAAGGGATTGAAACGTGATATTAGAATAGGAGTCCTCATTTAAGGCCGTGTTTTTAGCCTACCTATAAGGGATTGAAACGAAACCGCAACGGCCAGTTATAAGCTAAGAGACGGGTTTTTAGCCTACCTATAAGGGATTGAAACCC
Organism: Dehalobacterium formicoaceticum; assembly: GCF_002224645.1. Lineage (NCBI taxonomy): Bacteria > Bacillati > Bacillota > Clostridia > Eubacteriales > Peptococcaceae > Dehalobacterium > Dehalobacterium formicoaceticum. Next base: position 3,567,108 of record NZ_CP022121.1, on the reverse strand, counting down.
CGCATAGACTCCCTCTAGACCGCTGGGAATATCGTTTTTAGCCTACCTATAAGGGATTGAAACTCTTTTCTTTTCCGTTTTTCAGGACACGTGTTCCTAGTTTTTAGCCTACCTATAAGGGATTGAAACAGCATAGAATCCTTCGATAACGAAGGATGAGAATGGAGTTTTTAGCCTACCTATAAGGGATTGAAACTGTGATGCAGGAAGTGCCTTGGCACGATAACACTAGTTTTTAGCCTACCTATAAGGGATTGAAACACAAAAAATAAAAAGGAGTGTATTTAAAATGAAATGTTTTTAGCCTACCTATAAGGGATTGAAACACCACCAGTGAATACATAAGAGAGAGAGTCTTAGAAGTTTTTAGCCTACCTATAAGGGATTGAAACTAGAGATCACCCCCTCCCCCGCCCCGGCACCTTGGCGCGTTTTTAGCCTACCTATAAGGGATTGAAACTGGGGGTATAGACCCAATCGTAGGGGGTGGGGTATAAGTTTTTAGCCTACCTATAAGGGATTGAAACTCATCATAGATGATAGCGTCTATGATAGCTTGTAAACGTTTTTAGCCTACCTATAAGGGATTGAAACAAACGCATTGAAGCAGCATCTGGAAACGACACGATCCGGTTTTTAGCCTACCTATAAGGGATTGAAACACTTCTAGGCAGGAGCAAATCCTGCACTATAGGAGTTTTTAGCCTACCTATAAGGGATTGAAACCCAAAAGATGTCACTTGAAGGCATGGATGATCAGGACATGTTTTTAGCCTACCTATAAGGGATTGAAACTATGTACCGTCCCCTACGATACGATTGATCATCCTGTTTTTAGCCTACCTATAAGGGATTGAAACAGACAAATGCAAACCAAAGTTTTGGAAATTTTTCCTGGTTTTTAGCCTACCTATAAGGGATTGAAACAGGTGAACTGCACGTCATCGGGTCTGCGACCATCGGAGTTTTTAGCCTACCTATAAGGGATTGAAACTCTAGAGGTTAAATTTAATGATTCTACCAGACCCTCGTTTTTAGCCTACCTATAAGGGATTGAAACCCGCCACAATCGTGGATTGTTACATTACGCAAGCCGCGTTTTTAGCCTACCTATAAGGGATTGAAACCTACATTCTGGTAACCTGATCTTTATCCTGATTCGGTTTTTAGCCTACCTATAAGGGATTGAAACTCTAGTGCTTCGACGATATTTTCGCCTCTGCATATAGTTTTTAGCCTACCTATAAGGGATTGAAACCTACATTCTGGTAACCTGATCTTTATCCTGATTCGGTTTTTAGCCTACCTATAAGGGATTGAAACCTTCTCCTCTGTCCACATTGCCCCTAGCAAATTCCAGTTTTTAGCCTACCTATAAGGGATTGAAACGCGCGTTTGACGCGCTTGATCGCGTCTATATCCGAGTTTTTAGCCTACCTATAAGGGATTGAAACGTACCTGGTCATAACACCTACTCATAACACCTACTCCCGTTTTTAGCCTACCTATAAGGGATTGAAACCTAATATAATATCATAATTTTTATGATATTTCAAGCGTTTTTAGCCTACCTATAAGGGATTGAAACATAGCTAACGCACCTTGTAAAAACTTAGTACCTGGTCGTTTTTAGCCTACCTATAAGGGATTGAAACACTATTCTCATCCCTATAAGGGATTGACTCCCGTTTTGTTTTTAGCCTACCTATAAGGGATTGAAACTAGATACCTGACTATCCCAGTCCACTGGGATTTCCCGTTTTTAGCCTACCTATAAGGGATTGAAACTCTATAAAAAATCCAAATACTGAAGCAAATCTCAAGTTTTTAGCCTACCTATAAGGGATTGAAACAATTTTCTGATTTTTTCAGGAAAGACTTCCAAAACTTTGTTTTTAGCCTACCTATAAGGGATTGAAACGCATCCGGGCAATAAGGTTTCTAGTAGTAGATACAGTTTTTAGCCTACCTATAAGGGATTGAAACATTTTCGGATCGTGTCGTTTCCCGATGTGCCATAAACTGTTTTTAGCCTACCTATAAGGGATTGAAACCTATCTGAGGAGAATTATAATACTTAACTTCATCTGTTTTTAGCCTACCTATAAGGGATTGAAACTCTATCCCGGCCAACACTATCCGCGAAGCATCGATAGTTTTTAGCCTACCTATAAGGGATTGAAACGCCTGCAGTAGATAAGGATCACCTCCTCTCATAAAGTTTTTAGCCTACCTATAAGGGATTGAAACTCACCTCCGCATACTTTTGATTTCGCTCAATCATATGCGTTTTTAGCCTACCTATAAGGGATTGAAACAAGCCGTGCCGATCTGTAAAAAAGCTTCTGGGTTCAGTTTTTAGCCTACCTATAAGGGATTGAAACAGCGCGGGGCTGCCGGAGACGAAGGGGAAGGCTGCTGGTTTTTAGCCTACCTATAAGGGATTGAAACTGCTGTCTGCGCTCCGCCTCAAAACCTTTGTCATTTCGTTTTTAGCCTACCTATAAGGGATTGAAACTATCCCAGGAGGAATATACATGGGGTATACGGGCAACGGGTTTTTAGCCTACCTATAAGGGATTGAAACTCAAAGGTAACTATGAAGGTGGAGAAGCAATAGGCCTTGTTTTTAGCCTACCTATAAGGGATTGAAACCTGGAAAGATAGGGGCAGGCCAATCCTACTGCGCGTGTTTTTAGCCTACCTATAAGGGATTGAAACCGATTTCGCTTGTAAAAGTATTGAGCCAGCCTTTGGTTTTTAGCCTACCTATAAGGGATTGAAACATCCACTTATTTTTCATTATTGAATACCTCCAAATGCGTTTTTAGCCTACCTATAAGGGATTGAAACTCTTAGGCATTGTCATCATCGACCAGGCGAATATCGTTTTTAGCCTACCTATAAGGGATTGAAACAAGCACCTGCATTGTACTTATTGAGCTTGTTGTATGTTTTTAGCCTACCTATAAGGGATTGAAACTCTTAGGCATTGTCATCATCGACCAGGCGAATATCGTTTTTAGCCTACCTATAAGGGATTGAAACTCTCATCATACTCTTCGACAACGAGGTCAAGGAACTCCTGTTTTTAGCCTACCTATAAGGGATTGAAACCATGATTAACCATGTCGTGCAGAGCAGTTTGCCTTACGTTTTTAGCCTACCTATAAGGGATTGAAACTTGTATTGGTGAGTAAATCAAGTTGATAGTCAAACGTTTTTAGCCTACCTATAAGGGATTGAAACTCCACTATACGGATAGCCCATACTTCCCCGCCTCGTTTTTAGCCTACCTATAAGGGATTGAAACCCTAATCAGGAATATATAAAAGTTGGACACCAAAAGTTTTTAGCCTACCTATAAGGGATTGAAACCTGCCAGTCCAAACAGAACCAGTTCTTGTTATATCGTTTTTAGCCTACCTATAAGGGATTGAAACTATCATAAAACTAAGCGAAATAGATAATAAAGATGTGTTTTTAGCCTACCTATAAGGGATTGAAACTTGGGACTGCTGGGACGCAAACCACTTCCCGTGCGGGTTTTTAGCCTACCTATAAGGGATTGAAACCCAAAATGCAGGAACTAGGGTATGCCGCTCTAGCAGTTTTTAGCCTACCTATAAGGGATTGAAACAATGAAAAGGAGAATGATTATGAGTAAAAGATCTAGTTTTTAGCCTACCTATAAGGGATTGAAACTCGGATTGAGAAAAGCAATCTTGGCCAACTCCTCGATAATTCGATCGGCGTTGACTCCGGTTCGCCTTGACCTTTCAGCCAGAGCTTTATCAATAGCATTTTTAATTTCAGGTTTTTTCAGGTTTTCATCGCCAATAGAATAAGCTGTCTGTGGTGAATACCCTGCCCGGATTGCTGCCTGGGTGGCATTCAGATCAATCAGATACTCCTCTACAAAACGTTTTTGCTTTTTTGTTAAGGCCATCCTGCCACACCACCTCACTAATAATTATTAGCACCCCGCCAAGGAGGGAGACGGGGTGCTCTGCCGGGTTGCGTTATAAGCCCGGGTCCGAATAGAAGAAAAAGAGCCCGAAGGCTCTTGTTATTTATATACTGCTAATATTTATAATTTTATTCCGGTAAATTATCAATTGCATATTGAGCTTGACTGTCAGTGTAGTTATCTCCATGTTCAGATGTTAGTTGATCAAAAAGTTCTTGGTCTGACATCGGCATGATTTTTTGATAGTTTTTAGCTGCCTCTAAAGCTTCCTCATTATAATCAACCTGCACATTCTCGATGGCATATTGTGCAGCTTCCGCTGGGTACTGATCTCCATACTCGGAGGTCAGCTGATCGTATAGTCCCTCCTTCGAAAAAGGCATGATATTAACATAGTTCTGCGCGGATTTTAACGCGTTCTTAAATTCGCGAGGTACATCGGCCTTTACCGGTTCCTCTTTCTTAGGCTCCCCCGCGACTAATGGATCAGCGTCAGCGGTTGCACCAACTTGTTCTGTCGGTTGTTTTTCTACCGTTGCATCTTCTTCGCCAATACTCCCTATTGCCCCAATAACGAAAATTGCAATAATTGCGATAAACCACCATCTCTTATAAATAGGTTTCCTTTGCTTTTCATTCATGTAAAATCCCTCCTTTTTTTCTTATATTCGACAAAAGGAAGGATGTTCCTGCCTTGCATGATCATCCCTTAAGGAACGCCCGGTGCAGAGTTTCCTCTGCTGTCCGGGCTCGTAATCAAAGTAAAAACATAACTCGCTGTACGGGAAACGATGTTTTGTAAGCTTTTTGAGAAAGCTGGAGACAAATACAACAAAATAAATATTGAAAAAATGGATAGGATAAAGGATTTTACAACATATGGTCGAATATTACAAGAATATGAAGTGCATATCATTGTGCATCTTGCGGTGAAAAATGGTTCAAAGGGGATTGGATATGTCAGACTTAGTTATTTTTGACAAATGCATTGCCCGGCCAGATGAACAGGACAGAAAGTATCTGCTGCGGGATCATTTGCTCGGGGTTAAGAAGGCTGTGGAACAACGGCTGGAAAGTGATTACGGCTTCCATTGCCACGATACTATATACATCCGCCTGGCTGGATTGGCCGGAGTTTGCCATGATATGGCCAAGGCTCATAGAAAATGGCAAAGATACATTCGAGGAAAGAGCAAGGGGGGACCCAATCATGCCCCAGAGGGGGCCTTCCTTTTTTCTTATTTGGGCTATCATCTGCTGCAGCAGGAAAGGCAGTGGCCCTCATATGCGGTCCACTGGCTGTGGCTGATCCGGGATATTGCCGATCATCACGGGGCACTGAAGCATCTCGACGATAAACATTGGATGGGAGCAGGGGCCTGGGAAGAGATGGATCTGCCGGGTATTGCCGTTTTTATGGAACAAGTCTATCCTGAACTTCGTCATGTTCCCATGACAGTTGAGGCTTTGGATCAATGGATTGACCAGGTTTATGATGTGTTCAAGGAGGCTTACGATCTGTTGGATGTGGGATACTCACCTGATTACGGCAAGGTCATGGATCAATTAAGTCTTTGGCGGGAAATCACCACGGCACTGATTGCCGGCGATCGTTTTCACGTTGCCACCATTGAAAAAACCGGATTTAATCAGGAAGATCATATTCGGCAAGACCGGAAACTGGATGAATATTGCCGAAATAATGGCGATCAGGCTATGGCGGAAATTCGCAACGAGGCTCAAAGTCAGATTCTCAGCCAGTTGGCAAAGGACCCAGGACGCAGAGTCTATACTTTGGAAATGCCTACCGGCTACGGCAAGACCATCACCGCTCTAAAAATCGCCGCCTGGCTGGGACGGGAACAAGGTTATGAAAAAATTATCTACGTGGCGCCTTACCTGTCTATTCTGGAACAGACCAGTGGTGTGATTGAAAAGGCCATGGATACCTCTGTTTTGGAACATCATTCCTTAGCCGTTGTGGCAGAAAAGCAGAAGGATGAAGACTTGGAAGAGGAAGGAAAGCTCCATTCCGGCCAACTGCTAATGGAATCTTGGGCCAACCCCGTGGTTTGCACCAGTTTCCAGCAGTGGTCCAAGGCCATATTTCCTGGAAAGGCTCAGGATACCCTGCGGCGGGCTTATCTTCATAATAGCGTAGTGATTATCGATGAACCACAGATTTTTGCACCGGAAAGCTGGAATGTTTTTTTGTGTGGGTTGGAGTCAGTCACCAAATTATATAATCTGCGCATTTTCTTTTTGTCCGCTACCATGCCTCCCTTTGATTACGGCTTGTCAGAGCAGCCTGGTTGCCTGGCTATAAACCCTGTGAAGGGAATGGAACGTTATCAGGTGGAGCAAAAGGGAGAAATGGATGAACAGGTAGTGGCCGAATATCTATTAAAACGAAGCCGAAATGGGATAGACGATAAAAAAGCTTTATCTCGGGCAGCCATTTTAAATACCATTGCCGATGCTTATCTAGTGTATAAACAATTGAGCGTCAAGATAAAGCCGCCGCACCTAAAGTTGTTGCACGGCATGATGATTCCTCTCCATAAACGGGTGGAAATCAAGAAGATCAAGCACTCTCAGGCGGAGAATAAGCAGGAATGCCAATATGTGATCTCTACTCAGATTATCGAAGCGGGGGTTGATCTCAATTTTGATCATATTATACGTGCTTTGCCCATCCTTCCTTCCATTATCCAGGCTGCGGGGCGTGTCAATCGCAATGGTTCCGGGGATCGGGGAATTCTGACGCTGATAACTTTTTTAAGAGGAGGAGAGAAAGATACCCGCGGCTCCATTTATCCTGCTACCTTGCAAAAGCTCACCGACGAACTTTTGCAGAAGCAGGAAGTATGGCTGGAGTCGGAGCTGTTGGAGTTGATCAAGGAATATTATAGAAAGATGTTTGCTCGCAACTCTTATGAGGCAGGCAAACAGGCGATTATTGATGCCTATGAAGGCAATTGGCCGTTGCTGGGGCAACAGTTTACGCCCTTTAAGGAAGATTATTTTAAATTACCGGTTTTTGTTCCCTGGCAGGTTGAAAAAGAAGATAGAGACTTTTTACCCCGACGGTTTGTGGAGCTGCAAAAGAGGTTGGGACTTTATTCGGCGGAGGATATTTATGCTTGCTATGAGGACAGGGATTATTATTCCCACATGTCCTTTGAAACCAGGAAACAATTTATGATCTTAATGAATCATTATGTGGTCAATGTTCCGGCTAAACTGGCTTTTTCCTTGGTAGGAAAAGATCTTTATCTAATAAATAGGATACCCTGCCTGTGGAGCGGAAGTGATTATGATTCAGTGGCAGGGTTGGCCAAGCGTGCCGTGGAAGGGTTTGATACCATAATTTAAGTCGGGTGGGGAGGAGGGAAGGCTTATGGAACATCCGGAGTTTAATATTACCGGGACACACATCTGGTATTATTATTGCTGCCCCAGGGAGGTCTGGCTCATGCTGCACCAGGTCAATCCCGATCAGGACGACGCCAATCTGGATTTGGGAAGGTTCATTCATGAAATGAGTTATGCTAGGGACAGAAACAAGGAGATCTCCCTGGGCAATATCCGTTTGGATATTGTGCGTCAGGATAAGGAAGGATTAGTTATTGGGGAAGTCAAAAAAAGTTCCAAGTACGCTAAAAGTGCCCGGATGCAATTGGGATTTTATCTCATGGAACTGAAAGAGCGGGGGATTGAAGCCAAAGGGGAATTGTTATTCCCCAAAGAGCGAAAAAAAGAAGAGGTGGTTCTTACGGAAGAAATGGAGAAAGAACTGCTGCAAACCATGGAAAAGATTGGGGAATTTGCCGCTATGGACAGACCTCCCCAACCCCAAAAGATTCATTTCTGCAAGAATTGCGCGTATAAGGAGTTTTGCTGGGCGTAATCCCTATTCAGGCTTGAATTAGCTGTGCCAGGTTTTGCTTAAATGGGCATCGGCGTACAACAGGTTGGAAAGGATGGAGGTGGAATAGTGAAAAAACCCTTATATATCTTCTCTAACGGTCAGCTTCGTCGTAAGGATAATACAATTTTCTTTGTCAATGAAGAGGGAGATCAGAAATACATCCCTGTGGAAGATACATCAGAATTGATGATCTTTGGAGAGGTGGATCTTAATAAGCGATTCCTGGAATTCTGTACACAGAAGGAGATTATGATTCATTATTTTAATAATTACGGCTATTATAGCGGAACCTTTTATCCCCGGGAGCACTATAATTCAGGGTATATGATCCTGCGGCAGGCGGAAGCTTATTTGGATGATGAAAGAAGGCTGGTGCTGGCACGGCAATTTGTAAACGGTGCCTATTTAAATATCAGACAGGTACTGAAATATTACGTCAATCGGGGCAAGGATGTAGAGTCTAAGTTAACAGAGATTGAAAGACTGAGTGAAGGAATAAAGGATGCCGACAATATTCCCCAATTAATGGCCTTTGAAGGGAATATCCGGGAACAATATTATAAAGCCTTTGATGCGATTCACGGTCAGCCGGAATTTATCTTTGAGGGGAGATCAAAGCGGCCTCCAAAAAATGAAATGAATACCTTGATCAGTTTTGGCAATTCCATTGTCTACTCCACAGTTTTAAGTGAAATCTACAAGACTCATTTGGATCCGCGTATAGGGTATCTTCATACCACTAATTTTCGTCGCTTCAGTTTGAATTTAGATGTGGCAGAAATTTTTAAACCTATTTTGGTGGATCGGGTGATCTTTACTCTGATCAGTAAAAAGATGCTCAAGAAAAGTGATTTCAAAAAAGAGTCCGGCGGCTTGATGCTGAAAGAGAGTGGGCGCAGGGTTTTTGTCGAAGAACTGGAAAACCGTTTAAAAACCACCATTAACCACCGTGATATCGGAACCCCTGTGTCTTATCGTCGTTTGATTCGTCTCGAACTTTACAAGCTGGAAAAACACCTCATGGGGGAGAAAGATTATGAGACTTTTGTCAGTCAGTGGTGAAGAACTGAGAGCATAATAATATGGACAGACAGAATATACCCATTTAGGAAAGTGATAGATAATGGATTTTGGGGAGCGAAAAACCGGAGGATGAGGTAAAATTATGTTTGTGGTCTTAGTCTATGATATGGGGGAAAAGAGGGTAACCAAGGCATTGAAGCGATGCAGAAAATATTTGAACTGGGTGCAGAATTCAGTCTTCGAGGGAGAGATTTCGGAAAGCAATCTGGCGAAATTGAAAATGGAATTGGACAAGATTATTGTGACTGAAGAAGACTCAGTGATTATTTATACATTAAGGACGACTCGTTATTCAGAGCGGGAAATCATGGGCTTGCGCAAAGGAGGACAGGATTTAATCATATAAAAGTTTCATAATTGTGCAGTAAGTTTCGACAATAACACTCAGTAACAGCAGGAAATCTTTCAGCAATTAAGCAATAAATTTACCTATATGTATGTTTAAAAAACCGGGATTAAATTACCGGTTTTTTTCATAGTTGCAAAAGAATAGCTAGATATGAATATTGGTAAAATTTGCAGGAAAATCAACTTATTTAATGAATAAATACATATATTGGTCTTTGTGACGGAATTTGTTCAATAAATAAAACATGAGGTGAGAGAATGTTTGAAGAAAAGTTTTCTGATTTAGTGTTATTGGTGGGAACAAACCCATTGCCTAACTATGTTGTAAGTAAGTACTTTCAAAATCAGAATAAAAAGCTGCGGCGAATTTGGTTGGTACATTCTGAAGAGGAAAGAAATATTAACCAAAGAGGGACAAAACATTTGGCGGAAAATATCAGACAGGCGATTCTAGGTGAATGGGACGAGGCAATTTCCATTAATTATGTTTCCCTTTCCAACATTGCCTCTGCGGAAAGAATTGAAAGGGATATAAAGGAATACCTTTCCCCGGCAGTTTTAACAAGCACAACAGGATTACATCTCAACTATACAGGGGGAACCAAAGCAATGGCAGTACACGTCTACCGCTCTTTGGAAGAATTATGGGATAGAAAGTGTTCTTTTTCCTATTTAAATGCACGGAATTTTTGCATTCATGTAGACCAGGAAGGGGTAATAACAGAGGATCTGAGAGATGAAGTGAAACTATCTTTGGAAGGATTGACCAAGCTTCATGGCTGTGAAAAGTCTAAGGAAGATAAGAATAAGCGGGAATGGCCGGAAGCAGATGCCGCTTTAGAAGATATGGTAAACAAGGGGGAAATTTCTAATTATTTAGACTGGGTGGAAAACACCCTAAAATATATTTATTTTGATACCGGGAAAAAACCAAATAATCTCAGGGAACATATGATTAATTTCCAAAAACTGGAGCGTTGGGAAGAGGTTAATAACGATGTCGTTAATGCTCCTGAATATATAAAGAATATCCTTAGGGGGATCCCCAGGGAGTATTCTCCCATTAATGATGATGGAAGTGTTTGGATTCCATCAGCTGATGTAACTAAGATAGAGGTTAAAAGAAGAGCTGATGATCCAATTGATGGTTATCTAGCCGGGAAATGGTTAGAGAAATATGTGGCAAATGTAATTAAGAGAAATATTGAGCAAGAAGATTTGAATTGGCCGACGGAGATGAATTGGTATATTAAAAATCATGAAAGCCATGATAAGAAATTTGAACTGGATGTTATCTTTATGAATGGTTATCAGGTTTGCTGTATTTCCTGTACCACAGCAAGAGCGGAAGGTATATGCAAGGGTAAAGGTTTTGAAGTCCTGCTGCGTGTGGAACAGATTGGCGGAGAGGAAGGAAAGCCGGTATTAGTGACCTGCCTGGAACAATCTAAAGTGCAAAAGGTTGAAAGTGATTTGGAAAAAATACGTGGGTCCGGGGACAGAAAACTTTTAGTACTTGGTAGGGAAGATCTTCAGGAAGATGTATTGTGGAGCAAAATCATAGAACACGTAAAGGGAGGGGATTGATTATGGGTAAAGTAACGGCAGTATTTTTGGATACGGTATCGATTCAGAAATATATCTTTACTAGTAACAGTCTCAAGGAAAACTTGGGAGCATCTTCTTTAGTGGAGAGAATTTTTCAGGAGTATCTCCATGAAACCATAGAAGAAATATGCGGGACAGAAATCGATATGGAGGCTTGGTTTAAGACGCCTGAAACCATCCAATTGAAAACAGATCAAACAAAGCTTGTTGAAATCGGCTATATCGGAGGGGGAAATGCTCTCCTTCTCTTCAGATCGGAGGACATGGCCAGATTATTTGTCAGGAAGTGGTCATTGAAGCTGTTGATAGAAACACCTGGTTTACAAACCGCGGCTGCCATTGATGATTATTTTAGCTTGAATCCCGAAGAATATCAGAAGAACATGGAACGTTTGACAAAAAGTCTGGATCAAGGTAAAAACACCTTATTTCCTAATAGTGTTTTGACCAAACATGGTATTACTGCAGACTGCATTTATTCCGGTAACTCGGCCGAGGTACCCTATATTGATGCGGAAGGAAGAGAAATTTATATTTCTGCAGTTTCCAAGGCGAAACGATTGCCTGCGGAAAACAACGAACATCATATGGATAAAGTTAAAGAGAAGTTCTTACCTAAAGGGTTTGCTTTTCCCCTGGAACATGAGCAATTGGGACAAAAAGAAGGTAAAAGCTATTTGGCAATTGTGCATATCGATGGTAACGGCATGGGTAAACGATTTATGGAGTGTAAAAGCCTGGTAGAAACCAGAAAACTATCTTGGGCTGTGAGAGCGGCAAGTGAAAATGCCTATAAAAAGCTTATCAGAAAATTGGCTAATTCCATGGAGTATTTTAAGAACCACCAGGAGGAATTTGAGATCTGGCAGGATAAAAATAATAGAACGATACTTCCTTTAAGACCCATTGTTTTTGGGGGAGACGATATTACCTTTGTTACTGATGGCCGGCTTGGGGTTTATTTGGCGGAGAAATTTATGGGGATATTAGCCCAGGAACCATTAGAGAAAGTAAAAAATCAAAATCCTATTTATACATCTGCGGGAGTAGCAGTAATTAAATCTCGATATCCTTTTTATCGAGGATATCAAATGGCGGAAGAGCTGTGCCAATCCGCTAAAAAAGCGGCAGCTAAGAACCCGGACAGTAACTGGTTGGATTTCTATATTTCCCAAGGAGGTTATTCCCAGGCTCTGGATGGCATTAGGCAAAAGCATTATCGAGTTAAAGAGGGGAGCTTGAATTTTGGCCCCTATCTAGTCGGTGAGAATAGTAAAGGAAAAGAAAATACTATGATCAACTTAAAAAATGGGATGAATGAACTTCGTAAATGGCCTCGTGCCAAAGTGAAGGAGTTAAGAAATATTCTCCCCATGGGTAAGGAAACGACCAAAAGATATCTGGAAAATTTAAAGGCTAGAGAACTTATATTACCAAAAATTGAAGGCCCTAGTGACTATTATAAAGATGGATGGAATAATGCAGTTACACCATATTTTGAGATGTTGGAACTAATGGAATTTTATCCGGAAATTGACTTTTTAAGCGAGGGAGAATTGGTATGGATTTAAAACTTACTATTAAAATAACTAATTTATCGTTTCTCCTTTTAGGTTCCGGGGAAGGATGGAGTGCGGCTATTGATAATGATCTGGCATATGACCAATATGGCTTTCCATATTTTCCTGCCAGACGATTGAAGGGTTTGCTGCGGGAAAGTGCCCAAGAAGTTGTGGAAATGTTTCATTGTTCCAATAACCGTTATTTCAAGCCGGAAGATGTAGATGAGTGTTTTGGACAATCAGGCAGTTTTCAACCATCTCCTTTGTCATATACTAATTTGTTTTTTGAAAACTTTCAATCTGCCATTCCTTGGCTGGAATGGTCTTTTGAAGAATTCGCCGGTGTTTTGTCACAACAAGAAGTATTAAATACCATGACGCAAGTTCTGATGCAAACCGCAATAGACGATAATGGACTTGCCCGGGAGGGAAGCCTGCGTACCTGTCGGGTACTTAAACCAGGCTGTACCTTCCAGGGAGAAATAATTTTGCAGGAAGAAAAACCGAAACTTATCCAGCTGATAACTTTGGCTTGCATAAATCTACGTCGGGTAGGTAGTGGCCGCAACAGAGGGCTGGGTGAAGTTGCATGTTCTCTTTATCAAGACGGACAGGAACTTAGTTCGGAGATCATAAAACAATTGAAAGGAGCATGATTTATGTACTCCATGGAATACCATCTAAAAACAAACGCCCCGGTTTTGATCAGCTCCGGCTCCGATGATTTGAATATGACCGGTACACTGGATTATATTCCCGGGAAAACCTTACTGGGGGCTCTGACTGCCCAATATATAAAAAGAAAAAAACTGGAAAATGCTCATGAAGATAAAGAATTTGCCCGCTGGTTTCTATATGGCAAGTTGATTTTTTCTAATGCTTATCCCCGGTGGGAAGGTGAACAATATTTTCCTGCACCTATCTCCTTACATGTAGGAAAGGAAACCGGGAAAATCTATAATCTTTTTGAAGATATTCTTGAGGAAACACCTAAAGGGATCAATGGATTCATTTATATAAACGGAGATGAACTAAAGAAAAAAACTCCGGAAAAATCCTTCTCTTTTCATAGTGCACGAAAAGATAGGATTAAAGGGAAAAGTACTGACGGAACGATTTTTAATTATGAGTCTCTCCAGGCTGGTCAAGATTTTTGCGGGTTCATTCGGGGAGAAAAAAAAGATCTAATGGCTGTAAAAAAAATGTTTGGAGACAGGCTGGAGTTGCAGATTGGCCGTTCCCGCAGCGTACAGTACGGAGCAGTTTCATTGGAATTCAAGGAGATTATTCCTTATAGCCAATTAAACAAAAGCATAGGCAAAAGGATTACAGTTACTTTATTATCTCCTGCTATCTTATGGAATGAATATGGTTATCCTGAGGTTTCAGAAGAAATTCTGAAACAATATTTAGAAGATGCCTTGGAAACAAAAGATTTCAAAATTAGCAGTTTTTATGCCCGTTCTGATGAAACAGAAAGCTATGTAGGCGTTTGGAAGTTAAAAAGCCCCAGTGCAAAGGCATTAGCGGCAGGGACAAGCTTTATGATGGAATTCCCGGAACTGAAAAATAAGACCAAAGAAAAGCTTCATGAATTAGCTTTTGAAGGAATTGGGGAAAGAACATGGGAAGGATTTGGCAGGGTGGAATTCAATATCTTGCCGGATGAGCAGATAAGGTTGGAAGAGCCCGGGAATAGAAAAGTACATAAACAAAAAAGGCCTATGGGTACCATGCCGGTTGAGCTGAATCAATGTTTCTCTCAGGTGGTGGAAGCTGTTTTGGAAAGACAGGTAAATGATCAGGGATTAAGGGATGCAGCTGATTGCTCTGATAATACTGCCGGAAAATCTCTGAACAGCAGCATGGTAGGGAAACTGGAGTTAATGTTGAAGAACGCCGACAGTCCTGAAGAATTTCGGGAAATGATTAAGAACATTAAAAAAATCGGTAAAGATAAGTTGAAGGCTTGTCGTAATAAAAAGAAAAGGATTACTTTACTGGACGCATTGGAAAGCGGGGGAATGCCATTTCGCCTGTCTATCGAAGGTGATTTGGGAAAGTTAACTAAAGAGCTTAGTTTTAGGCCGGAGAATCCAGATTTACAAAAACGTTTATACCGTGTATATTGGTTATCATTCTTTAATACCATGCGAAAATTGAATAAGAGGAGGGAGAGTAAATGAAGAATGCGGCAATAATCGGGAAAATTCTCCTTCAAGGAAAACTTATTTTGGACAGCCCACTTATTATTGGATCAGAAGAAACAGGCAATTCGGTGGATATTACTGTTTTAAAAGATCATCAGGGAAGACCATATATTCCAGCTACTTCTCTCACAGGAGTTATGCGGCACTTCTTTTTCGAAAGTTTTGTGCCCAATATGCAAGATAAGGAAAAGCAAGAGCAAATAAATATGTTCTGGGGATATGAGAATCGGCAAAATAAGGATAATTGCTTTCAAAGTGCACTTGCTATCTCAGACTCGTTCTTGTCTCCTCAAGAAAATCCTATCATTCGGGTACGGGATGGAGTAAAACTGGATAGCTATCTGGGGATTGCAGAGGATAAATGCAAATTTGACTATGAGGTTGTCGAACCGGGAATTACCTTTGATCTAAAGATGGAGATAACTTTGCGCGAGGCCAATCGGGAACATAAAGAAGTATATTTGGAAATCTTAGCTCTGTTGGCAGAGGCTATGGAACAAGGGGAAATCACTTTAGGTAGAATGACAACGAAAGGCTTTGGCCGGTTTCGGCTGGTGGATACCTCTTGGTACCAATATGATTTTACACAGGTTGCAAATGTCTTTGCTTGGCTAAACAGAGATTTAGAGCAGGTGAAAAAAACTTCCATCAAACCCAGCGATATGTTTACTAAAAAGGGTCGATCATTGGAAATTAAAGCTCACTTCTCGATAAAGAATTCCTTAATTATAAGATCTTATTCAGGAACTCCGGAAGAACCTGATGCTGTTCATATTACATCAGCAGGTAAGACTATATTACCTGGCACCTCAGTAAAAGGGGCAGTAAGAAATCGAGCTCTGGAAATTATAAATGTTTTAGGGGGAAATGGGGAGAAAATGACCAAATCTCTCTTTGGTTGGGCCGATACTGAATGTTCTGAAAATAAAGGTAAAACAAAGCAGAAAAGCCGATTGATAGTACGGGAAACGGAGATTAATAATACAATTTCCATGGTGCAAAATCGGATTAAGATAGACCGTTTTACAGGGGGAACTATAACCGGAGCTTTGTTTAACACCATGCCCCTTTGGCCGGGGGACGACAAGAAAGCGATGGTAACGATTGAAATGCTTGTGCCGGATTTTGAGGAATGGGAAGCGGGACTTCTTCTTTTGATTGTGAAAGACCTTTGGACAGGGGATCTTCCCCTGGGGGGAGAAAAGAATGTGGGTCGTGGGGTGCTTCAAGGTATTAGTGTGGAGATTAGGGTGGATAAAAATATTATTGCGATTTCAGAAACGCCTAATGGAAATTTATCAGTTGGGGGTGCTGCAGATATGCTGGAAGGACTTGTCACCTCCTTGGCAGCAAAGTGCCAGGCAGAAGGAGGGTGCTCATGAATAGTAAAGAATTGGGTTTGAATTTTAAAGAGATAAAAACTAAATCAGTACTCAGTGAATTGGTGTTGGACGATTATCAGGCTGTTGAGGCTGAGGCCTTAAATATGCCGGAAGGGTCTTTAGTAGTCACTTATTTACACTATAAGGTTTTAATTGGCATGATTACTGATGGAAAAATAAAGTTCCCCCAAGAAAAGACCTTTCTGCCGAAACATTTATTAAAAATGCGTATTTTTAATCAAGAACAGGAACTCCATTTATGGAAGAGTAAAGGAAATATATTTAAAAAGCGATTAAGGATAGATAATATTTCTGACGGAGAAGAACAGGAAGTTGTCGATGCACAGCAGATACTATGGGGAACTAAGGCAAACGCTGTTGGTTACTGGACGGAACTAAAGGAAGACAGAGGTACGGAATTAATCATACCTCTCCCAATTTCCGCATGTTCGGTTAATACCGGAAAAAAACGCATTGCATTAACCACAAGAAATTATATTTCTTATAATAACAGATGCCAGGCAGGGTATGTAGACTGCCGTTTTGTAAAGATAGCCAATTATGAGAGGGGGGAATAGGTATGGAAAAGGGAGTAATTATTGTTTTAAAAAGTAAAAAAGGTATATGTATCGGAAATATTAAAATGCAAAATGGGAAAACCATCGGTATAAAACCCTGGTTTACTGTTACTATGGATATGAATAATCAAGAAATTCAGTATACTCTTGAAAAAGGTCAGCTTACTGAAATCGAATATAACGGTAAAAAATATAATAGTTCAATCTCAACAAAAAAATTATCTCCAAATACTATCGTAAAAAATCAAGATAATACTCAAAAAATTTTTAAATCTAATAATAAAAGTTCCACATTTAATAAAATGCAGAATAATTATTCGGAAGAGTACAAATACACGGAGAAGAGAGAAGCCAAAGCCCCATACAATTTTGTTGACCTAAATGAAAAGGTGGTAACAGCTGAATTTCCCTCTCCTGGCGAACTTAAGGAGTGCATTCGAAAAGGTAAGGATAGGTTATCGGGACATATTAATTTAGAAGTTGAAACCATCACTCCTTTGTATATCAGAGGCGGATTGGCAAGGGATGAATTTATTGAATCCAAGGATGAAACAAAATGCGATAAGCCTGATTTTTTTGCTCCGAGTGGAAATATTAGAATTCCTGGAAGCAGTCTGCGGGGCATGATTCGGAGTCTTGTGGAAATTATTAGTTATAGTAAAATAGGACCAGTGGATAGGAGAAAACGTTTCTTTTTCCGGGCTGTCGCAGATACCTCAAAGCTTGGGCTTGATTACCGTACTTCAATGGTGGATGAGAATGATTCTTTCTATCCAAAAATTAAAGCTGGTTTTCTTGAAAAAAGCGAGAGTAGCTATTTCATTAAACCATCAAAGGTTATTCATAATACTCAAATCTATCGTGTTAATTTTAATACCAGAAATAGAATGCTTGAAAATTCACAGATTACATGTGACCCGTTTAGTTTAAAAGAAATATTTTTTGAGGCTGTTTCCCCAACTTTACACCGACATTTTAGAGGCCGTAACAAAGAAATTCCATATAATTTGAAGTATGCAAAGGTAACCAGAGTAAGTCTTAATGCTGAACAAGGATTAAAAAAAGGTTGCTTGGTATCTTCTGGTAATCTTGGAGACAAAAAGCATATGCATTGGATCATAAATTTAGCCGATGAAAATGTTGAACCCACTCAAATCCCTGAGGAACTGATATATAATTATACGGAAGATGCTAATCGTGACCCACGGGCAGATTTGCTTAATCAACTTAAAAAACATGGTGGTAGTGTTCCTTGCTTTTATCTCACTGATGAACAGGGAGAAATAACAGCTTTTGGTCATACTGGCATGTTCCGCTTACCTTATAAAAGAACAATTGGCGAAATAATACCCTCCTCTCATAATAATGAAGATGTATTTGATATTGCAGAAGCTATTTTTGGCAAGGAATCTCAATTTTCTTCACGAGTATTCTTTGAAGATGCTATTTTAAATCCAGGTCAGAGAAATGTGTTGATGGGGACATTATCGCCAAAAATCTTAGGATCACCTAAACCGACTACCTTTCAACATTATCTGAAACAGCCTCAAGGTGTTAATACCCCACTGAAATCTTTAGTACATTGGAACAGCAAAGAAGCACAGATAAGGGGCTTAAAAATGTATTGGCACCGGAATATAAATGGGAGCAATGATAACTGGGTTGAGAAAAAAGACCAAATCAAGGAATCTGATACCCAACATACCCAGATAAAACCGGTAAAAGAAGGTACCTGCTTTACTGGAAAAATTCGGTTTGAGAATTTGTCACGAGTGGAGTTAGGAGCACTGTTATTTGCCTTGAATTTTCCGGAAAAGCACTATCATAAGATTGGTATGGGAAAACCATTAGGCATGGGAACTATCAAAATTACACCTACATTAGTTATCAAAGATAAAAAAACGAGATATGCAAGTTTGTTTAAGGACGAAGATTGGGTGCGTGGAGAAGAAAAAGACGATATAGTTAAATACACAAAGAGCTTTGAGGAGTACATATTGAAAAACATAGATGGAACATCCTCTAAGTCTTTATGGGATATACCACGGATGAGGCAATTAAGTCATCTAACAGATTGGAATAAAACCACTTTAACTAATTGGTTGCAAAAAACAGATTATATGAAATTAGAGCAATTTAAGAATGTACTTCCTTCACCAGAAGAATATTAGTGCCAAAGGAGTTAATAGTTACCATAAGAATATGAGAGACACATATCTTTTTGTATCTTGCGGCTAGAACTTCTTCAGCACCTTGATTTTTTAGAAATCCAGGAGACGCTAAAACGTTGATTATTAAAATGATTGATGATAAAATTTGCGTAAAACTCATAAAAAAGATTGACGTATCAGCAGACGGATGTTAGAATTACTTTAATGCTTTAGCACGTTAAAGTAATAAAGGAGAGATTGGTTTGAAGGAGAAAAATAGCTTTCAATTGCCGAAAGGGATGAGAGATCTCCTCCCTGCAGAAGCCAGAGCCAAAAGGAAACTGGAGAACTGTTTAATTAATAAATTTTTAAGCTGGGGCTATGAAGAAGTGGCGACTCCTGCTTTAGAGTACTATGAAAATTTACGTCCTGCGGAAACCCCGGAAGATCAGTTTTTCAAATTGGTTGACCGGGAAGGACAAATTTTGGCCCTGCGTACGGATATGACAACACCCATTGCCCGGATGACGGCCAATCATTTTTCCCCGGCCGATTATCCCTTGAAGTTTTTCTATCTCACCCGGGTTTTTCGCTATGAAAATATTCAAATGGGCCGGCAACGGGAATTTTATCAAGGAGGCGTGGAATTTATCGGCTCCAAGGGAGCAGCTGCGGACGGCGAAGTCATCGCCTTGGCGGTGGAGACCTTAAAGGAATCAGGCTTAGCTGATTTTCAAATCAGTTTAGGTCACCGGGATTTTCTTCGAGGGATCATCGATCAGTTAAAACTGGATGAAGAGGATGAGCTGGAGGTTCTCAAAGCAGTATGGAAAAAAGATTACGTAAAATTAGAAACTATCTTAAACCGCGTTCAGGCAGCATCGGACATTAAAGAAGTAATTTTACTTTTACCTACTTTGAGAGGGGATATCAGCGTCATTCATCAGGCCTCAAAGGTCACCAATAACCCCACATCTCAAGCTGCTTTGGAGAATCTGGCAGAAATTTATCGTCTGCTCCAGGTTTTCGGCGTGGAGCAGCATGTTTTTATTGACTTTGGCATTGTACGGGATTTTGATTACTATAGTGGTATTATTTTTGAAGGTTATAGTCCTAAAGTGGGAGCACCCATTTTAGGAGGGGGCAGGTATGATGATCTTTTAAGCCATTATGGTGCTCCGGCACCGGCGACAGGCTTTGCCATCGGCTTGGAACGCTTGATGCTGGCCTTGGGGGAAACGGAGCATGATTCCGATGTCCTGGACTATCTGGTGATCTGTCAAGATTGGGCAGCGGGTATTAAAAAAGCTCAGGAATTGCGCCGGAGTGGTTTTAGGGTGCGGACGGCATTCAGCAAGAAGGAAACTTTGCCCCAAGCCAAAGAAGTGATTGAGTTATAAAGGCGGTGGAATTAAAATAATGAATGAAACCCATGAAATAAATAAAACAATAAAAGCAGATACCTTAACTATTGCTCTGCCCAAAGGAAAATTGGGTACAGATGCCATCGAGCTCTTGCAAAAAGCAGGTTATCCTGTGGAATCATTGGAGACAGATTCCAGAAAACTCTTCTTTGCATATCCGGAAGAGAATGTCAATTATATTATTTGCCGTCCTACAGACGTCCCTACCTATGTAGATTATGGTGCAGCAGATCTGGGGATTGTGGGTAAGGACTCCCTGGTGGAAAGCAATAAGGATGTTTTTGAATTGGTGGATCTTAAATTCGGAGCCTGTCGTTTTGTGGTAGCAATCCCCAAAAAACGGGCTGAAGAATTGGCCGATGAACAGGGTCATGTTTCCCTTTCTCACTTCAATCATACTCGGGTTGCGACGAAATTTCCCCGTGTCGCGGATGTATTTTTGCGGGACCAGGGCGTCCAGGTTGAAGTCATTAAGCTGCACGGTAATATTGAATTGGCGCCAAAAGTAAATCTTTCGGAAATGATTGTCGATATTGTGTCCAGTGGTGCCACCCTTAAGGAAAATGATTTGGTGCCGATTGCAGAGATTTTTTCTGCCTCAGCCCGTCTCATTGCCAATCGGGTCAGTTATCGTATCAAACACGAAAGAATGCAGGAACTAATTGAAAAAATGCGGGCATTAACCAAGGAGGAGACAGAGTCTGGTGATCAGAATAATCGATGCTAACAGCAAGGAATTTAGCCAATTAATCGAGAAAAAACAGGTGGAAGATCAAGGTTACCGTGGGTTGGTGGAAGACATTCTGGAGAACATAAAAGTGCGGGGGGATCAAGCCTTAATTGAGTATTCCCAAAAATTCGATTGTCCCACCCTGACCCTGGATGATCTTTTAGTTAAGAAAACAGAGATCGAAGCTGCATACGCCCAGGTGGATGAGGACTATCTTCTTTCTTTACGGATGGCCATGGATCAGATCCGTCGTTTTCACGAAAAGCAGCGCACCCATTCCTGGATGGAGCCGGATGAAAAAGGTTCCATCACGGGACAGATATACCGTCCTTTGGAACGGGTAGGGGTTTATGTGCCGGGAGGTACCGCATCCTATCCTTCTTCTGTGATGATGAATGTGCTCCCGGCTCAAGTCGCCGGCGTAGAAGAAATTATCATGGTTACCCCGCCGGGTAAGGACGGAACCCTCAATCCTTATACCTTGGTGGCTGCTCAAGAAGCGGGCGTCCAAAAAATTTATAAAATCGGGGGAGCTCAGGCGATTGCAGCATTAGCCTATGGTACCGATACGATTCCAAAGGTGGATAAGATCACAGGGCCGGGCAATATCTTTGTCACCATCGCGAAAAAAATGGTTTATGGCACCGTAGATATTGATATGCTGGCCGGACCCAGTGAGATTTTGGTGGTGGCTGATGAAAAGGCCAAACCGGAATTTTTGGCCGCTGATCTCCTTTCCCAAGCAGAGCATGATGTCCTGGCCACAGCACTTTTAGTGACCACCGATGGGGAACTAGCCCTTCAGGTGCAGCAGGAAGTGGAAAAACAGTTGCAGGTTCTTTCCCGGCGGGAGATTGCGGAGAAATCCATCAATGATCATGGCGCGATTATCTTGACCGCGGATTTAAAGGAATCCATGGAGATTGCCAATTTGGCAGCACCGGAGCATCTGGAGTTGATGGTGGAGAAACCTTTTGAGATTTTAGGACTGGTAAAAAATGCTGGAGCGGTATTTTTGGGAGCATATGCACCTGAACCTGTGGGAGATTATTGGGCAGGACCGAATCATATTTTGCCCACCGGGGGGACGGCACGCTTCTATTCTCCGGTGACGGTAGATACCTTTATGAAAAAAACCAGCGTCATTTATTTTACCAAGGAAAAACTGCAAAGTGACGGAGCACATATTATCCGACTGGCGGAAAAAGAAGGTTTGACCGCTCATGCCCAGGCAGTGCAAGTAAGGATGAAGGATTGATGATGATGCGGCAAGGAATGGTAGAAAGAAATACGGCGGAAACCCAGATCAAATTGATGCTGCAGTTAGAGGGTGAGGGCAAGCTGACAGGCAGCACGGGCATCGGCTTTTTCGATCATATGATGACCTTATTTTGCCGGCATAGCTTATTTGATTGTACCTTGGAAATGACCGGAGATTTAGACGTGGATGAGCATCATAGTATTGAAGATTTAGGTTTGGTGTTGGGACAGGCTTTCCGGGAAGCCTTAGGAGATAAAGCAGGGATTAACAGGTATGGTACTTTTTTTGTTCCCATGGATGAGACTTTGATAATGGTTAGTTTGGATCTGAGCGGGCGCCCGTATCTGGTATGTGATCTGGCCCCTCTTCCGGACAAGGTGGGAAATTTTGATACGGAGCTGGTTCCGGAATTTTTAAGAGCCTTTGCCTTTTCCGGAGGGATCACCCTTCATGTGCGGCAGATTTCCGGATCGAACAGTCATCATATTATCGAAGGAATCTTTAAAGCATTGGCGCGGGCTTTGCGCCAAGCTGCAGCCCGGGATAACCTGGAGAAAGGGATTCCCTCCAGCAAAGGCATCTTGTAAAAACAGGGAGATGAATTAATGATCGTCATTATTGATTATGGAATGGGAAACCTGGCCAGTGTCCAAAAAGGCATAGCTCGCACCGGATTTGATGGAGTGATCAGCAGTACCCCGGAGATACTCTCCCAGGCGGATGGGATAATTCTCCCCGGTGTGGGAGCATTTGAAGCGGGGATGAAAAATTTGCGGGAAAGAGGATTTCTTCCCGAGATCAAAAAGGCTGTTCAGGCCGGAAAGCCCTTATTAGGGATCTGTCTGGGCATGCAATTGCTTTTTGAAGAAGGGGAAGAACATGGGATTCATCAGGGTTTGGGTCTTTTTCCCGGCCGGGTTGTTAAATTTAATCATTTGCCGGACCAATTGAAAGTCCCTCATATGGGTTGGAATCAAGTGCGCAAAGCAGGGGATTATCCGCTTCTGAAAAACATTCCTTCCGATACCTATTTTTATTTTGTTCATTCTTATTATGTGATACCGGCAAATTCATCTCTCATTGGCGGTGTCACCCATTATGGCATAGATTTTCCGGCTGCGGTGGGAGAGGATCGCGTTTTTGGCATCCAGTTCCATCCGGAAAAAAGCAGCGCATGGGGGATGAAATTATTAAAGAATTTTGGAGAGTTGGTGGAAAATGTTAGTCATTCCGGCCATTGATCTCAGAGGTGGCAAGTGTGTGCGATTAATTGAAGGAAGACTTGATCAGGAAACGATTTATTCCGACGATCCGGCAGGCATGGCCCAAACCTTTGAACAAGCGGGTGCCGAAAGGCTTCATGTGGTGGATTTGGACGGAGCTTTTTCCGGTCAAATGGTAAATTTTGATGTCATTAAAAAGATCGTCCAAGGTATTAAAATCCCTGTTCAGCTGGGTGGAGGTATCCGTACCATGGACTCCATTGATCAGCTTCTGGATCTGGGGGTTAGCCGGGTAATATTGGGCACGGCAGCGATTTCCAATCTGGACCTGGTGCAAAAAAGTGTTGAGAAGTATGGCGGTCAAATCATGGTGGGCATTGACAGTAAAAACGGCCAGGTAGCCATTGAAGGCTGGGCAGAAACCGTAGGTAAAACGTATTTGGAGCTGGGCCATGAAATCCGATCCCTGGGGATCACCCAGGTGGTATTCACGGATACCCGCAGAGACGGGACCTTGCAGGGACCTAATCTGGCATCCTCGGCAGAATTAGCCCGAACTTGTGATTTAGAAGTCATTGTATCGGGAGGGGTATCCACCATCGAGGATATCAGAAAGATCCGGCAGCTGAAAGAGCCGGGGATTGTAGGCGTCATCATGGGCAAAGCTTTGTATGCGGGCAAGGTGGATCTGAAGGAAGCTATTAAAATCGGCAGAGGGGAGGAAGGATAATGTTGGCAAAACGGATTATTCCATGTTTAGACGTGACCGGGGGAAGGGTAGTCAAGGGAACGAATTTCGTTAATCTGCGGGATACAGGAGATCCGGTGGAATTGGCGCAGTTTTATGACCAATCCGGTGCTGATGAACTGATTTTTCTCGATATCACAGCCTCTTCCGAAGGCCGGGATATTATGTTAGATTTGGTGAAACGTACAGCAGAAGAGGTGACCATACCCTTTACCGTGGGCGGAGGACTAAGAACCATCGAAGATATCAGACAGATTCTTACTGCCGGAGCAGATAAGATTTCCCTGAATACCTCGGCGGTAGAAACCCCATCCCTCATCGAGGAAGGAGCGAAACAATTCGGCTCCCAATGTATTGTGGTGGCGATAGATGCCCGGCAGCAGGATGAGGGGCACTGGGAGGTTTATGTTAAGGGCGGTCGGGAGGCCACAGGCCTGGATGTCTTGTCATGGGCAAAAAAGGTGGAAGCTTTAGGAGCCGGGGAAATCCTCCTTACCAGTATGGACCGGGACGGAACGAAAGACGGCTATGATCTTCCTTTGGTCAAAGCCGTCTCCGAGGCAGTGCAGATTCCTGTCATTGCTTCAGGCGGGGCAGGCAATCTGCGCCATTTGGCAGATGGTCTCACCATCGGCGGATCCAGTGCTGTTTTGGCGGCTTCTATTTTCCATTTTGGTGAGGTTAGTATTAAGGAAGCCAAAACCTTTCTCCAGATGCAGGGCATTAATGTGCGTCCGGCAGAAATTCCTTCCTTACCTGACTTTACACAATTCTTAAAATTTGATGACCGGGGATTGATCCCGGCGGTTATTCAAGATGAAAAATCCGGCCAGGTGTTGATGGTTGCCTGGATGAATCAATCCTCCCTCCTTTTAACCTTTGTCTCCGGATATACCTGGTTTTATAGCCGCAGCCGGCAGCAACTATGGAAAAAAGGAGAAACTTCCGGCCATTTTCAACGGGTCAAGGAATTGTTTTATGATTGTGACGGCGATACTTTGCTGATTAAGGTGGACCAAACCGGTGTTGCCTGCCATACCGGGGAATTTAGTTGTTTTCATCATCAAGTGGATCTGGGGATCAAAGATCAGAGGCCTCTGCTCAATCTTTAACCTAAGGGATTCGACGCAGGTTTAGATTATGTATTGAAATAGAAATAACTGTACACAATGATTATGATGATGTGACCTTATTTTTTAAACTGATGGCAGGAACTTTTTCCGTCCTTGTGGAAGTAAGCATTAAACCGGTATCATCAAACAAATTATATTTAGGAAGTTGCAGAAAGTTAATGTTACTTCCTTTTTCTTTATATTTAGGATGGCATAGGGGGCTCATAAAATGGCAGATCATTCACCTGGGGCAACAGTAGAAATAACGGTCATTAAGATTGAAGGCACCGACCAGAAAACGGAAAGGGAATTGGTTGTGGTGGAAAAAGCATTGACAGTCTATGTCAACGACCAGGAATTTACTACCATGGTTTGTTCCCCCGGACAGGAAAAAGAGCTGATCGCAGGTTTTCTCTCCTCGGAAGGGATGATTCAAACTCCGGATCAGTTGGTAAAAACTTCATTAGACCAGGAAAAGGGCCTCATGTGGGTGGAGACAACCGGGGGGAGTGTGTTGGGGGAAACATTGTTCCTCAAGCGATATATTACTTCCTGCTGCGGCAAAGGAAAGACTTCCTTTTATTTTGCCAATGATGCCCGATTGACGAAAGAGATCACCAGTGCCCTCAAGATTACTTCGCGAGATGTAAGTCACTACATTAATCTTCTGGAAAGCAATTCAGAACTCTTCCATCAAACGGGGGGAGTGCATAGCGGTGCTTTCGCATCTCACGGACAACTGGATTCCTATGTCTTTGATATTGGACGCCATAACGTATTAGATAAGCTTTATGGCCATGCTTTTCTTAACGGGATTGATCTTACTCAAAAAGCAATCGTTTTCAGCGGACGAATTTCATCCGAGATTTTAATCAAGACCGGAAAAATGGGCTGTCCGATTTTAATTGGGGTGTCTGCTCCTACGGAATTGGCCATTAATTTGGCGGAAGAATTAGGTATTACTGTCATTGGCTTCGCCAGAAATAAGCGCATGAACGTGTATACCCATCCCGAAAGAATTCTTGTTTCTGATCAGCTATCTTCTTAAGGGCTGATCTTCTCCCATTTTAGATTATATAGATTATATAGGTGGTTTAAGAAAATGATTTATTTTGACAATGCAGCAACATCATGGCCTAAACCGGAGGCTGTGTATCAGGCGGTAGATCAATGCCTGCGAAAAAAAGGAGCCAATCCCAGCCGTTCAGGCCATCATATGTCATTGATGGCGGGACAGATTGTTTGGGAAACCCGCAGCTTGGTTGCTCAATTATTTAATATTCCCAATCCGGAACGTGTGGTTTTTACTTGCAACGCTACAGAAGGGCTTAACTTAGGACTAAAAGGAATTTTACATCCAGGAGATCACGTTATTACCAGTTCTTTAGAACATAATTCTGTGACCCGCCCTTTAGCGACAATGGAAGAAAAGGGGATTAAGGTTACCAAGCTGACAACTTCTATCTCACTGGGACTGGATCCCCACCAGGTAGCTGCAGCGATACAATCAAATACCCGTCTGATTATACTCAGTCACGCCTCAAATGTGACCGGGGTTTTGCATCCCATTGATGCCATTGGTAAATTGGCACGGGAAAAGGGAGTTTTATTGATGGTAGATGCCGCCCAAACAGCGGGCTCTTTCCCTATTGATGTTCAGGCCATGGACATAGATTTGCTGGCTTTTACCGGACATAAAGGCCTTTTGGGACCGCAAGGAACAGGGGGATTGTATATTCGGGATGGTCTCAGTCTTACGCCTTTGAAAGAAGGAGGGACCGGGGGAAATTCGGAACCTTCTTTGCAGCCCGAGGCGTGTCCGGAACGATATGAGAGCGGAACCCTTAACACCCCGGGTCTTGCAGGATTAGGAGCAGGGATTCGCTTTATATTGCAAATTGGATTAGCTGAGATTCGTGAGCAGGAAAGGGTATTGACAGAGAGATTATTAGGTGGTCTGGAAAGTATGCCAAATATTTCATTGTTTGGGCCTGAGCTTGGCAAGGACAGGGCTCCATTAGTTTCTTTTAATATTGGGAATAAAGAACCTGGGGAGGTATCCTTTATTCTGGACAAAGTTTTCAACATTGCGGCCAGACCAGGTCTGCACTGCGCACCGGATGCCCATCGTACCATGGGGACATTCCCTCAGGGTACGGTGCGGCTTAGTTTAGGATACTTTAACACTTTTGAGGAGGTAGATGTTGCTTTGGAGGCTATTTCTGCCATTGCTGCCAATCGAGCATAATAAATTGATCTCAAATAAATATTTCAATAGTGAAGAGCTGATTTTAACGGTTACGCACCTGAATAAAAATCAGCTCTTTTATATTAAAGTCATGATCATAAAAAGAACCAAATCATGGGATTATCACTAATTTATATCATTTGTAAAATATGAGATTATGATATAATGAGATAAAAGCAGATGTTTATTAAATATTTCTTTCAGAATAAGAGGAAAAAACAGATGGATAGCGAAAAAATATATAATATAGAAAGGAAAGGAGTGAAACGAATGGAAGAACAAAAGCAGGCAACGAATACAGAAAATCAAGGGACATCTTGGGATTTATCGGAAGTTAAAGCTTTTCTGGAAGTTACCTTGGAACAAGGGAGTAAGTTGTTAAAAGAATTATCCCAGAAGCCTATTGAAGGCGGAGAAGTATTATTAAAAAAAGCAGAGGATTACAGCAAAAAGGCTGTTGATAAGAGCACAGATGCTGTAAGACAACATCCGGTTATCACATTACTGGTGGCTTTTGGTTTAGGTTTCTTGGTGGTAAAACTACTAAAAAGGAAGTAAAGCTATGAACAGTATTGCAGAATTCTTAATTCAGGTAACAAATCTTATTGAAGCGGAATTTACTCTTCTGCAAGGAAGAGCAATAAACACAGCTATTGCTCTGGTAATGTTCATTGCAGCAGGCGTTTTATGCTTGGTGGCATTGCTTTTTGGTGTGTGGGGCATTTATTTAGGGCTTAGTCTCTTAATGCCGCGTTTTCTTGTTGCTTTTCTCATGGCAGCTGTAGCTTTGATCATGGGAGGGGGGTTGTTCTTGTGGGGCAAGAAAAAACTGTCCTAAGCGTGGAGGAAGCTAAGGAACAACTGCGCTTATCTGCTGCTAATGTTAATTTCAAGGAAGTCTGGCCTGATAATATGTGGCCTTTAACCATGGGAAGTTTTGCCGCGGGAGCGGTTGCTGCCAAAACAAGAAGTATTTCAATAGTTTTGACAGGAATCGGTTATGCCGCCCTTAGAAAGTTTATCAATATGGTGAGAAACAATTTGTAACCATTATCCCTCAATATTGATAAACAGAGTTCTTGGCATCAGGAGGAGTTTTTACTCCATCAGATGCTTAGAAATCGTTATCCAGGAACTTAGTGCCACTTATCCCATCGCTTTCAGAAGCGGGGGTATTAGTGGCAGTTAGTTATCGGACAAATATTTTCCGGAAAAATCAGAAGGAGTGCAACGAAAGATATTTTTCGCTGGACTCCTTTTGATTTTATTCTGGGATGTGCCTATTGAAATCTTGACACGGATTGAGGTATAATTTAAGAACCAATAAAGTATCAGATCCAATTAAAAATAATTAAAAACTTATGCTCCGAGCCTGACGATCCTAAGGCACCTGCTATGGATATCAGGCCTGGATTTAGATCCACAGAGTAAGGGCAGAAATGCTTTTGCTTGCTGATTGCGAAGGAGATGCATGATATCCGATTTTTTAAAAAAACCGGGATAATTGTCTGCATTTCATTGCAGGCTTTTTTTATACTCTTTAACCCTTGGACATGTAAGGAAGTTAACTTGGAGGTAACGAATTGAAAACAAATATTTCTTTAGAAGAAGCATTGGAACAATTACTGGCCTATTCCCATCCCACAGAAGTAGAAATGTGTCCATTGAATGATGCCCTGGGACGGATTCTGGGGGAGGATTTAACAGCTCAGGAAAACATCCCTCCCTTTGATCGTTCACCTTATGACGGCTTTGCTTTTCGGGCAGCGGATACGGCAACAGCAACGAAGGAACATCCGGTTACGATCGAAGTGATTGAAGAAATTCCGGCAGGTCATGCGCCTCAGCATAAGATTCGTGCTGGTCAGGGGGCAAAGATTCTGACTGGTGCTGCCATACCTGAGGGTGCTGATCTGGTGGTTCCTTTTGAGAAGACGGTATCTAAAGAAAACTACGTTACCGTTTTTCATGGTGGCAAATCAGGAGAGAATATTGTTCCCGCTGGGGAAGATATCCGAAAAGGAACCGTCTTCGCTCAAAAAGGCCTGAGCATTTCTCCTCCCATGATTGGGCTGATGGCATCTTTGGGATTCGCAAATATTCCTGTTTACCGCAAGCCCAGAATCGCTGTGTTTAGCAGCGGAGATGAACTTATGGATGTTTCCGAACAACTGGCTCCGGGGAAAATACGGAACAGCAATAGTTACACCTTAATGGGCTATATCAAAGAAATAGGGGCAGAACCGATTATGCTGGGCTTGGCCAGGGATCGGGTGGAAGATATAGCAGATCTGATGCGGCAGGGACTGGCTCAGGCAGATATGGTTATTTCTACCGGAGGGGTTTCGGTAGGTGATTATGATGTGGTAAAGGATGCCTATCCGCTGATTGGGGCGGAAACCTTATACTGGAAGGTGAAAATGAAGCCGGGTTCGCCTACAGCGGCAGCTGTCAAGGACGGGAAAATTTTATTGGGTTTGTCGGGAAATCCGGCATCAGCCATGGTGATATTCCAATTATTGGGCATGCCTTCTATAAAAAAGATGGCCGGGCAGCAAAACTATCTCCATGAAAAACTGGAAGTGGCGCTAAAGCAAAACTTTCATAAACAGAGCTCGAGCCGCAGATTTTTACGAGGCAGGCTGACTTTCAACGGCGGGAAATTATTTTTAGATATTTCAGGTGAACAAGGTAATGGGGTACTAAGTTCTATGGTGGGAAGTAATCTCTTGGCGGATATTCCGGCAGGAAGCGGACCTCTTGACTCCGGACAAAAGTTAAGTGCTTATTTGATTCAATCATAAGAGAACATGAAGGAAATGGACTTCGTGGCATAGGTAAACGGGGGGAGCCAGAATGATTGACAACTATGGTCGGGAAATCAATTATTTAAGGATATCTGTGACTGATTTATGTAATCTGAAATGCCAATATTGTATGCCGGCTCAGGGTGTAAAGAAAAAACGCCATGATGAAATTATGCGCATTGAAACCATTGAGAAGATTGCCCAGGCGGCGGTGAATATTGGCATCAAGAAAATCAGGCTGACCGGCGGGGAGCCTTTGGTGCGCAGGGGCATTATTGATTTGGTTTCTAGAATATCCAAGCTAAAATTCAAGGGGCTGGAGGACTTAGCCATGACCACCAACGGGTTGCTGCTGGAGCAATATGCCGCTGATCTCAAAAAAGCGGGATTAAATCGAGTGAATATCAGTTTGGATACTTTAGATCCGGTGAAATATCATAAAATTACCAGAGGCGGTGATCTGACCCAAGCTTTAAAAGGGATTGAAGCTGCTCAGAAAGCCGGGCTATCCCCGATAAAAATCAATGTGGTGCTGATCGGGGGTTTCAATGATGAAGAAATTGTTGATTTTGTCAATTTGACCAAGGATGAGAACTTTGAGGTTCGCTTCATTGAACTCATGCCTTTGGGGGAAGCAAGCGATTGGGATAAAAGTCATTTTTTGACGGGGGAAGAAATATTGCATCGTGTGCCCCAGTTAATTCCGCTGCCCACTAAAGGTAAGATCGGTGTCGCCCGTCTTTTTAAACTGCCTGACAGTAAAGGGAAGGTAGGCCTTATCAGCCCTTTAAGCAACCATTTTTGCCACGATTGCAATCGGGTGCGCATTACGGCAGACGGCAAGCTAAAGCCTTGTCTGCACGATGATGTGGAATTGGATATCCGAGATTACGATGAAGACCATTTGGAGCAATTCCTGATGGACGGCATCTATGGAAAACCTGTGCAACACCATATTCTGAAGCATGATTATATTCCGGTGGCAAGAAATATGAATGAAATAGGGGGATAATTGATGACAAGCATTCCGGTAATTTCTTTTGTGGGAAAATCGGAGTCCGGTAAAACAACCTTACTGGAAAAGGTAATTCGGGAATTAAAATTAAAAGGGATCAAACTGGCGATCATCAAGCATGACGCTCACCGTTTTGAGATTGACCATCCGGGAAAAGATACCTGGCGGCACGGACAAGCAGGGGCAGATATCGTCGCGATTTCATCACCTGAAAAGATGGCCATCATCGAAAAACGGGAACAGGAATTGACCCTGGATGAAGTCATTGAACGTATTTCACCCGTAGATATTATTATCACCGAAGGATATAGTCAAGGAAAAAAACCGAAGATTGAAGTTTTTCGATCTGAAGCTCATCAAAAGCTTCTCTGCCCGACCGGGGAACTATTGGCCATTGCCAGTGATATTCCTTGGGAGATTGGGGTACCCTGTTATCAGATTGATGATGCTGTTGGTGTGGCCTCAGAAATTGAAAAATATATCCGTACTTTTAGAAATAAAAAATGATTTTGAAAAGATAAATCTTGATAAATCGTAATAAATCTTTAGGAGGATTTTCATGGGGGAAATTGTCGCTGTGTGCTCCAGTGAAAAAAAAGGAGAGCGCAAAAAGAGAATACCAATAGGCCGTCTATTAGTTGATTTTGGGCTGGAAGGAGATGCCCATGGAGGGCCCTGGCATCGCCAGGTAAGTCTTTTAGCCATTGAAAGTATCGATAAAATGCGTGCCCAAGGTCTGGATGTTAATCCGGGAGATTTTGCAGAAAACCTGACGACGAAAGGGATCGATTTAGTATCCCTGCCTGTTGGTACCAAGATTCGGGTGGGGAAAGAAGCTATCGGGGAAGTCACCCAAATTGGTAAGGAATGCCATAATAAATGTGCTATCTACTATCAAGCCGGTGATTGTGTGATGCCTAAAGAAGGGATTTTTATCAAAATTCTACAGGCAGGGGAAGTAAAAGATGGGGATCCCATTGAGCTGGTAGAAAGATTATAGTTCGGCTTGGCATAAGCCAAGTTTTCTGATGGGGGGTTGGATGATGAAGGTAAGCGGTGTTATTCTTGCAGGAGGTAAAAGTCGGCGCATGGGGCAGGACAAAACCCTGATGACTTTTAATAATGAGACATTGATTGGGCATATGATCAAAGAATTAAAAGATGTTACAGACGAAATCATTATCGCCAGTAATCACAGCAATAAATATCAATTTCCCGGGATCACGGAAGTGGTGGACATCTATCCCGGTAAAGGCCCTTTAGCCGGTGTCCATGCCGGGCTGACAGCTGCCATGAATGAATATGCTTTTGTTGTATCCTCTGACATGCCTTTGTTTCAAGGAAAATTGGTGACCTATCTTGCTGAAAGGGCGCCGGACTACGATGTGGTAGTACCGAAACCCTTTGGTTACTGGGAACCTCTTTGTGCTCTCTATTCCAAGAATTGCCTTCCCGTGATGGAAAAATATCTCCGTGCATCTGATCATGCCGTAGCGGCGTTTCATTTTTATCCTGAAGTGAAGGTCTTAGAAATTAATGAAAAAGAATTAAGTGCATCCGGCAATATGAAGCATCTTTTTTATAATGTGAACACCCCGGAGGATTATCAGGCTTTAATGAGGCAGGAAAACCTAAAAGACAATAGGAAAAGTTTTTTTCATAAAGAAGCTTCTGATCAAAAAAAGGTGCTATAATAGATAGAAGCAGGAGGGATGAGCATGAGTGATACTAAACTAGGTAAGATTTTAAAAGAGGTTTATCAGGTGATTTTGGAGCGCAAAGAGGAGCGGCCGGAAGGATCTTATACCACTTATTTATTTGAAAAGGGACAGGACAAGATTTTAAAAAAGGTGGGGGAAGAAACGGCTGAAGTTATTATCGGTTCAAAGAATGATGATCAGGCCGAGGTGATTTACGAAAGTGCCGACCTGCTATACCATCTACTGGTGCTTTTTGCCTATCATGGAATAGAGTTGGATGAAATTGCTCAGGAGTTGGAAGGCAGAAGGTAAGAATAGACAAGGTAGGTTTTTTAAATCAAATTGCAGGATTGCAAAAGCTTACGGTAACTAATGTCGTTGCTTGGATTAGGTAGAATCATAAGAAGCCGGCCTCAAAGGGCTGGTTTTTTAAGTTACCTGGAGATAGATTCTGAGGAGGATACTATGGATTTGTTAACATCACTGAATCCCCAACAGCAGGAAGCCGTTAGATGTACAGAAGGCCCTTTGTTGATTATGGCCGGTGCAGGGTCGGGGAAAACAAGAGTTTTAGTTCATCGCGTGGCGTACTTAATTGAAGAAAAAGGTGTCGATCCTGCTCAAATACTGGCAATTACGTTTACGAATAAAGCTGCCCGGGAAATGCGGGAGCGCATTGAAAAATTGGTGGGAAACAGCAGCCGGCGTATGTGGATTGGTACCTTTCATGCCACTTGCGTCCGCATCTTGCGTCAGGACATCCACCATTTAGGATTTCATCGCAATTTTGTGATCTATGATGATAGTGATCAGCAGCTCTTAATTAAAAAATGCTTAAAAGAATTAAATATTGATGAAAAGAAATTCACACCTCGGGGTATGGCAGCAGCTATCAGCAACGCAAAAAATAAATGCTGGAACCCGGAAAAATTCGGCCAGATGGCAGGAGATTTTTTTGAAACTAAGGCGGCGGATGTATATAAACTGTATCAGAGGAAGCTCACGGAAAACAATGCTTTGGATTTTGATGATCTCATTATGAAAACAGTGGAGCTTTTCAGCAAGAAACCGGAGGTTCTTAGATACTACCGGCATAAGTTCTGCTACATTCTGGTGGATGAATATCAAGACACCAACCACAGTCAGTATCGTCTGATTCAGATGCTGGCGGAAGGTCACGAAAATCTGTGTGTCGTAGGTGATCCCGATCAATCCATCTACCGTTGGCGGGGAGCGGATATTCAAAACATTCTGGATTTTGAACAAGATTACCAAAATGCTCAGGTTATTCGTCTGGAACAAAATTACCGTTCTACGCAAAACATTCTTAATGCTGCTAATGCCGTTATTTGCCATAATATGGAGCGAAAAGAAAAAAACCTTTGGACGGACCAGGGGGCAGGGGCCAAAATTGTTTACCGGGTGACGGAGGATGAAAGGGCCGAGGGGGCTTTTGTGGCCGAAACAGCCTATGGTCTGCATGTACAGGAGGGCATCAGCTATCAGGACTGTGTGGTTCTGTACCGCACCCATGCCCAGTCTCGTGCCTTGGAAGATGCTTTTATCAAGTACAAAATCCCTTACCGGATTTATGGAGGGATTAAGTTTTATGATCGGAAAGAAATTAAGGATACCATGGCTTATTTGAAGGTGCTTTCTAATCCTGACGATGGGGTGAGTCTGGCCCGGATTATTAATGAACCGAAAAGGGGGATTGGATTAGCCAGCTGGGAAAAGGTAGAAAGCTATGCCGCCATGAAAGGGATCACTGCCTTCGCTGCCTTAGGAGAATTAATAGAGATTCCAGGTTTATCCGCCCGCGCCATCCATGCCTTGCAAGGGTTTTATGATTTCATGAAAACTTTGATGGAGAAGAAAAACCACTTGTTTTTAACCCCATTAGCAGAGGAATTATGGCAGCGCACCGGCTATATTAATGCTTTAAAGGAAGATAAATCTCCGGAAGGAGAGAGCCGTCTGGAGAATTTACAGGAATTTCTTTCTGTAACAGCTGAATTTGACCAAACAGCGGAAGAACCTACTTTAGAGAATTTTTTAGCACAAATATCCTTGTCCACAGATTTGGATTCTTTGCGGGAGGAAGACGCCGCCGTGACCATGATGACGCTGCATACGGCCAAGGGGCTGGAGTTTCCCGTGGTTTTTTTGGTGGGACTGGAGGAAGGAGTTTTCCCTCATGGCCGAGCCATGTTGGATGAAGAGGAGATGGAGGAAGAACGGCGTCTATGTTATGTAGGGATGACCCGAGCTAAGGAAAGATTATATATCAGCCGTTCCTATCACCGCATGCTTTGGGGAAAAAGTCAGTATAATGGTGAGTCACGCTTTCTTAAAGAAATCCCCGTGGAACTGATGGATGACGGTACCGGGGACCGTGGTACCGGGGATCGTCCTACCTCCGGAAACCAAAAAGCTATTTTATCTGCTCCCGGCAAGGCTGAGAGTTTGATGAATTTGGGGGATAAGGTGCAGCATGCCAAATTTGGCGTGGGTGTGATAGTAAAAACCAGCGGATCCGGGGAAGATATGGAAATCAGCGTTGCTTTTCCGGAACAGGGGATTAAGGGTTTTATGATTAAATATGCTCCGATAAAAAAGATTTAGCATCACCTGATTAAAAATAAGAGGTGTCTGGAATGGATTTTTCGACGGCAAGTGCCAGAGCAGATCAACTGAAAAAAGAGATTCAATATCATAATCAGGCCTATTACGAATTGGATCGGCCTGAAATCTCTGATGCAGCCTATGATCGGCTGCTGAAAGAGTTAATGAGATTGGAAAGTGAATATCCTCAACTGGCTGCTCCCGACTCTCCTACGCAAAGAGTGGGAGGCAAGCCATTAACCGGGTTTCAGACGGTGCACCATCCTGAACCCCTGCTTTCTTTGGGCAATGCTTTTAGCGCAGCTGATTTGAAAGTTTTTCACCAACGAGTGGTGCAAGCAGTGGGTGACCAGGTGGAATACGTGGTGGAACTGAAGATTGACGGCCTTACCGTAGCTCTGCGTTATGAGGACGGTTTTTTGGTCACGGGAGCTACCAGGGGGGATGGGACCACAGGGGAAGATATTACCCAAAACTTGAAAACCATTGTCACCGTCCCATTAAGTTTATCGGAGCCGGTCCCTTCCTTAATGGTGCGGGGAGAAGCTTTTATGCCCAAAAAAGCTTTCCTAAGGTTAAATGAGGAGCGGGATGAAGGGGGGGAAGCCGTTTTTGCCAATCCCCGCAATGCCGCTGCCGGCTCGTTGCGCCAATTAAGTCCTCAAATTGCTGCCTCCCGTCAGCTGCAGGTTTTTGTTTATGATCTGATCCATGTGGAAGGGAAAGAAATAAATAGTCATAGCCAAGCCCTAGATTATCTGGCGGAGCAGGGTTTCTTGGTGAATAAGGAAAGATATTTATCCGGCAGCATGCAAGAGGTGATTGATTACATTGAGCAGTGGACGGAAAAGCGCCACCGGTTACCTTATGAAATTGACGGCATGGTGGTTAAGGTAAATGATCTGGAGCAGCGCCGGGCACTGGGGGCAACCTCCAAAGCGCCCCGCTGGGCGATCGCCTATAAATTTCCGGCGGAGGAAGCAGAAACTCAGGTGCAGGATATTATCATCCGGGTGGGGCGTACCGGCGTCCTAACGCCTACCGCACTCTTAAAACCGGTGCGTTTGGCCGGCAGCACCGTCAGCCGTGCCACCCTGCACAATGAAGATAATATCAAAGAAAAAGATATTATGATCGGTGATAATGTGGTTATACATAAGGCGGGGGATATTATTCCTGAGGTAATCCAGGTGGTGAAAGATAAACGGACCGGAGCAGAAACACCCTTTGTCATGCCGGAAAAATGCCCGGAATGCGGTTCCCAGGTGGTGCGCTTAGACGATGAAGTCGCCTCCCGGTGTACGGGAGGAGCTTGTCCCGCACAGCTTCGGGAAACCTTAATTCATTTTGTTTCCCGGGATGCCATGGATATTGACGGTATGGGGCCGAAGGTTCTGGCCCAGTTGTTAGCATCGGGTTTGGTGCATGACGCGGCCGATCTTTATTATCTGTCTCAGGAGCAATTGGAAAAATTAGATCGCTTAGGGGAAAAATCTGCCCGTAACCTTTTAACTGCTTTGGAAAAGAGCAAGAATAATACCCTGGCCCAATTGATCTTTGCCCTGGGCATTCGTTTTGTGGGCACACGAACGGGAAAAATCCTGGCCCAGCACTTTAGTTCTCTGGAGGATTTAGGTGCTGCATCAGAAGAAACCTTAATAAAAATTCCGGAAATCGGCGCCAAGATTGCCCAAAGCATTACCATGTATTTTCGACAGGAACAGAATCTGCGCATCCTGGAAAAGTTAAAAGAAGCGGGGGTAAATATGACCGCTGAAAAAATGTCCCCAAAAGGAAACCTCACCGAGAAAACCTTCGTTATCACCGGAACTTTACCTACCTTGTCCCGAAAGGACGCCCAGAATCTGATTGAGGAAAGGGGCGGCAAGGTCTCCGGCAGTGTAAGCAAGAATACAGACTATGTGGTAGTGGGAGAAGATCCCGGTTCCAAATATGATAAGGCATTGGCCTTAAATATTCCCCTTCTTAATGAAGAAGAATTGTTGCAGCTGATCCATGCAGATAAATAAGTTTGCTCTATTGATCAAATTCCAAGACTCCCACTTCTATAAGTGGGAGTTCTTATTTTACTTCAGGTGGGGTAGATTCCCCATCTGAAGCCCCGATGTTCAGCTTTAGCTGAACGAGTTCACTCAGGATCATATGGTTACATCAGGGGGGCAAAGATTCTAAAGACGTCTTGCATAAGACGCAACGCTATGTTGAAGTCACATTCCTCCCTAGTGACTTCATGGCAGCTTTCCAAGGTATCAAGAAAATCCTTTAAGATATCCTTCAGCACTCCACTTTTATGAATCCATAGACCACATTCAAAATGGAGGTAAAGACTCCTGAAATCAAGATTAATCGTGCCTACCGTAGCGGTACTATCATCTGAGATAAAGGTTTTTGAATGAATAAACCCATCAGTGTATTCGTAAATGCGAACACCGGAGCTGATCAGTTCCCGGTAATATGAGCGGGTAGTGTGATGGACAAACCAGCGATCATGGCGATGGGGTGTAATGATGCGTACATCTACGCCGCTTTTAGCTGCTAAAGATAATGCGGAGATCATGTCATCATCGACAATCAAATAAGGTGTGCAGATATAGAGATACCTCTTGGCATTATTAATCATTTGCAGATAAATGTGCTCTCCTACATTTTCCGTATCCAAAGGAGAATCTCCATAAGGCAGGAAAAAACCGTCTGATTTACTATCCATAGACATCATGCCATCGGCACGATATTTCGTATAGTCTTCTGTAGTTTCTTTGCTGAGGTTCCACATATGAAGAAACATCAGGGTAAAGCTCCAAACGGCAGCCCCTTGCACCATAATCCCGTTGTCCTTCCAATGGCCGTGGAGATCAATTTCGTTGATATATTCATCGGCAAGGTTAATTCCTCCGGTAAAAGCAGTTTTTCCATCAATCACAGTAATCTTTCGATGGTCCCGGTTATTTTGCAAAGTGGATAGAACAGGCCGGAAGGGGTTGAAGACCACGCATTGAATGCCCATTCCTTCCAGAACCTTATGAAAATCAATTGGCAATTTAAGAAAACAGCCCATGTCGTCATACATGACCCGTACTTCAACGCCTTGCTGGACCTTCTTCTGCAAAATATCCAAAATGGAGTTCCACATCACGCCTTCTTTAATAATAAAATATTCCATAAAGATGAATTTTTCTGCTTTGTCCAGCTCTTCCAGCATGCGTGCGTGAGTTTCTTCCCCTGTGGGAAGATATTCAGCCTGGGTATTTTGATAAACGGGAAACCCGACAAAACCTTGCAAATAATTAATCTGAGGGAGATGATCCTTACTTACAGTATGAATTCTCTTAAGAGTTTCTTCATCTTGGATGAACAATGGATTGATGCCTTGTTCTACGTCCGCTAACAGGTTTTTCAATTTTCTATTGGAGGACTGGAACTGAGACAAAAGGTAGAACAGACTGCCAAAGATGGGGAAAAGGGCAATTTGAATCACCCACAATAGCTTATAAGCAGGTTTGCTTTTTTTGTTCATGATGTGCAAAACAACTATAACGCTGACCAGGGTTAAAATAGGATAGATTATTGCATAGCGTTCCACTGACCCGGTAATCATGACGGTGATCACAATCAACTGCAGCAAAATGAAAAAAGCCACCAAGAAACGGGTTCTAAAAAGTTTACGCATCCAATTTTTTTGTTGCACGACCCATGTCCTCCTTGAATTTCTCTGCAAATAAAGCACAAATAACTCTTCCTTAATATATTTTATCTATTTCCGTCATAATGTCTACTCTTTATTGCACACCTTTTCAATACTAATACTATTATGGACATAGAATATTTGCCCGATAACTTCGATAACTGATGGTCACTGATACCACGCTTCTCAAAATTCCCCCGGGAAAAAATTAAAGCGTTGAACGCTGATTATGAAAAGGATTTTTAAGATTATTGACGAAATCATACATAAATGTATAGATGTAACTGGATGTAAATATCGTTGAATGTACTGTTAAGGAGATCTTATAGTGTTAGAAACTGCTGCAGCTAAAAATAAAGAACAAGGCAAGGTATTAAAATATTTTGCAAAATTTAAGGGATTTAAGAGGGATACTCCCTTTGTGACACCGGTACCGATCGATATTATCATTGCCTTTGTGGGCTCTTTCTTGGCTCTTTCTTTCCTGGGGATATTAACATATATTTATCAGGCCCCGATGTTAGTTGCCCCATTAGGTGCTACCGCAGTATTAATCTACGGGTCCCCGGATGGACCATTATCTCAACCCCGAAACGTAATTTTCGGGCATACTCTTTCAGCGATCATTGGCGTTCTTACCTACCAGTTGTGCGGCCTTACCTGGTGGTCTGTTGCTTTGGGAACCTCAATTGCTTTATTGACGATGTTATTAACGAAAACCACCCATCCCCCTGGGGGGCTACGGCACTGTTTGCCATTTTAAGCGGAGCAGGCCCCATGTACATCCTGACACCAATATTATTGGGTGCTGTGATTATGGTCATCATTGCTGTTTTTATCAATAATCTTTCACCAAATCGCAATTACCCCCGGTACTGGTTTTGAAACAAGTTCATTGTTCAGGTGGAGCTTCCTTTACTCCGTCCGATTAACTGCAAATGCATGGCCTAGCTGGTGTTTGAATCCTTCAATTTTTGTCAGGAAAAATTAAAATGGGGTGTGAATATGTTAAAAAAAATCCTTGTCCCTACGGATGGATCTGAATATTCTCAACGGGCCTTGCTTATGGCAATTGATTTGGGCCGTCAGCTCCAGGCGGAAGTGATCTTGCTTCATGTGGCAGCGACTCCGGAGGCTTTGGGTTATGTACTTTCCAAGGATGCTGCTGTTGTTCAGGATCAGTATGTGAACAGTGAAGCTGTCTTGGCCACAACCATGAAGGATATAGATTTAGAAGGAGTTCAATTGGTTACAAAAAAGAAACCAGGTCATGCGGCACAAGAAATTTTAAATGAAATTGTCGACCAAGACATTGATCTGATTGTTATGGGAATGAGGGGCTATAGCCCTATCGCCGCTTCACTGATGGGAAGTGTTAGTCAAAAAGTGCTGACAAAAACAAAAAAACCGGTACTCCTGGTAAAATAATCACAATGATAGTGACTCTATCAGAAAAGAAGAAGTAAGGAAAAAGAGACTGTTTTTCAAGATGAAAACAGTCTCTTTTTTGTAGTGTGCCCGGCA
Organism: Dehalobacterium formicoaceticum; assembly: GCF_002224645.1. Taxonomy (NCBI): domain Bacteria; kingdom Bacillati; phylum Bacillota; class Clostridia; order Eubacteriales; family Peptococcaceae; genus Dehalobacterium; species Dehalobacterium formicoaceticum. The sequence goes on along the minus strand of NZ_CP022121.1, from coordinate 3,526,166 downwards.
TGGGCGTAGTCTAACGGGTGAAAGTCCCGAGTGCGGGTTGATAGTACCAAGCACATAGCTAAAGGCAAGGGTGTCCACTGTGAGGGGGAATCTGAAGGAAGCCGGAGGCAAACTTCTGGTCTGACGAACAGAAATCACATAAGGCAAACGTAGGCTGGGCAAGGTTGCAACACCGGCTTAACCCCTCAATTCAGGACAATATCCTTGTATTTGTTTTGCAATCAGACTTTTTCGCAAACTTGCGCGGTTTGCCATTGACACGGAGCCTCTATGGTCATGGATTGATGCCCCAGGGGCATGCCTATTGAGGGCATACCGGCGGGCCAGGTTACCATGACCATCTCTCCATGTCAATGGTCCGCATAGCCAAACCTTAGTGTTGTTTATATCCTTGTTCCACCGCAATTTAGCTACTGAAGGCAATCATGCACTGAAGGATTCGATCTTTATGTTATCATTCATAAATGCCTTGTAAAACTCATTAGGAGCCATATATTTAATGCTGCCATGTCTTCTGCGTTCGTTATAGTACTTCATGTATTCGGATACTATAGAATAAACTTCCATAAAGCTGTTAAATTCGTTTCGACTATAGCACTCGCTTTCTAAAATTGAGTGGAATGATTCTATATGGGCAATCATATTTGGTGTTCTTACAGGAATTCTTTCATGGGTTATGCCTATCTTCTCTACAGCCTCTTTAAAGAGGTTAGAGGTAAATTGTGGGCCGTTGTCAGTTCTTATTATGGGCAAGTTCATTCCTTTACCCAGACCCCTTTTAATTAAGGAATTTTTCAGTATTCTTGCTGCATCTTTTGCTTTGCAGGATAATCCTAAATGATAGTCAATTACAGAGCGGTCATAGACATCTATTAGGGATAATTGAAAGAAGAATGAATCTGTTCCCGTTATATAGCCATATTTTAAATCCATTTGCCAAAGTTGATTTGGTTTGTTTATTTCAGCTTGTTTTGCTAAACGCTTGGGATGTTTATTGCGAATCTTTCTTTGGGGGCGGAGAATATCTAGTTCTTTACAGAGGCGATAGACCTTTTTACGGTTTATTAACAGGTTATAATCTTCTCTAAGGCAAATTGTAAGTTTATGGTAGCCATAAGGAAAACCGTCGCCGCATACGAGTTCGTTTAACCATTCTTTGATTTGTTCGTCTGATATCTTTTCACCCTTATTGGTAAGGGAATAGCCAGGAATGGGCCTTCCTCCTTTGTTTTTTATGGATTTGGAGGATGAATCAGATTCTATCGTTTCCGGTACTCTACTTTCTCTTGAGATATTCTCGTAATAGGTGGATGAGGGTAACCCGACAAAGTCCAGTATAAGGGAGGCTTTATATCCTTTACTGATCCACTTTTTAGCTATTTCAACTCTGTCGGTTACAGAGGGTTTAGTTTATCCCTCAAATCCCTTAGAACGGCTAATTCGAGTTCTTTTTCGCCTAATAGTTTTTTCAATGAGTTATTTTCGTTGCTAATGCTTTTAAGTCTCTGTTCTATTTCAAAAATGCGCTTGGCTTCATTTTTTGGTAATGAATTGACGGAGCCATTCTTCTTAAGCTTTCGTATCCAAGTATGAATGGTGTTAGGTGAAATTCCATGCCTTCGAGCTACTAGAGCTATATTCTGAACTTCCTGGCATTCTTTGATTAGTTGTTCTTTGAATTCTTCAGTATATTGTTTTTTTGTCATCGGTGTTTAACCCCCCTATTTATTATCTTAACATATACAAGAGGTTTGTCCAAATCCATTAGGGGGCTATAGAGCTACCAGCAATGGGAGAAAAGGCAAAGAAAGCTATACGAAAGAAAGTCCGTGGTTGGAAGTTGCAGTTAAAGCCGGATAAAGACTTGAGGGACATAGCAAATATGTTCAATAAACAGATACAGGGATGGATTAACTATTACACATGTCTATGGTAATCTAATAGTAGGCCACCGTAGTCATTGAAAAACCGGCCACAATAGATTAACCTACTTGAGAGGAAATTCAACAGGTAGGGGCTGGGAGAGATGATCACAATGAACATCAAGCAACAAATTTTAATGATGCATATTCATGAAGGGAAATCGCGCCGGGAAATTGCGAAAATAACAGGGATCAATCGGGACACCGTAGGAAAGTACATTGGACAATATGAGGAAGGGAGACAGCAATTATTGTCGAGCGGGTCGGCAGATATCCAGGCACTAGTCGACACCCTCACTTCTGCCCCCAAGTATACTGTGGGCATTCGACCCAAAAGAAAAATGACTGACGAGGTTGTGAACAGGATCCAGTTCTATCTTGACGAGAATGAAACTAAGCGAAATCAGGGGCGGCACAAGCAGCAAAAAAAAGCCATTGATATCTTTGAAGCACTGGAAGCCGAGGGTACTCAACTAAGTTACAGTACCGTTCTTCGAACCATTAGAAGCTTGGAACGGAAACCAAAGGAAGCGTTTATTAAGGCTCTGTATGAACTTGGAGACATTTGCGAATTTGATTGGGGTGAGGTTAAACTAAAAATTAATGGAAAATTTCAAGTTTTTCAGATGGCCGTATTCACAACGGCTTACGGGAACTATCGCTTTGCTTATCTGTTCACCAAACAAACAACAGAGTGTTTTCAGGAAGCACACGCCCTGTTTTTCCAGCATATCGGCCAAGTGTATCGTACCATGGTGTACGATAACATGAAAGTCGCGGTGAAAAGGTTTATTGGAACGGAGAAGGAGCCGACGCAAGGATTGCTTCAATTGTCGCTCTACTATGGTTTTCAGTATCGGTTTTGCAATATTCGCAAGGGCAACGAAAAAGGTCATGTGGAGCGAAGCGTCGAGGTCGTTCGCCGAAAAGCCTTCGCTTTTCGGGACGAATTTGAATCCCTGGAGGAGGCAAATCAATATTTGCAGGATGTGTGCACTAAGCGTAATCGTAAGTCCCATGATGAGTACAACGGCCAGACGGCGGAGGAACGATTGGAAGAAGAGCGCCCCGCATTGCTGCCCACCCTTCCACCATTTGATGCAGCTCGCGTGATTTATGGACGGGTGAACAAATATTCCACCATCATCGTTGATCAGAATCGTTACTCAGTACCGGATCATTTGGTAGGTGAATCGATCATGATTAAAGCATATGCGACCCGGGTGCGATGCTTCCATCAGGAATCCTTGGTAGCGGAGCATGTGCGATTAACCGGCAACCACGAGTGGCGGCTTGATCTGAATCATTATTTGGATACGCTAAGGAAAAAACCTGGTGCATTTGCCGGTAGTGCGGCATGGCAGCAGGCTCCTAAAAGGATAAAAGAAATATACGAAACATATTATACCAAACAAGACAAGGAATTTATACAGCTATTGCAATATATTCGAGACGATGTCCCATTTGCGGAAGTCGAGCAAGCTATTCGGGAGCTGGAGAAAATTCATCCGGCTCAAGTGACTACGGATAAAATTAAAGTGCTTTGTGCTAGGAATCGTGACGCGATGCCTGTTGTTCAACCAAATCTCTCGAAAACGGGAAAAGAGATTGTAGAGCGGTCAGCACAGCAGCTTCGCATGTACGATGACATGTTTGATACCCATACACCAAAAGCAAAGGAGGACGTTGCATGAGTAACGCGCCGCGCAAGGCGTTTAAGGAAGCGATATTGGAATATAGCAAAGAACTGAGACTCCCTATGATTCGTAAGCATTTGGATGAGCAAGTTCGGGAGTCAACGCAGCAGGATGCCAGTTATGAAGCATTTCTGGCGCAGTTACTGGAGAAGGAATGTGATGCTCGTCGGGAAGCCTCGCGGCATAATCGCATTCGTCTGGCTGAATTTACACATAAAAAGTACCTTGAAGATTTGGTCATCGCGGATTTGCCAGATGATGCCCAAAAGAAGTTAAAGCAGCTGAAAACATTAGAGTTTATTCAGGAGGGGCGCAACATTATTCTGGCGGGGAACCCGGGAACAGGCAAGACGCATGTGAGTATTGGGCTAGGCTTAAAGGCCTGCCTGGAGGGATATAAAGTATGGTTTACAACTGTTCCCCTCCTCATTAACCGGATTAAAGAATGCCGAGCAGAGCAAACTCTTCGAGCCTTCCAGAACCGCTTTGAAAAATATGATTTGGTTATTGCCGATGAAATGGGTTATATATCTTTTGATAAGGAAGGATCTGAATTATTGTTTACCCATTTGTCGCTGAGGGCTGGTCGCAAATCGACAATCATCACAACCAACTTATCCTTCGAACGATGGGGTGAAATTTTTCAGGATCCCGTGATGACGGCGGCCATGATTGACCGGTTGACGCATCAGTCATACATCGTCAACATGAATGGAAACTCGTACCGCATGAAAGAAACGAAGGAGTGGTTACAACAACAGCAACTGGCATGAAGAAAAAAACAATAACCCTGTATAAAGGTTTATCATGTTTTTGATAAACATTTATACAGGATGTAACAAGCGATAGCGCGTTAGCATTCATCGTGAAACAATGCTCTTTGAAAACTAAATATGCTTATGAAACGACTAAATTTTTTTTTCTTAGTGGCCGAAAATTAAATGACTATATGGCCTAATTTTAAGTTGACAAATACATACACACACTTCTATAAATCGGAGATATATGATACGTTAAGATATATCAATGTATGTCTCGTGAAATGGGTTCGTAGGAAATTTAAGAAACGTAGAGCGAGGCGAAGAGCCGAACATTGGCTAGGAGAGGTAGCAAAGCGTGATAGAAATCTGTTTGCACACTGGAAATTTGGGATACTGCCATCGGCTGGATAATGGGAGCCGTATGAGCTGAGAGGTTCATGTACGGTTCTGAGAGAGACTTAGGGGGAAGTTACTTAGGTCTACTTACTTAATGATTTTCTGTAAGAGCAAAAAGGCGGCTCAACGTACACTAGACCACATTATCCCATATATCGAGGGAAAGCTATTCCTAAAAGTAAATCGGGAAAAGACCCAAGTAGCCTATGTGGGTAGAGTCAAATACCTAGGGTACGGTTTCTATATCTACAAAGGAGAAGGAAGACTTAGAATACACCCCAAGAGTATCAGGAAACTAAAAGATAAAATCCGAGAAATCACCGGACGGAGTAACGGTATGGGGGTGGAGACGAGAAAAACCAGACTGAACCAAGTGGTTAGAGGCTGGATGAACTACTTCAAATTGGCAGATGCAAAGAAACTAATACAAGGATTGGATGAATGGATTAGAAGTCGCATACGGATGGTGACATGGAAACGATGGAAGAAAATCAGCACACGATTTGGAAATCTCAAAAAGCTAGGAGCTAAAAATGAACAAGCATGGATGTGGGCAAACACAAGAAAAGGCTATTGGCGTACTGCCCATAGCCCAATTTTGTCACGAACATTATCCAACGAGAGATTCAAACGTGCCGGTTACATTAGCTTGATGGAATGTTACTCTGCAAATTAACGTGTAAACTGTGGAAGCGCCGTATACCGAACGGTACGTACGGTGCTGTGGGAGGTCGGCTGACCAAATAATGGTCAGCCTCCTACCCGATTGTTTCCCCAGGGGGTATTACTGTTTAATAATATTTTTTTTCATTCAGTTTTTCCTGCACATGGTTTAAAGTTTCTCCAAAACGCTGGAAGTGCACAATTTCTCTTTCGCGCAGGAATCTCAGCGCTTCAATGATTCCGGGATCATCGGTCAGGTTGATTAAATGTTCATATGTAGCCCGGGCTTTTTCTTCTGCTGCCATATCTTCATGGAGGTCAGTAACCGGGTCTCCCAGGCAGGCCACATATTTGGCGGACCAGGGCACGCCATTGGAGTCCATCCAGAAAAGTCCGTTGTCATGCTGGGTATACCAGCCGCCTAACCCTGCTTCCTCCATTTCTTGAGGTGTTGCGTTTTTAATTAATTTATAGACCATGGTGGCAATCATTTCCATATGGGCCAGTTCCTCTGTGCCGATATCGGTAAGAACAGCCTTGGCTCTTTCCGTAGGCATGCTGTATCTTTGATTCAAATAGCGCAGGGAAGCCGAAAGCTCGCCGTCCGGCCCTCCGTATTGGGTGATCAGATATTTAGCCATTGCAATGTCTTTACCCATAACCCGCACCGGAAATTCTAATTTCTTTTCATATATCCACATGTGTTTATTCCTCCTTCATCATTAGTCTTCTTCCCATGGCCAGGGTTCTTCAATCCATTGCCAGGGGAAACGGCTGGGGCTGCCTCCAAAATTGGTCAATGGGCCGTATCTTGCTTCGTACATATTTTTTAAATTCATTAATTCTTCGGTAAATTTGTTGTAGTCGCATAATGCTTCCTCATGCTCCGGATTGGTGTCCAAAAAAGATTTAACTCGACACAGGCAAATTCCACTTCTTGAATTTTTCTTAAAAGATCTTTCCGGTTTGACTTCGCCAAAATTTTCACCTCCCATGATTTTTTTTCTTGTATGGTTGGTAGAGATTGGGGAAAATAGTCCCTTTAATCAAGGCTTCGTTTAAAGGGAAGAGACATTCATAAGGTTGATGGGGAACCCAAGCCTGGGCTAATCTTATCCCTGGCATTGGACTTGGCATAGGCCGATCTTTTTTACCCATTTATTTCACTCCTTTATGATTTATCGATACATTCTATTCAAGGGTTCCCATATTTGGTGACAAAACCGGAGCACCTGATACCCTGGGATGCTTTTTGATTGTTTTTCTTGATGCTCTTTGATAAAATGGAGTCAATTAAGGGTAAATTAAGCATGAAAAATATTTCTTTGAAAAATAACAATAAAAAGTCAGGAGAGTGCCTGGTGAATATTCAAATATATCGACTTTATGTGGAAAAGAAGCCTGGTTTTAATGTAGAGGCGCTAGATCTTTACTCAGATCTGAGAGAAAACCTGGGTGTGTCCGAATTGGAACAGGTACGAATAATACATCGTTATGATGTGGCCGGTATTACAGAAAAAGAGTATCAACAAGGGAGGAACACAGTTTTTTCCGAACCCATGGTAGATTTGGCCTACGATGAAGTCTTTCCTTTGGAAGGGGACGAACAAGCCTTCGCAGTTGAATACCTGCCTGGACAGTATGATCAAAGGGCGGATTCCGCGGCTCAATGTTTGCAGATTATCACGCAGCAGGAAAGACCTCAGGTTAAAACTGCCAAAGTGATTGTGCTGAAAGGGAATCTAGATGCTTCCGACTTAAAAAAGATTGAAGACTATTATATTAATCCGGTGGATTCCCGGAAGGCTTCTCCTGATAAACCAACAACCCTGGAGCTTTTCGTAGAAGAACCGCATGATGTTGAGATCCTGACCGGCTTTATCAAGAAAAACCAAGAGGAATTAAGTGCCTGTCATGAAGATCTGGGACTGGCCATGGGTATGGAGGATTTGATTTTCTGCCAGGGCTATTTCCGTGATGAAGAACAGCGTGATCCTACTATCACTGAGTTGCGCGTGATTGATACCTATTGGTCCGACCATTGCCGCCATACCACCTTTCTGACCAGGATTGAAGAAGTGGAAATTTTACCTGGCTATTATAATGTACCGGTGGAAACCGCTTATCGGGCGTATTTAAAATCAAGAGATGATGTTTATGGGTTTCAACCGAAGGATTATACTTTGATGGATATTGCCACCATCTGCATGAAGGAATTAAGCAAGAAAGGGGAACTGCCTGATCTGGATCAGTCGGAAGAAATTAATGCCTGCAGCATCATGGTTGATGTAGATGTGGACGGAAAAAATGAAGAATGGTTGATTATGTTTAAAAATGAAACCCATAACCATCCAACAGAGATAGAGCCTTTTGGTGGTGCAGCCACCTGCCTGGGCGGGGCAATCCGGGATCCGCTCTCCGGCCGATCTTATGTTTATCAAGCCATGAGGGTTACGGGAAGCGGAGATCCCCGGGGAAAAATAGAAGATACCTTGCCGGGGAAACTGCCCCAGAGAAAGATTACCACGGGTGCTGCCGCCGGATATAGTTCTTATGGAAATCAAATCGGTCTGGCGACGGGGCAAGTGGCAGAAGTATATGATGAGGGGTTTGTTGCCAAAAGAATGGAAATCGGTGCGGTGATTGGTGCTGCTCCCAAGAAAAATGTGGTACGAGAAAGTCCTGTGCCCGGGGATGTGGTGATCTTATTGGGCGGGCGCACCGGACGTGACGGTATCGGAGGCGCAACCGGTTCTTCCAAGGAACATACGGAAGAATCAATTTTGATCAGCGGTGCGGAAGTGCAAAAAGGGAATCCTCCTACAGAACGCAAGATTCAGCGTCTTTTCAGAAAACCAGAGGTCAGCACCATGATCAAAAGGTGTAATGATTTTGGTGCCGGCGGAGTTTCTGTCGCAATTGGAGAATTAACCGACGGTTTAAAGATCTATTTAGATGCTGTGCCCAAAAAATATGAAGGCCTGGATGGAACGGAACTGGCCATTTCCGAATCTCAGGAGAGAATGGCCGTGGTAGTTGCCGAAAAAGATCAGGAACAATTTATTGTGTATGCCGGAGCAGAGAATCTGGAGGCCACGGTGGTGGCGGAAGTTACTGCCCATCGGCGCTTGAAAATGAACTGGAGAGGCAAGAGTATCGTCAACATCAGCCGGGATTTTTTAAATACCAACGGAGTCCAGCAAACAACCTCTGTGCAGGTGCAAGCTCCTGACGAAGAGGCGAATTATTTTCAAACGGTCTCGTCTCAGGTATCCGGTCATTTCCCAGATCTAAAAAAAGCCTGGCTGGCTAATCTTGAGCAGCTTAATATATGCAGCCAAAAAGGTTTGGCGGAACGTTTTGACAGTACCATTGGTGCCGGAACAATACTGATGCCCTTTGGCGGGAGATATCAGGCTACCCCTGCGGAGGGGATGGCGGCTAAGGTTCCGGTGACAGGGGGCACAACAAATACTGCCACATTGATGACCTATGGTTACCATCCACAAATCGGAAAATGGAGTCCCTTCCACGGAGCGCTTTACGCCGTGACGGAAGCTGTATCAAAGGTGGTTGCCATGGGGGGCAGTTATCAAAATACTCGTCTTACCTTGCAGGAGTATTTTGAGAAACTGGGCGGAGATCCTTTGAAATGGGGCAAACCCATGAGTGCTTTGTTAGGGGCCTTTTATGCACAGAAAAAACTGGGCATACCTGCTATTGGGGGCAAGGACAGCATGTCTGGGTCTTTCAATGATCTTCATGTTCCCCCGACACTGGTAGCCTTTGCCGTCAATACCGTTAATGCAAATCGTGTTATTTCACCGGAATTTAAAGAGGAACAAAGTCAGGTGGTTTATATCCCTCTGGTCTGTGATCAATACGAAGTGCCCGATTTTGCTGAGTTAAAAGCAGCATATCAAAAAATTGAGGACTTAATGGGCATGGGTGTAGTTCTGGCCGCATCTACTGTTAAATCCGGCGGTTTGGCGGAGACAGTAAGCAAAATGTGTTTTGGCAATGGCCTTGGCTTTTCTTTTTGGGGCGATATGGATGAAGACAGCCTTTTCCTTCCGGATCACGGCTCCATCGTCCTTGAAATTAAAAAGGATGCCAATCTGCCGGAGCTGATGGGGGAGATTACCTATGATTTGATTGGGCATACCCTCAAGGAACCCTTGATTGTGGTCAATGATATCGAAATATCTTTAGATGAAGCCCATGCTGCCTGGGAGATGCCCTTAGAAAAGATTTTCCCTGTCTATACACCACCTTTGGACAAGAAACCCGGTAAGTTTGATTTTGATCAGCCTTTATTCGGAAAATCCTGTGCAAAGGTTGGAAAACCCCGGGTCTTTATTCCCGTTTTCCCGGGGACAAACTGTGAATATGACTCCGCCAAAGCTTTTGAAAAAACAGGGGCTGAAGTAGATACGATGGTTATCAGAAATTTGACGTCTAATGAAATTGTTGAGTCCGTTCAGGAAATGACTCGGAGAATTCAGCAAGCCCAAATCGTGATGCTGGTGGGCGGATTCAGTGCCGGGGACGAACCGGATGGCGCCGGGAAATTTATTGCCGCTATTTTCAGGAATCCCTGGGTCAAAGAAGCGGTCACTCGGCACTTAAAGGAAAAGGATGGATTGATGCTGGGTATTTGCAACGGCTTCCAAGCTTTGATTAAGTTAGGGCTTGTTCCTTTTGGAGAGATTGTAGATATGAAAGAAGATCATCCCACATTAACCTTTAACAGCATCGGCCGTCATATTTCTTGTTTAGTTCAGACGAGAGTAGCATCTACCCTTTCTCCCTGGTTCCATCATATGAAGGTTGGAGATATTCATACCGTTGCTGCTTCCCACGGAGAAGGTCGTTTTATTGCTGCGCCGGAAATACTGTCATCCATGATTAAGCAGGGACAGATTGCCACCCAATACGTGGACGATGGGGGAAACCCCAGTTATGATATCCGTTTTAATCCCAATGGTTCCATGGAGGCTGTGGAGGGCATTACCAGCCCGGATGGCCGCGTTTTAGGGAAGATGGGCCACACCGAGAGGATGGCTGCTCATGTTGCCATTAATGTTCCGGGACTCAAGGATCAGCCGATCTTTGCTGCCGGAGTTGATTATTTTAAATAAAAATCTTCTTTATTGCATATGATAAAGCAAGTTGTTGAAATATTTTTACGATCCATGAAAGGATGAAGGAGAAAAAATATTTATCACGAATGATATAAATCATAAGAAAAATAAAAGGGGGGTTTATTGATGCTGAACTGTGAAAATTGTGGCAAAGAAGTAGAGCAGGAAGAAATGTTGTATGAATTGCACGGTAAGAAAGTTTGTGAGAGTTGCGCCATGGAAGGGAGCGTCCTAAATAGTCCCTCGAAACCATGCGGACCTACCAGTTAGTTTTTCATCACCATAGAAGCATCATCATAGAGACCTTAAGAAGCCTCCCTTATGGGGAGGCTTTCCCGACTATTTCTTAGAAACGAAGGAAAACTGGAATGAAAATTCAAGGAAAAAACAAGGATAAAATGGATTTCTATCAGGTTCAGGTATACAAGGAATTGGTAAAATGGCAGGGAAAAATGGCTAAGAGACCTTCTTTAACCGGTGTTTTAACCAAAGAAGTACAAATGAAAGTCAATAACTTGTATCCGGAAAAATTTCATCAGGTGATGACGGCAGGGATTAAAAAAGTAGTGCAGGGCGTTCTGGTCGGTTCGGAATTTATTTCAGGTGCTCCTGCTGCCGCCGATTTGACATTACAAGAACGGGAAGTTTTGGTTCGGGAGAAAATTAATTTCTACAAAAAGACGGCTGCGGCAGAAGGGGCAGGAACCGGAGCTGGTGGGATATTCCTGGGACTGGCGGATTTCCCCCTGCTTTTAAGCATTAAGTTTAAGCTTCTTTTTGATATTGCACTTTTGTATGGATTTAATGTAGGAGAGCTGCGTGAAAGAATCTATCTGCTTTACATTTTTCAACTTGCCTTTTCCAGCGAAAAAAGACGAGTGGAGGTGTATCAGCACCTTCTTCATTGGGATGAATGGGTAAAAAAATATCCTGCGACCATGGATCATGTGGATTGGCGTACCTTTCAGCAGGAATACCGGGATTATATTGATTTAGCTAAAATGCTGCAATTGATGCCTGGAATCGGCGCTGTGGTTGGTGCGGTGGCTAATTACCGCTTGCTTGACAAGTTAGGCGAAACAGCGATGAATTGTTATCGTATGCGTGTTTTGCCCGATAACTAACTGCCACTAATACCCCCGCTTCTGAAAGCGGTGGAATAAGTGGCACTAAGTTCCTGGATAACGATTTATAAGTATCAGATGGAGAAAAAAATTCCACCTGATGCCATGAACTCTGTTTATTACCGAAAAAATAATAGCCAAAATGGGCACACCTCGTAGAGATGTGCCCATTAATTTCTGATAGTATTTAAAGTCGATTTTTAGAACATGTTTTCAGGGATCACAGATCATTGTATAATAAAATTAAGAGCTTATCATATATAAACGGGAATTTGTGGAAAAGAATGGGGGAGAAGAATGGGGATTAATCTGCTCAAGGCAGGAGACAATGTACTGGAGTTTTTTCTCTTGAAGTCGTCTGTATGCAGGACTTCAAGCAATAATAAAAAATACTTGGACTTAACTTTGGTGGATAAAACAGGGGAAGTGAACGGGAAATATTGGGATTGTAAAACAGAAGAGGTAGAAACCTTTCAAGCCCATCAATTGGTGAAGGTGCAAGGGGTAGTGCAGGAGTGGCAGCAACGACTACAGCTAAAAATTAACAAAATTCGCATTGCTTTGCCGGAGGATAATGTCAGCATCTCTGATTTTATTCCCACGGCATCGGAAGATCCCCAGGCCATGTATAAAGTAATATGGCGTTTTATCCATGAGATGACCAATGAAGACATCAAAAAAATCGTAGCGAAAATGGTAAAATCTAAAGAAGAACAATTGATGTTTTATCCTGCCGCCAAAGAGAATCATCATGCGATTATCGGGGGACTCCTTTACCATATCAAAACGATGCTTCTTGCAGGAGAAAAACTGGCGGAAATATATGGGGGCATTAACAAAGATCTGCTCTATGCCGGGATTATCCTTCATGATCTCAGCAAAACTGATGAAATGAAGGCGGGTCCGATCGGCTTAATCACTGAATATACCGTGGAAGGACAGCTTTTAGGACATATTATTCAAGGAGTCAGGGAGATCGATCAGACGGCAAAGGAAGTGGGAGCGGATAGTGAGGTTTCCTTGCTGCTCCAGCATATGGTCTTAGCCCATCACTATGTCCCGGAGTATGGGAGCCCTAAAAGACCAATGATCCCGGAGGGAGAACTGCTCCATTACCTGGATATGATTGATGCCAGGATGTATGACATGGGAAAAGTATTGGCAAATACTGCGCCGGGGGAATTCTCAGACCGGGTTTGGACCCTGGACAATCGTAAACTTTATCGGGCTCATCTTGAATCAAAAAAAGAATCATCACCTGAAGAATAGAAGCAAAACATAATTAAAAATTAAGATGAAGAGAGGAGCATAATGATTTGAAAGTATGTTCTTGGAATGTAAATGGCATCCGTGCCGTACAAAAAAACGGTTTTTTGGATTGGGTAGCTCAGGAACAGCCGGATATTCTCTGCCTGCAGGAAACAAAAATTCAAGCAGAACAACTCACTGATGAGTTGAAGCAAATACCTGGGTACCGATCTTATTTTTCTTTTGCCGAACGCAAGGGGTATAGTGGTGTGGCTACTTATACGAAAGAAGAACCTTCTGCAGTGCTAACCGGCATTGGGGATCCCAAGTTTGATGGTGAGGGCAGAATCCTTATCACAGAGTATCCTGATTTCACACTTCTTAATATCTATTTTCCCAATGGCCAAAAGGACGATTTTCGACTCCAATATAAAATGGAATTTTATGATGCTTTGTTGGATTATTCCAATCAATTGATAAGTCAAGGGAAAAAGCTAATTATTTGTGGGGATTATAATACGGCGCATCAGGAGATTGATCTTAAAAATCCCAAAACGAATGAAAAAAGGTCCGGTTTTTTGCCCATTGAAAGAGCATGGATGGATAAGCTGATCTCTCATGGTTATGTGGATACATTTCGCTGGTTACATCCCAATCTGGTGAAGTATTCATGGTGGAGTTATCGCTTTAAGGCCAGGGAAAAAGGGGTGGGATGGAGGATTGACTACCATTTTGTCTCACAAAACCTACTGGAACAAGTAACCAATGCTGATATCTTAGATGATGTGCTAGGCTCAGATCATTGCCCGGTGCTGATAGAATTACAGCGATAAGCAAAATTAATCAGGAATAAAAAATGGCACCCTCCTTCCACCATTCAATCAGATTGGTGAAACGAGGGTGCCTTATTGACGGTCGATTGATTATAAAACCCGTCGTGCTGTTACGTATCGTTTGGCATAATAAGTTTCGCTTAATGAGGATATTTCCACATCACGAGCACTGGTGCTGGCGTGAATAAATTTTCCCCCTCCTATGTAGAGACCAACATGAGAGATTCCTCTTGATGAAGTTTCAAAGAAAACAAGATCACCTTTTGCTAGATCGTCTTTCCTGACATATTCCCCTTTTTTTGCTTGGCTGGTGGAACTGTGGGGCAGACTAATGTCAAAATTGTCATAAACATACATGGTAAAGCCGGAACAGTCAAATGATTTTGGACCTGAGGCACCATAAGAATAGGAACAGCCTAAGAATTCTTTAGCATAATCTACGATATCTGAAGCTAACTCTCTTGATTCTCTTGATTGTCTGCTGCGTTCCCGGTCATCACTTCGGGAGGCCACTGTCTTAACCTGCTTAGCTCCGGGCAGGGTCAGGACTTGTCCAATTTTTAAAATATTTGGATTGTCAATATTGTTGGCAGCTTGGACCTGCTCAACGGTTAATCCGTGTCTTACAGCAATACTATGTAAGGTATCCCGGGGTTTAACTATGTAATTTACCTTGGGGGCACTTGCCGGAGGTGTTGCTGTCTTTTGAGCAACAACAGATGTGGTTGGTTTTGCTGCTGTGTTGGCGGCGTTATTGATGGGAATGAAAAGGGTTTGTCCAATTATGATTTGATTAGGATTGGCAATGTTGTTAAAGTCGCTAATTTTCTCTAAAGAAATTCCATATGTAGTAGCTATTCCATTAAGAGTTTCTTTTGCTTGTACCACATGCTTGGTCGAATTACTGTCTGCCGAGCCTTGGATGGGGCTGGTAGCAAAGGCTGAACACGATAGTGTCAATGAAATACAAAAAGCAGAAATCGTTACTAGTTTTCGCACGTGAGCTCCTCCAAATCTTCTTGAATTGTGAATTTATGTATAAGCATGGTTCTTAACATCAGATGGAGCTATTACTTTATCTGATGTTAAGCCCACACTCTCCTATGATTCTACATAAAGGAGAAAAATCCTGCCATGTGAAGAAAATTAATGTAAAAAGAGGGAATGAAACAAGATCAAAGGAGAAGCTTATTTGTTTATCTTGCCCTTTACCAAAGGCCTTGGTATACTTATTAAATGGTTATTGTTAGAAAAAGGATGGTGAAAAATGACTATTTCAATGAAAGAGATTGAGCAGACAGCGGTTTTAGCTCGGTTGGCATTGTCGGAACATGAAGAAGATTTGTTCTTAAAACAAATCGGATCAATCTTGGATGAGGCAGAACGGCTTCAAGAAGTAGACACCCAGGATATTCCCCCCACGATTAATATTTTACCCCTTCATAATGTGATGAGGGAAGATCTGGTACAACCTTCGTTGAAGAAGGATGAGGTTTTCCAAAATGCCGCTAATGAGGAAGATGGCATGTTTAGAGTACCAAAGATTGTTTAAAACCAGAAGGAGGCTAGTTCTTTGAGTATCTGCCAAAAAACAGCCCATGAACTTCATGAGCTATTGTCTAAAAAAGAAATCAGTGCAACTGAGCTGATGCAAAATATTTTATTAAGAATAGATCAGGTGGAAGACAAGGTCAGAGCATTTGTTTTGAAACCGGAACAGGATAATGCCTCGTCTAAAGCCCAGGACATGGATAAAATTCTGAACCAAGGTGAAGGACCTGTTCCCTTAGCGGGATTGCCAATGGTTTTCCAGGATAATATTTGCACTAAAGGAATCCGAACCACCGCTGCTTCCAAAATGTTGGAGAATTTTATTCCACCCTATAGTGCCACTGTTGCAGAAAAAATGCAGCAGGCCCAAGCCATTTTAATCGGTAAAACGAACCTGGATGAATTTGGCCTGGGTAGTTCTACGGAAAGTTCTTTCTTTGGTCCTACCCGAAATCCCTGGAACCAGGAATACGTACCGGGAGGATCCGGTGGAGGAACGGCTGCGGCTATTGCCGCCGATGAAGCGGTTTTTGCCCTTGGTTCCGACATCTTGAAATCCGCGGCTTTTTGCGGGGTGGTAGGGTTTAAGCCTACCTATGGCTGGGTATCACGCTATGGATTGGTTGGCACGTCTTCGTCTTTAGAACAGATAGGTCCTGTAACGAAGGATATCACGGATTGTGCCTGGGTTCTGAATGAACTTGTGGGTCGCGACCTCAAGGATACCGTTTCTTCAGAGATGCAAAAACCGGATTTTCGCGGTTTTTTAACAGGTGAGGTACGGGGTTTGAAAATCGGCCTGCCCAAAGAATATTTTGCCGGAGAAATGGATGATGAAATTAAAGCCCTGGTGTTGGCGGCAGTTAAGCAGCTGGAGTCGTTAGGTGCTGTAATTGAAGAAGTCTCCCTGCCCCAAACCACTTATGCCCAATCCGCTTATCAGATCATTGCTGCAGGGGAAGCCGGTTCTGTCATGGGTCGCTACGAGGGTGTGCGTTTTGGCTACCACCGGGAAGATGCCCAGGATATTGAATCCCATTATCGATTGTCCCGCAGCGAAGGCTTTGGACTGGCGGTGAAAAGGCAGATTATCTTAGGTACCCATGTGCTCAGCAAAGGGAATATCGATACCTATTATATGAATGCACTGAAAACCCGCACCTTGATCAGACAGGATTTTGATCAAGCATTTCAAAAGGTAGATCTTTTGGTAAGTCCCACCTGCTTTAAACCGGCCTTTAAATTGGGCGGGGGAACGGAGAATCTTTCCTATACAAATCCGGAGCTGGCAACGATGACATCGAGCCTGGCCGGGATACCTGCGATTTCTTTGCCCTGCGGTTTTCGACAGGGATTGCCGGTGGGTATGCAGTTTATGGGACAGGCTTTCAATGACGGCAAACTTTTGCAGGCTGCTTTTGCTTATGAGCAGGAAGCGAAATGGATGCTAAATAAACCGAACCTGTCAGGGGAGGGACAATAAAATGATCGATCCGGAATATGAAGTAGTTATTGGTTTGGAAGTACATACGGAACTCAAGACCAAAACGAAGATTTTTTGCAGCTGCTCCACAGAATTCGGACAAGAGCCCAATTCCCATGTTTGCCCCGGCTGCTTGGGGATGCCTGGAGTCTTGCCGGTTTTAAATAAAAAGGTTGTTGAATTTGCCATTAAAGCAGGTTTGGCCTTGAACTGTAACATTGAGGAATTTTCCAAGTTCGATCGAAAACATTATTTCTATCCTGATTTGCCCGCTAGTTATCAAATATCCCAATTGGATCAGCCTATCTGTCTGAAGGGATACTTAGACATTGATGCAGACGGGGTCTCCAAACGGATCGGAATCAACAGAATCCATATGGAGGAAGATGCCAGCAAGCTTGTTCATGGCGGTGAGACCATTTCTTCCTCTTTTTATTCCCTGGTGGATTATAATCGCGGCGGCTCTCCTTTGTTGGAGATCGTATCCGAACCGGATATGCGTTCCCCTAAGGAAGCCAGGGATTACCTGGAGAAATTAAAAGCCATTTTGGAATATACGGAAGTATCCGACTGTAAGATGGAAGAAGGCTCCCTGCGCTGTGACGCCAATGTCTCCATCATGCCCAAAGGAAGCAAGGTCTTTGGTACCAGAGTTGAAATTAAAAACTTAAATTCTTTCCGTGCTATGGAAAGGGCTTTGGAATATGAGATTCAGCGCCAGATTGAGGCTGTAGAAGACGGGGAACCTTTATACCAGGAAACCCGTACCTGGGATGAGACCAAAGGGGTCACCCTGGCCATGAGAAGCAAGGAAGAAGCCAGTGATTACCGCTATTTTCCCGATCCGGATCTGGTACCGGTTATTGTCAGCCGTGAATGGGTGGAAGAGGTGCAGCGGAATCTGCCGGAACTGCCCCAGGCCCGTAAAGAGCGCTTGATTAGTGAATATGGTCTGCCTGAATACGATGCTTCTATTATTACCGCATCGAAAGGATTGGCTGACTATTTTGATGCTTGCGTAAAATTATATCCCGAAGCAAAAACCGTAAGCAACTGGTTAATGGGGGATCTGATTCGCTTATTAAATGCCGAAGAGCAGGATATCAAAGAGTGTGCCGTGACACCGGAGATGCTGATCAATATGCTTAAATTAATCGATCAGGGTACGATCAGCGGAAGGATCGCGAAAACAGTATTCGAAGAAATGTTTAAAACGGGGAAAAACCCGGAAGTGGTGATTGAGGAAAAAGGGCTGGTGCAGATTTCCGATCAGTCCGCCATTGATGCCATGGTGGATCAGGTTCTGGCGGATAATCCCAAGTCTGTTGAAGATTATCAGGCGGGCAAAGAAAGGGCGATGGGATTCTTAGTAGGACAGGTTATGAAAATGTCTAAAGGGAAGGCCAATCCAGGCATGGTAAATGAATTATTGAAAGAAAAGTTGAAATAGACCATTTAATCATAGTCAATAAGATTAAGAGGAGTAACCGGATTTAAATCCGGTTACTCATTTTCTATTTCATATCGATTATTTAAATTAAAAAAGAATCAAAGATTTAAATATACCGGCGAAAGTATAGTTGACATCAGCTAAGTAAGCTGGTAAACTAATCGAGGTTCTGAAGTATAAGAGTTAAAATCATCAGAAAAAATGGTGGTTGACAAGAAGAGATTAGTTTGATAAACTAATCAAGCGCTCGAAAGAGGGCAAGGCAAGAAAAGAAAGAAAAGAAAAAAGTGCTTGACAAGCCAATCAGGATTTGATAAGCTATTCAAGCTGGTCTTTGAAAACTGAACAGTAACAAAGCCTGATGTTGAGCAGGAACCTCGAGAGAGGGGACTGC
>NZ_CP022121.1:2815000-2880000 GCF_002224645.1 Dehalobacterium formicoaceticum | reverse complement strand
GCGAGCGAAACGGGAAGAGCCTAAACCGGTTGCTTAGGCAACCGGGGTTGCGGGACTTTCATGAGAAGTAAGGAAGCCTAGCCGAAGAGGTCTGGAAAGGCCCATCACAGAGGGTAACAATCCTGTAGGCGAAAGGCGGAAATGCTCGAAAGTATCCCAAGTACCGCGGGACACGAGAAACCCCGTGGGAATCCGGGGGGACCACCCCCCAAGGCTAAATACTCCTTGGCGACCGATAGTGAACCAGTACCGTGAGGGAAAGGTGAAAAGAACCCCGGGAGGGGAGTGAAAAAGAACCTGAAACCGTATGCTTACAAACTGTCAGAGCACTTTAAATGTGTGATGGCGTACCTTTTGTAGAATGGACCGGCGAGTTACGATAACGAGCGAGGTTAAGTCGAGAAGACGGAGCCGAAGCGAAAGCGAGTCTTAATAGGGCGGAAAGTTCGTTGTTGTAGACCCGAAACTTGGTGATCTACCCATGGTCAGGGTGAAGCTCAGGTAAGACTGAGTGGAGGCCCGAACCGACTTACGTTGAAAAGTGAGCGGATGAATTGTGGGTAGGGGTGAAATGCCAATCGAACCAAGAGATAGCTGGTTCTCCCCGAAATAGCTTTAGGGCTAGCCTCAAGAGATGATTTATGGCGGTAGAGCACTGTTCGAGCTAGGGGCCTAACCAGGTTACCGAACTCTCACAAACTGCGAATGCCATAAATTTATCTTGGGAGTCAGACTGTGGGGGATAAGCTTCATAGTCGAAAGGGAAACAGCCCAGATCGACAGCTAAGGTCCCAAAGTGTGTGCTAAGTGGAAAAGGATGTAGAGTTGCTAAAACAACCAGGATGTTGGCTTAGAAGCAGCCACCATTTAAAGAGTGCGTAATAGCTCACTGGTCGAGTGACCCTGCGCCGAAAATGTAACGGGGCTCAAGCACACCACCGAAGCTTCGGATTCAAGAAGCAAGATGCTAGAGGCAAGAAACAAGAGGTAAGACTAATAATCTTGCATCTTGCTTCTAGCATCTTGCTTCTTGAGTGGTAGGGGAGCGTACTGAACACGACGAAGGTTTACCGGAAGGAGAGCTGGAGAGTTCAGTAGTGAGAATGCCGGTATGAGTAAGCGAAAAGGCAGGTGAGAATCCTGCCCGCCAAAAACCTAAGGGTTCCTGGGGAAGGCTCGTCCGCCCAGGGTAAGTCAGGACCTAAGTCGAGGCGAAAAGCGTAGATGATGGACAATCGGTAAAGATTCCGATACCACCTGGATCCGTTTGAAGGAAGGGGTGACACAGGAGGGTAGGTCAAGCGCACGGTTGGTAGAGTGCGTCCAAGCCTGTAGGGAGAAAGATAGGAAAAACCGTCTTTCAAAGATCCTGAGAGGTGATGGGGAGCGAAAATAAGTAGCGAACTGACTGATCCCACACTGTCAAGAAAAGCCTCTAACGAGGAGCCAGGTGCCTGTACCGAAAACCGACACAGGTAGGTGGGGTGAGAATCCTAAGGCGCGCGAGAGAACCCTTGTTAAGGAACTCGGCAAAATGACCCCGTAACTTCGGGAGAAGGGGTGCCTTTGTAATGTGAGGTTTTTAACAGACTGAGCATGAAGAGGCCGCAGAGAAAAGGCCCAAGCGACTGTTTAGCAAAAACACAGGTGCCTGCAAAGTCGAAAGACGACGTATAGGTGCTGACGCCTGCCCGGTGCTGGAAGGTTAAGAGGAGAGGTCAGCGGAAACGTGAAGCTTTGAATTGAAGCCCCAGTAAACGGCGGCCGTAACTATAACGGTCCTAAGGTAGCGAAATTCCTTGTCGGGTAAGTTCCGACCCGCACGAAAGGCGTAACGATTTGGGCACTGTCTCAACAAGGGACTCGGCGAAATTGTAATACCGGTGAAGATACCGGTTACCTGCGACAGGACAGAAAGACCCCGTGGAGCTTTACTGCAGCCTGACATTGGATTTTGGTATATCACGTACAGGATAGGTGGGAGACTAAGAAGATGGGACGCCAGTCTCATTGGAGTCGCTGGTGGGATACCACTCTTGATGTGCTGAAATTCTAACTTCAAGCCGTAAGCCGGCTGAAGGACATTGTCAGGTGGGCAGTTTGACTGGGGCGGTCGCCTCCCAAAGAGTAACGGAGGCGCCCAAAGGTTCCCTCAGCGCGGATGGAAATCGCGCGAAGAGTGTAAAGGCAGAAGGGAGCTTGACTGCGAGAGAGACATTTCGAGCAGGGACGAAAGTCGGGCTTAGTGATCCGGCGGTACCGAGTGGAAGGGCCGTCGCTCAACGGATAAAAGCTACCCCGGGGATAACAGGCTTATCTCCCCCAAGAGTCCACATCGACGGGGAGGTTTGGCACCTCGATGTCGGCTCATCGCATCCTGGGGCTGTAGTAGGTCCCAAGGGTTGGGCTGTTCGCCCATTAAAGCGGTACGTGAGCTGGGTTCAGAACGTCGTGAGACAGTTCGGTCCCTATCCGTCGCAGGCGGAGGAAATTTGAGAGGCACTGTCCCTAGTACGAGAGGACCGGGATGGACAGACCACTGGTGTACCAGTTATCCTGCCAAGGGTACAGCTGGGTAGCTAAGTCTGGCAGGGATAAGCGCTGAAAGCATCTAAGCGCGAAGCCCCCCTTAAGATAAGATTTCCCACAGCGCAAGCTGATAAGACCCCAGAAAGACGAACTGGTAGATAGGCCGGGTGTGGAAGGGCAGTAATGTCCGGAGCTGACCGGTACTAATAGGTCGAGGACTTGACCTTAAAGATAAATTCTAAGCATGAAAGACTTCACTGTGTAGTTTTGAGAGAACAGTTATAGATTGTTCCAACTTCATAAATTTTCCTGGTGATGATGGCGGAGAGGCCCCACCTGTATCCATTCCGAACACAGAAGTTAAGCTCTCCAGCGCCGATAGTACTTGGGACGCAGGTCCCTGGGAGGGTAGGTCGTTGCCAGGTTCTAATTTTAATTAAAAGCACACTATTTGGTGTGCTTTTTTGATATAATTTAATAGTATGATTAATAATAAGGCAGCCCGGGAAAATTCTTAAAAAAAATGAAAATATTCTAAGTAGAAAGAAATGAGAAGAATAATGGGAACAATTAAAATGTATTGGGAGTTTACCCGAAAATCTTTCCAGCGGGCAGCGGTTTATCGGGCTGACGCTTGGACAAGAATTTTCGGCAACTTGATGACTTTAAGCATGTGGGGCTTCATTTGGTATGCCCTTTATTATGGAAAAGACTCAGTGGAAAATGTCTCTTTTCATGCAACATTAAGTTATATTATGATAAGTCTCGCCTTGCAAGGAATTCATAATGCTGGTACACCTCTATGGGAAATTCAGGAGCGTGTACGAACTGGTGATATTGCGATAGAAATCCTTCGGCCTTATGATTATCCGATTAGGATGCTATTTTCCGACCTGGGGAGCATGACCTTCTACTTTATCACAGCAGTGATCCCCCTTTATTCCGCGATATTTTTGCTGTTTCAGCCGGTGGTACCTGGTTCCCTGGCCCAATTGGGCATATTTTCCATTTCAGTTATACTGGGCTACTTAATCCGCTACTCACTTGAGCTGACCTTTGGTTTATTTACTTTCTGGTTGGTCGAAACTGGAGGGGTGGAGGATATTTTTTATTTCTCCATATCCTTGTTTTCCGGTGCCATTGTACCCCTTTGGTTTTTTCCGGACTGGCTGGAGCGGATTGCTTATTTCTTACCTTTTCAGGGGATATTCTTTGTACCCAACTCTATCTTTGTAGGTCAATTGACGGGACAAGCCCTTCTGATATCTTTGGTATCTCAGGTTATATGGCTGGTGATCTGCTGGGGAATACTGCGTTTGGTCTGGAGCAAGGCGTCCATGAAAATTGTGGTGCAGGGAGGTTGATTCATGGGGAAATCCGTGTTAAGGGTGATAAAAATATATTTTTATATGGTTGAGGTAAGCATTAAGGCGCAACTCCAGTACCGTTATGCTTTTGTAATGAATATTTTGGGATGGATGATGACCTATGCCGGATCAGCCGTGACTATGTGGGTTTTGCTTTATTCCTTTGGTTCCATCAAAGGGTGGGTCTTTTGGGAACTTTTATTTTTATTTGCTCTCTCCCTATTATCATGGAGCATGTGCGTGATTTTTTTCTTTCATTTCCGGGAGCTGGATCAATATATTATTCAAGGGACTTTTGACCGCATTCTGATCCGGCCGATTCATCCTTTTTTGCATGTGATGGCTTTGAAATTTGATATAGGGGCTTTTGGTCATCTGTTATTCAGTATCATTGCCATGATCCTGGCCTATAATCGTCTGGCACTTCACTGGATAAGTTGGCAGTGGCTGGTTTTTCTAGGGGCGGTTGTTGGCGGAACTTTTATTCAGGGAGGTATGCTGGTGTTGATATCTGCGGTAGCTTTTTGGACGAATCGTTCAGAACGGCTGTATTGGGCAATTATGTGGCCAACCAAAAGTCTGATGAATTATCCTCTGACCATTTTCCCCCGAGGGGTACAGGCACTGTTAATATTTATTCTACCTTTTGCTTTTATTAATTACTTACCGTCTTTATCATTACTTGGGAAATTAAATGAAGGCTATGCTCCCTCCTGGGGCTTTTTCAGTATTTTGGTGGGTCTGGTTTTCTTCATGGTTTCTTTTCAAATTTGGAAGACAGGCCTAAATCATTATAAAAGTGCCGGATCATAAACAGAAAAACTGACGTTTAGTGGTGATAAAGTTAGGAGGCAGTCAATGAGTATTATTGAGGTACATCACCTCTATAAAGAATTTTTCATTGCCAAAAGACAGGAGGGTTTGTGGGGGGCAATAAAAAGCCTATTTCACAGAGAATATGAGAAAAAAATGGCGGTTCAGGATATTTCCTTCACTATAGATGCAGGAGAAATAGTTGGTTATGTTGGGCCAAATGGAGCCGGTAAGTCTACTTCTATTAAGATGCTTACAGGCATCCTTGTTCCCACAGCCG
The DNA here is from genome assembly GCF_002224645.1 of Dehalobacterium formicoaceticum. Lineage (NCBI taxonomy): Bacteria > Bacillati > Bacillota > Clostridia > Eubacteriales > Peptococcaceae > Dehalobacterium > Dehalobacterium formicoaceticum. The sequence continues at coordinate 2,875,011 of NZ_CP022121.1, read as the reverse complement.
GTGAAATTATGGTGAATGGGATTGTACCCTATCAGGAACGGCAAAAAAATTCCCGGCAGATCGGAGTAGTCTTCGGGCAACGTACCCAGCTTTGGTGGGATTTGCCTGCCATTGAATCCTTTGAACTTTTAAAGCAGGTATTTCGCATCCCTTCGGATCGATACCGGCAAAATATGGCCAAATTCTCCGAGATATTAGGTCTGGACGAATTTCTTCAGACCCCGGTGCGCCAACTTTCACTGGGACAAAGGATGCGGGCGGATATTGCCGCGTCACTGCTCCACGATCCGATAATTCTTTTTTTGGACGAACCTACCATTGGTTTAGATGTGGTTGCCAAAGAACGGATGCGGAATTTTATTCGGGAAATAAATCAAGAGCGAGGAGTCACGGTAATCTTAACCACTCATGATATGTCTGATATCGAAAAACTCTGCCAACGCATGATTTTGATCGATAACGGCCAGGTCATGTATGATGGGGAACTGGCCAGGATAAAAGAGATTTATGGCAAAGAGCGGATCCTGATTATTGATATGGAAGAAGACATTGATGATTTTTCCATTGCGGGGGCAGAAGTAATAAGAAAAGAGGGAAACCGCCGCTGGTTGAAATTCAGTAGGAATGAAGTTACTACTTCCCAATTAATCAGCCAAATTTCCTCAAAATACGAAATTAAAGATTTGTCTATTCAAGATAGTGAGATAGAAGTAATGATCCGCAAAATCTACGAAGAAGGTTTATCACAGGAGTTGGGTGGTAAATTAAAAACATCCCCTTAAGATAAGATTTAAATTACGATAATAAGACTCAGAAAATTTAAAACATCTTTATGCTCCTGGTTTCATGTTATAATTAAAAAATAATACCTGCTGGTCATTTTCGATCATGGCTAGGTGAATTTTTTAATTACCCGTAAAAAGCTATAGTAAACCTACGGAAAAAGAGCTGGAAGGAGGGATGGGAATGACGAGACAATTGCTCAAAATTCAATATCTGTTCCATAGCGGATTTCGTGTGGAAATAGGTAAATATCAGTTGATCTTTGATTATTATCAAGGGCCCATGAATTTAGCGAATCAAAGTACCTTAGTTTTTATTTCTCATAGCCACCCGGACCATTTCAATCCCGTTGTTTTCCAATGGCAGGAGAAGATAAACGATATCAATTACATTCTCAGTGATGAAATTCCAATCAACAACCAGGAACCAAATATACATCCTGTATCCCCTGGTGAGGAAATCAGGATTAGGGATATTGAGATCAAAACCTATGGTTCTACAGACATAGGGGTATCTTTTTTGGTGCGTTGTGCCGGAGTGACTCTTTTTCATGCCGGAGATCTGAACTGGTGGCATTGGTGGGAGGATAGTCCAGAGGAAATTATCCGGGCGGAGGAATTATTTAAGAAAGAAATTGCCCGGATCAAAGGGGAAAAAATTGATTTGGCCTTCTTCCCCGTGGACCCAAGGCTGGAAAAATTCTATTCCCTGGGGGCAGATTATTTTATTAAGGAAGTTGCCCCTAAAGTGCTTATTCCCATGCACTTTGGTAAAGATACCCAAGCTGCCCGCCAGTATGCAGCAAATAAAACTGATTCCTTCACCAAAATCATCTCTTTAACGAAGATGGGAGAGGAAATCCAGGAAGAAATCATTGCATCATCATGAGCAATCTGTAGTCAAATGAATTTTTACCTTAGATTTATTGGTCAATCTATTTTTTAGCGCCTGGAGGTGGTGGCTGTTATGAAAAATATATTCTATTATCTTACGGAAATTGGTCAAATTGGGATTGGCGCAAATGGGACTGCGATCACAGATGTTTTTTTTGACGGAGAGACAATCTCCGGAGATCAGAATGTTATGGAGACTCCTTTGATTCAAAAAGCATCTCTCCAGATTAAAGAATATCTGGAGGGAAAGCGCTCCGCTTTTGATGTGCCGCTTGCCTTGGAAGGTACGGAATTTCAGTTGGCAGCATGGCATGCCCTTCAGACTATTCCCTACGGCGAAACCCGCAGCTATAAAGAGATGGCAGCACAAATTGGAAATCCCAAAGCTTGCCGGGCTATTGGCAGAGCCAATAATCGGAATCCCATTGCGATTATTATTCCCTGCCACAGGGTCATCGGAGCTAATGGTAAACTGGTCGGCTATGGAGGAGGTCTTCCAATCAAAGAACGCTTGCTGCAATTAGAAAAAGAAAACAAGGAAAATCTATCTTTCGAAGCAGGTGTTTACAGGGAAATGAAATTATGATATGCTCGATAGCGAAATCATGTCAGACAGTTCGAGATCCATCCTGTCTCTAAACAAAACTAGGACATACTACCGTCTTAGGCAAACACCTGGGGATCGACTTCTGGCAGCGATATAATGACTGCAGGGGGTAGTAAAATGAGAAATAAAAATATCGCAGGTTTAACCCATTTAGGATCGGGTGACACCTCATATATCTTTCAATATGATCCTACACTGCTGGAATGTTTTGATAACAAGCATCCGGAGCATGATTATTTTGTCCAGTTTAAATGTCCGGAATTTACCAGTCTATGTCCCATGACGGGACAGCCGGATTTTGCTACGATCATTGTTAATTATATTCCGGATAAAAAACTGGTGGAAAGCAAATCATTAAAGCTCTACCTTTTTAGTTTTCGTAATCACGGGGATTTCCATGAAGATGTGGTCAACATCATCATGAAAGACTTTATTGCATTAATTGATCCCAAATATATTGAAGTGGTAGGGGAATTTACCCCCCGAGGAGGGATATCTATTCATCCTTTTGCTAATTATGCCCAAACGGGAACGAAATGGGAGAACTTCAGAGATCAAAGATTGTTAAGCTATGGTAATAAATAAAGAAAACTTGGCTTACACAGGTCTTAAAATCATGACCACCCCTTAGTGGGTGGTCATGTTAATGTAAAGGCCGATAGTTATTAATAGGTGCTTTTCGAAAAGATTAAAGCTATTGAAAGTTAAAACCAATATATAACTGAAGAAGGAAGAAAAAATATGAAATCATTCAAAAAATTGCTGGTATTTTTCTTAATATTCCTTTCTATGATTATGGCTGCATGCAGTGTATTAGCTGATAAAGGAGAATCTGTACTTCCTGAATCGTCTGGATTATTGAAAGTTACTTTCATTGATGTAGATCAAGGGGACAGTGTCCTGGTTCAATTTCCTAACGGAAAATCCATGCTCATCGACGGTGGTTCCGGTGATATGTATGGCCGGGTTGCAGCTGTTCTTTCAGACCAAAAAATCACCAAACTGGATGTGGTATTAGGGACCCATACTGACAACGATCATATTGGATCTCTTCCGGGGATTATAAAAAATTATGATGTGGGCAATGTCTATTTAAATGGTACCAGTGATACGAAAACTTACCTTGCTTTCCTTCGGGAAGCAGCCAATAAAAAATTAAAGATCAAAGAGCTTTATCAAGGAGATTTCTTGCAGGTGGATCCGGATGTAAAAATAAAAGTATTTGCCCCTGTTGGCCCGAATGAGGATAGTGATAATGATCATAGTCCTATTATGAAACTGACCTATCAAAAGAAAAGCTTTCTTTTTACGGGAGATGCAGAAAAATCCACTGAAGACATGGCCTTAGTTTATGATAAAATGGGACTTAAAAGTGATGTTGTCAAGGTAGGACATCATGGCTCGACCACTTCCTCCAGTCCCAAATTTGCTTTAGCTGTAGCACCTGAGCTGGCTGTCATTGAAGTTGGCGCAGATAATAGTTATGATCATCCTGATGAGTTGGTGGTCAATCGCTGGCAGTTATTAGGATCAAAGGTTTATACGACAGCGAAAAATGGCAATATCACAGTAACCACAGACGGAACTTATCTAAAGCTTTTTGCCGGCAAGAATTTAGAGGAATTACCAAAAATCTTCTCCGATGATAAAGGAGTTGCTAAGACCATAGGCACGTACTATGTGGGAAACAAAAATACCTTGGTTTTTCATGATCCTGAATGTAGCAGTGTGGCCGGCATGAATGTTAAAAATAAGGTTTTGTTTCCATCCAGGAAAGAGGCGTTTACCAAAGGATATAAGCCCTGCCAAATTTGTACCCCTTAGAAAAATTGAAATTGTTGATAATTAATGGTTTTTTAATGGAAAAATTATCGTTAACATGTTATTATATGTTTTGTGTTAAAAAATTCGATTAAGGCATGAAAAGCATAATCATGCATTAGAATCTGGATAGATAATTTTAAATTTAAAAGAGGTCAAGCAATGAAAAAATTTCAGAAGAACTTAATCATGCTGGCGGCAACCTTAATCTTCGGTGCTGCCATCGGGCTTTTGGTGCCCACGGCACTTGCTGATAGGACGAGCGGAGCAAAAGTTGATCAGGAACTGCTAAAAGAAACCATTCAGGTACAATTTAAGTCTGATATGATCAAAGCCTATTTAGAGGACTACGAATCAAAACGGATGCAGGAACTGGAAAAAAAATATCTCCAACAATACGGCAGAGAAAAAATGCCGGAAATTAATCCTTTGACCAACAAGGAAAAGGAAATTATTGTTGCAGCCCTGATGGAATCAGGAATTGAAGAGACTGATTTCAATCAGCCTGGTGGGGTGAGTACGACACCAAATAATAGTCAAGCCGTAAATGGGAACGAGGTACATGATCCAGCAATACAGCAGATCATTGACCAGAATCGAGACCTAATCAATCCCAATGATTTAAATACGGGAGCGAATATCTATAACAGTCTTGATACAGCTTATCTTTTTGGTCTCTCTAAGGGTGGCTTGACCCCGGAAGAAAAACAAGAGGCACAAGATTACTTAAACAGTATGTTAAGCCAGCAGGAGTACGCCACGGCAATGGAACTTTATATGAAATATGTAAAATTATTAAATTAAGACAGTGGAAATAGAAGGTTAGCGATGATAGACATTCATGCACACATTTTACCGGGTATTGATGACGGTCCTAAGACGATGGAGGATTCTTTGTCCTTATTGCGCTATGCCAAGGATAATGGCGTTAAGGAAATTATTGCCACCCCCCATTATCGTCCCCCAAAATATCAATGCGCAAACATAAAATCAATTTTTGAGGAACTTAAAACTAAGGTGGAGCAGGAAGGCCTGGGATTAAATATCTTTTTAGGCAGTGAAATTTATTTAGAAGAAGAATGGCAAGCCGGTCTTATGTCAGGAAAGTGCTCTTCCATGGGAGGATCTTCTTACCTTTTGGTGGAGCTTCCCCGACATAAGATCTATCCCTACCATGAAAAACTCCTTTATGAAATCCAGCTGCAAGGTTTCCAAATCATTCTGGCCCATATTGAAAGGTTTGATTACCTCATTAAGGAGCCTGATTTGCTTCAGACACTGAAAGATCGGGGTTATTATATGCAATTGAATGCTTCATCCCTGATGGATCGGCGCACCAAAAAAACTGCTTTAAATCTCTTATGGAAGGGAGTTATTCATTTTATTGCCAGTGACAGTCATAATCTATTAAGCAGAAAACCTCAGATGAGGGAAGCTTATACTTTAGTCCAGGATGAACTAGGAATTGATGCGGCTGAACTGCTGTTTCGGAAAAATGGTGCCAAATTGATAGCCAATGAGCCGATAGTGGATTTAAAGACAGAGAAAAAAACGCACAAAGGAATGATTGGGAGGTTGCTTGCTCCATGGAAGTAAATGAGTATAACGAAGAATACGGTGAAATAAATTTGCTGGAACTGTTTGAACATATCATTAAGAAATGGTGGGTTGTTTTAATCTTAACGGTAGTAGCAGCCGGGGTGACTTTCTATATTACAAAGGAGAAGGTAACGCATCTTTATACAGCCCAATCCACCATCTTTATTGGCAGAGACGCAACAAATACCCTTGGTATCAGCATGGAGGAACTCTCCATGGATAATAAGTTGATTGCAGATTATCGAGAATTGGTTAACACCAGGCTTGTTTCCGAACGAGTCAAAAAAGAATTGGCCATCACTACCGAAACAGATAAGCTGAGCAAATTCATTAGAATTGATACCGTAAATGATTCTCGTTTTATGCGCATCTCCTTTATGGATCCGGATCCGGATTTGGCGATGAAAATCGTCAATAAATACTCCGAGGTATTAAAGGAAAAGGCAGAGGATGTGGTTGGGGTTAAGAATGTCCAAATTGTGGATCAAGCTGTGCTGCCCAAGACCAACTCTAGTCCAAACATCCTGCAGAATACCGCTATTGCCGGTTTATTAGGTTTTATGACGGCCATCGGGATCATCTTTTTGAGTATGATCTTAAGTAACACTTTCCAAAAGGAAGAAGAGATCGAAAGAGAATTGGGTTTACCGTCCTTAGGTGTTATTCCAAAATTTAAGGGAGAAAACTAATGAGAAGTACGAATCTGATAGCATTGAATGATCCTCATTCTGCCGTAGCAGAAAGATACAAAATATTCCGCACAAACTTGAACTATATGAATGTTGATCAGGTGGACAAGGTGATTATGTTCACCAGTTCGATGACAAATGAGGGAAAAACCACCTCCATCGCCAATACGGCCATCACCTTTGCCACCTCTGGAAAAAAGGTCTTGTTGGTTGACTGTGATTTAAGAAAATCCAGCCTGCATAAAATGTTTAATCTGGCTCAAATGCCCGGCTTGGTCAACTTATTGGTAGAAAAACTGAACTTGATTGATGTTGTGCAGAAAATTGAAGAATTTGATAATTTAGATATTATCACCTCAGGCCCTCAACCACCAAATCCGGCGGAAATTCTGGCCACTCAAACCTTTGACCGCATGATTACTGAGGCAAGAGAAAAATATGATATTATTCTGATTGATTCCCCACCTGTTCTTTCTATTGCAGATGCTTCTGTTCTTTGTCGAACGGTGGATGGGGTTGTGCTCATTATTGCTTTGAATGAAACAAAAAAAGATGATGCTAAAATGGCCAAGAAAGCCTTGGAAAAGGTAGGGGCAAAGATTTTAGGAACATTGATTTGTAAAAGCGATATCAAAAAGCATCATTATTATTATTATGGAAATAAATAAGGTCGTATAAGATCCTCAATATCCTCAGTTTCCGGGTGTCAAGTTTATTTTCATTTTCACGTACATAACGGATCAAAAACTTAACGAAGTGATGGTGAGGTGTTAATGATTAAAGAAAAGGGGAAAATACAGGACAATCTCAAAGAACAGACCAAGGTTTTAAAAGAGATGATTGACCAAAGTCATAATATTGTTTTCTTTGGAGGAGCCGGAGTATCAACTGCAAGCAATATTCCTGATTTTCGAAGTTCCAACGGCCTTTTTCAGAAAAAATCCGGTATGACTATTTCTCCTGAAGAAATATTATCACACACATTTTTTATCAATCATACCCAGGAATTTTTTAATTTCTACAGAAGCAAAATGGTGTATGTGGATGCAAAACCTAATGATGCCCATTTAGCTTTGGCAAAATGGGAACAAGAAGGAAAACTAAAGGCTGTCATCACCCAAAACATTGATGGACTCCACCAGTTGGCAGGGAGTATTAATGTGCTGGAGCTGCATGGATCTATCCATAAAAATTATTGTATGCGCTGCCATCAACCATTTGATTTGGACTTTGTGGTTGCTTCCCAGGGAATACCGATTTGCTCATCTTGCGGAGGCATTGTCAAGCCTGATGTGGTTTTATACGAAGAAAGCCTTGATTCCGCTATTTTAGAAAAATCCATTTCAGCTATTTCCCAGGCAGATGTTTTTATTGTGGGAGGAACATCTCTCACCGTGTACCCAGCGGCAGGCTTGGTATCCTATTACCGAGGCAGGAAACTGGTTCTAGTCAATAAAACAGCGACGCCTTTTGATACCAAAGCCGGATTGACAGTTTGTGGAAATATTGCTGAGGTCTTCAGGCAAGTTGCTTTATAATGGAGACCAATTTTGGACAAAATCATACATTGACAGTTTATCAGGGAATTGGTATAATTTTGTTGCTCTTTGAAGGGGAGTAACCTGCAGTGAAAACTGTGAGTGAAGTCAACAACCGGCAAAGATTTGCCTGGCTTTACAATTTGATGATCAAATAGGTGAGACCTTTACGGAATGAATTTATTCTGTTTAGGGACTCACTTTTTTGGTTTTTTGACCTTTTAAGGTAAAATCCACTAAATATCAAAAAATAAGGAGGAGAGTTTTAATTGGAAAGTTTGTTAATGAATTTGACGGACCCAGCCTGGTTATGGAAGATGTTTACAGCTATTTTAGCAATCACTATTATTGACCTGGTCTTAAGCGGGGACAATGCTGCCGTGATTGGATTGGCGATCAGAAATTTGCCTCATGATTTACAGAAGAAAGCGGCAATATACGGGGCGGCCGGGGCGATTGTTTTACGTGTTATCTTTACGATTTTTGCGACCTATCTTTTGACAGTACCTTATTTAAGTGCCATTGGGGGCTTGATTTTAGTCGGAATTACTATTAAACTGATGAAACACGATGATGGTGACTCTTGTGATGAAAATGTTAAATCCTGTGACAGCTTCTGGCCGGCCATCGGAACAATTGTTATCGCTGACCTGAGCATGGCTTTTGACAATGTCATGGGTGTTGCCGGAGCGGCCCATGGAAGTGTTGGATTAGTGGTGTTTGGCTTGCTTCTTTCCGTTCCTATTTTAGTCTATGGTGCAACCTGGCTTGCTACCTTAATGGGGAAATATCCTATTATCATTTATATCGGTGCCGCTGTCCTTGCTCATACCGCCTTTGCCATGATCTTCCATGACAAAGCTTTACATCTCACTCTTTATACTGGAGAGCTTATGGGTAATATCATTCCCTGGGCTTTAGCGGCAGCGGTATTAGCCTATGGATTCTATACAGTGAGCAAAGCCAAAAAAAAATATAAAACCGGTGGTTTGAGCGCAGAATAAACCTAATTGTATCTTTCCATTTGAATACTTCCGTGTGAAAGGAGAAGAAACCTTGGCAATCATTAAACCTTTTAAAGGGATTCGTCCTGTTCCTCAGCTGGCCAATAAGGTGGCCGCTCTGCCCTATGATGTAATGGATAGTCAGGAAGCTCGATTATTGGTTAAAGACAATCCCTATTCTTTTCTGCATGTGGACAAGGCAGAAATTGATCTGGACCCTTCCATCAATCCTTATGATCAGAAGGTGTACGAAAAAGCCCGAGACAATCTGCAAGCAATGATCCGGTCAGGAACGTTGATTCAAGATCAGGAAAATCATTTTTATATCTATGAATTAGTTATGAACGGGCGTTCTCAGGTGGGTCTGGTAGTGTGTACCTCCATTGATGATTATTTGAATCAGGTCATTAAAAAACATGAACACACGCGACCGAGTAAGGAAGAAGATCGAATTAATCATGTGGATTATTGCAATGCCAATACGGGGCCTATTTTTCTCACATACCATGGGAAACAGGAAGTCAACGACCTTGTTAATCAGTGTATGAAACATCAGGAACCAGTATATGATATTGAATTTGATGATGAGGTGCGCCATAGAGTTTGGATTATTGACTCTGTGGAAGTCATGGAACAACTAAAAAATGCCTTCGCTCAGGTAGATACCCTATATATCGCTGATGGACATCATCGTTGTGCTTCGGCTGTAAAGGTAGGTTTAAAACGGAGAGCATCATCTAAAGATTATACAGGCAATGAAGAATTTAATTTCTTTCTTTCTGTGCTTTTCCCCCATGATCAGTTACATATCATGGATTATAATCGAGTTATCAAGGATTTGAACGGCAACACCAGTGCTGAATTTTTGCAAAAAATCGAAGACAAATTCATCATTGAAATACCCCGGGAACAAGGACCTTTTTCTCCCCAGGAAAAAAAGAACTTTGGTATGTATCTGGATGGTACCTGGTACTCAATAAAGGCCAAAGAGGGATCTTACCCGGAAAAAGATCCGGTGGCAAGTCTTGATATTTCAATTTTACAGAATAATCTCTTATACCCGATTTTAGGAATTGAAGATCCCCGTACCGACGAAAGAATTGATTTTGTGGGAGGGATTCGAGGCCTGGAAGAATTAGAACGGCGGGTTCAGGAAGATATGAAGGTAGCTTTTTCCATGTTCCCTACAACCATTGAAGATTTAATGTCCGTGGCTGATTCCGGGCAGATGATGCCGCCAAAATCAACCTGGTTTGAACCTAAATTAAGAAGCGGGTTTTTTATCCATGAATTATCTTGAATTGCTTTAATAAAGAGAAGTTCCCTCAGGGATACTTCTCTTTTTGTTGTACTTTCGGAAAGTATAAATTTTTATTGGTTGAAAGGATAAGTGCAATTAAGGACTCTGCTAAGTCGTAATGATAACAATTTGCACAAATTTGCTAATTATGATATAATAATATTTGTATAAGAAACAATTATGTCGCAATTAGGTTAATTCAGAGTATTAATATATCTTTTGATGTAATTGAGAAAACAAAATTTCTGGAAAGGAGAATTTCATGGGAAATCAAGAAAAAAGACCAGAATTATCGACTATGGAGATGCGGAAGAAATATGAAGCCAAAGGTGCCAAGTTTTATTCCGATTTAAAAGAAATGAAATTCACTCCCGGAGATCAAGTGCAGGTAAAAGAGAAGGTCTCTGAGAAAAAGTGGAGTGAGGTACGCCAGGGAAAGATTGTGGGGGATTATCCATCTTTCGTGCAAGTCAACTATGGTACATCCTGGAGTGATGTCTGCTATTTAAAGCAAGATATTCTGATAGGTCGGGTATGTTTAGGTCAATGGACTGAGAAGTATGAAGATCTCATTTCCTGATGATGGCAGAGATATGAGCAGGGATATATTCAATAAATTATGATTTTTCATTAACCAAAACACTATTTCGTAATAATATATGATATCAGCGAAATAGTGGAGGGATCTGCATGTCCAAACGTAGACGGGAAAGGCATTGTGATGACAAGTTAAAGGTCAGAGTCAGACAATCAGATGATGGATGTAAGAAAAAAATCCGCATTTACAATGAGCGGTTTGAAGTGAAAGTGCGGGTTAAAGATCAAGAATGCGAAATCCAGAATGGTGAACCTAATGATGAGCATTATGAAAGTTGGAAATGCTAAAAATTAAATAATTTTTCTTACTCCGACTGGTTCTGTCACCAATAATCACAGGATCAGTCGGAGTTTTTATTTTCAGTAATTGCTTTTTTATTGAGAAAAAGACTTGCCTCAGTAAAATAAAAGTGAAATAATAATGTTTAGTATCGACAGGCAATGTGTAAACTATAAAGAAAACTTGGCTTACGCAATTATGAGAAAGGAGTTTAAAAAATGACAATTCTGATGAAGATTAAGGATGACCTTTTGGCTGCTCGAAAATCAGGTCATCAAGTTAAGAAGAATCTTTTATCCACTTTATATGCTGAGACAGCTATGCTTGGCAAGAATAACGGGAACCGACCGTTAGAAGAAATCACAGATGAGGAAACCATTGGGGTGATCAAGAAGTTTATTAAAGGAGCGGAAGAAGCGCACCAGATTTGCGAAACCAAAGGAAAAACTGAGCAAGCAGCCATTGCGGCCCAAGAGTTGAAAATTTTAGAGGATTATCTTCCTGCACAACTTTCTGATGAATTTTTAGAACAGTTTGTTAAAAATTTTCTTGAAAAGTCACCGCAACAAGGGAAACAGGTGATCGGAGGGATTATGAAAGAACTGAAGCAAAATTATCAAGGTCAGTTTGATGGCAGGAAAGTCAATGAAATTATTGCACGCTTGATTTGAAAAAGGTTGGTGATAGCAAATGATCAAAATGCATCCGGATTCAAAATGTGTCAGGATGAGTTTGCTCCTCTTGATCATGATTGTGTTCATTAGCATCACAGTTTTTCTTTCATCTTGCAGCAAACCGGCAGATAAAAGTGTGCTTTATTATAATGAAACTTATGGCTTTTCCTTAGAGTTTTCAAATCAGTTCTCGGAAAATGTGGATATCAAAGAAGACAGCCAATCCGTTTATTTTATGGATAAGGAAATTAAAAACCGATCCAGCGAATTATTTGCCGGTATTCTGGGAAAAATAGAGGTCTATGACAAAAAAATAACTCCCGTGCAGATATGCAAGAAAGAGAAGATACTTATAATTTGAAGTATCTTGGAGAAAATGAAATATATTATTTTGGCTGGGCTCATGCTACCGATGTTCAAGTTCCCGAAGATGCTTCAGCAGAAGAAAAAAATAGGTTCAATAAAATGGAGCAGGAGTTTAATCAAATCATTAAAACCTTTCAGTTTATAGAAGAATCTGAAGAAAGTGAAGTGCTCGCCTTGGTGGAAGATTTTGGCCATCAGCTGCAAAAGGTATCCCTGCTGGCTCCCCAAGACACTTTAAGACAAACAATGGAAGAAAATTATAGAGATTTTGTTTCCTCCGCTTTAATTGAGAAATGGAGTAAAGATCCTCAGAATGCCCCCGGCAGGTTGACTTCCAGCCCCTGGCCTGACCGAATTGAGGTTCAATATACAGAACGTATGGGAGAAGAACTCTATAAAGTGGAAGGCATCATCATAGAAATAACCAGTCAGGAAAAAGAGCAGAGCGGAACAGCGGCCAGACGACCTATCACCTTGATCGTCAAGAATACTTCATCAGGTTGGCAGATTGATGAAGTCACTTTAGGAAAATATCTGTGATGATAAGACTTTTGCATACGATCCATTTTGCAGTACTGAAATTTTTTTAAATCATTATCTAATCATTATTGTAATATAAACTAAAATAATTTTCGAGAAAATAGCAAGGCAGTATTGTTTTTTTGATGATTAACGCTTAGAATAATCCTCAATAGACGTGGAATGACAGGTATCACAAATTTAGGAAAAATGACAGGAGGGAGATCACATGAAGATTCTTGTGACAGGTGCCAAAGGTTTTGTCGGCAAAAATTTAGTTTATAATTTAAAAAACCAAGGTTATAGTGAAATTTATGAATATGATCTGGACACGGATCCCGCTTCACTGGATCTTTTCACCAGAGATTGTGATTTTGTCTATCATTTAGCAGGTATTAATACCTCTAAAGACCCGGAAGTTTTTATGAAAACAAATCTTGGATCTACGGAGACTTTGCTGACAAGTTTAAAAAAGAATGATAATAAAGCACCGGTGCTATTTACCTCCACCGCCCAGGTATCTGTGGATAATCCTTACGGCAGAAGCAAAAAGGCAGCTGAGGATTTGCTTCTTTCCTATCGGAGTGAGACCGGCTCCAAGGTGGTGATTTGCCGTCTGCCAACACTTTTCGGTAAATGGTGCAAACCTAATTATAACAGCATTGTGGCAACACTGTGCCATAACATTGCCCATGATCTGCCCCTTGATTTTGGAAATCCTTATGTAGAAATTAATTTAGCCTATATTGGTGATGTAATGGCGGATTTTATTAATTTTCTAAAGGATAAAGAAGGAAATATCTTTTCATCCGAGAAGAAAGGGCCCGGCTTTTACTATTTTAATATTCAGCCGGTTTATACCTTTCATCTTTGCGAAATTATTGAAATGCTAAATACCTTTAAGAAAGATCGGCTGAATTTCCTGGTGCCAGATGTCTCTGATCCTTTTTTGAAGAAACTTTATAGTACTTATATCACTTATTTGCCGGTAAACCAATTTAACTATCCTTTAAAAAAGCGAGAAGAGTCCCATGGCTTTTTTGCAGAATTTATAAAAACTCCGGAAAAAAGTCAAATTGGAGTGGAGGTTACCAAACCTGGAAAAACAAGCACAAGCCATTGGCACAATACCAAATGCGGAAAATTCCTAGTAGTGAGCGGCACCGGTATCATTAGTTTTCGCAGGGCTGACCAGGAAGAGACTGTTGAATATCAGGTAAGAGGCGAAAACATGGAGATAGTGGATGTACCCCCGGGCTTTATCCATAGCGTTACTAACAATGGAGATACGGATCTGGTCACCTTAATTTGGTTTAATGAACCTGTTGACAGCAATGGTCCGGATTCTATTTACCCGGAAGTTTAACCTTTATCAAATTCCAAGACTCCCACTTCTATAAGTGGGAGCTCCTATTTTCACCTCAGGTGGGGTAGATTCACCATCTGAAGCCCCGATGTTCAGCTTTAGCTGAACGAGTTCACTGAATACGAAAGTGCGTATGCAAAAAGCAGGCAAGACTTGTTAGGAAGTCTTGCCTGCTTTTTTTCTTTCTTTGCTGTTTATCTATGTAACTTGGTGTGAGTTATGCCAATTAAAGATTTGGAACAAACTGAGTAGTCACAACTTGTTCATAAGGAGCGATTTGATCCAATTCACCGGCATCCTTCATGATTTGCTGCAGGAGATAAAAATCATCTTTCTGCAGGAGAGGATCTTGCTTCCAGGAGTTTTGCTCTTTGTATCGGGTGATGGCGCTGACCAGAATCTCCGGAGATTCATCAGGAAATTGATTTTGTATCACCTGGGCAATTTCCTCCGGGCTGTGTTTAGCGACCCATTGTTGCCCCTTATAAATGGCATTGGTGAATTTTTGAATCATTTCCGGTTTGTTTTCAATAGTGCTTTTCTTGGCAAAATAAGCTGTATAAGGAATTTCCCCGCTTTCCTTTCCTAAGGAAGCAACAATATAAGCTTTCTTTTCTTTTTCAATGGCAGAGGCTGTCGGTTCGAAAATAATCACATAATCTCCCTGGCCTCCCAAAAAGGCACCGGGCATGGCTGCAAATTGCATGGTGGTGTCGATAAAGACATCTTTACCTACTGTGAGTCCATTCTTGCTTAAGACATATTGGAGGACAATGGCCGGCATACCGCCTTTTCTTCCCCCAATCACTGTCTTTCCCTCCAAGTCACTCCATTTAAAGTCAGGATCAACATCTCTTCCCATAAGAAAAGTGCCGTCGCCATTGGTCAGTTGGGCAAAGACCACACTATGATCTTCCTTGCCCTCATTATAGACATAAACGCTGGCTTCAGGTCCGGCAAAGCCAATATCCACCTGATCCGTTAAAACTGCGGTCATCACCTTATCCGCCCCTTGACCGTTACTTAATTCAATCTCTAATCCTTCTTCCTCAAAAAATCCTTGATTTAAAGCTACATATTGAGGGGTATAAAAAATGGAATGAGTTACCTCAGAAAGTTTAATTCTGGTGAGTTCCGGTGCGTCGGACTTTCCACATCCTGTGAGAAAAAAAGCTGACACCACCAATACCATGAAGATCATACTTAGCTTCGGGATGATTTTTTTCATTCAAACTACTCCTTTCAAACAGCCATTCAGATTCTCGCCTGGGAACTTGGTTAAGATGATCTGCTCTGATTCTTTCTTAAGATCATTCGTTCAAGAAAAACCACCCCCTGATACATTAACGCTGCAGCCACTCCGAGAATTACCACACTGGTCATCACCAAATCTAACTTAAAGACCTGCCCCCCATATACGATGAGATAGCCCAAACCGGCTTTGGAGACCAAGAACTCTCCTACAATAACCCCTACCCAGGATAAGCCGACATTTACCTTTAAAGCATTAATGATATTGGGAAAAGAGGCAGGGATCAGCACCAGGGATAAGACCTGAAATTTATTCCCGCCGAATATCTCGACCAGCTTAATTTTTTCTTTATCCGTGGCCAAAAATCCATTCAATACTTCGAGAATGGTAACGATTAGAGAAATGGCCAAGGTCATGACGATAATAGCTGCTGGACCGGCACCGATCCAAACGATAAAGACAGGACCTAAGGCAATCTTGGGGAGACTGTTTAAGACCACTAAATAGGGTTCCATCACTTGGGAAAGGAATTCAGACCACCATAAAGCGATGGCCAGGATGACCCCTAACACCGTTCCCAGGAGAAAGCCGATGATGGTCTCCGTGCATGTAACCCAGATATGATGCCAAAGCACTCCCCCTTCATAAAGGGTGCGTATGGTCTGAAGAATCCGGCTGGGTTGACTGGTAATGAAAGGATCGACAATTTTTAACTGGGCGAAAATTTCCCAAGAGGCAAAAGCGGCGACTAATATCAAGATTTGCGTAAAGCGGATGGACATTTTTCTGTGCTGCACCTCTTGCAAAAATCTGATATGTTCGGGGGATGAGGGAATGTCAGGAAGGTTTTTCTTGGACTTGTTATCAAACATGAATATCCAACTCCTTCCATACCTTCCGAAAATAATGTCTGAATTCCGGTGCCTCTCTCGATTTTAGAGGCGTGCATTCTGTACAGGTAAAGGAGAGGGGATAGATATTTTTGACCGTGCCGGGGCGCTTGGTTAAAATGATCACCTTGTTTCCCATACTGATGGCTTCAGCAATATCGTGGGTGACCATAATGGCGGTTTTGTGCTCTTTCTTTAAAATAGTATAAATATCTTCATTCACAGCCAAACGAGTCTGATAGTCTAAGGCAGAAAATGCTTCGTCCAGGAGGAGAACTTCCGGATTAGTGATCAGGGTGCGAATCAAGGCTGCCCTTTGCCGCATCCCACCGGAAAGTTGACTGGGATACTTATGTCGGAATTCGTACAAACCATACGTTTTAAGGAGAAGCTCCGCTTTTTCTTTTGCCTCCAGGGTTACAGCTTTTTGGATTTCCAGGCCTAAAAGCACATTTTGCATAATATTACGCCATTCAAAAAGATGGTCTTTTTGGAGCATATAACCGATTTTCCGGGAGGTACCGGTAATTTTTTCTCCATTGAGATAAATACTTCCGGAAGAAGGGGAAGAAGTCCTGAAATAATGGATAGAAGGGTGGATTTTCCGCAGCCGCTGGGACCGACAATAGAGATAAAATCTCCGTCATGGACTACAAAATTAACATCTTCTAAGGCGTTAATTTCCCCATTTAAAGATTGATATTTCATTCCGACATGATCAATACGTAATTTTTCTGTCATAAAATATCCCCCCTTAAGTGTCTGGATTCTCTATTATTGTATTGAGGGTATATATTTTTGGTGCATAAACCCTTTCTTCTGCTTTCCTGACCAAGGAAGCCTGTTCCATTTCCTAAAGAGATGCTATAATAGAATGATCATGTATGAGTTCGGGATGTGCAGAGAAAACAATTTTAATGTGAACTTGTAAAAGGAAGGTTATCTATGATTCTAGAAAATGAAAATATCACGAGAATTGACCTGGATGGGAAAGAATTGATTCTTATTGGCACTGCCCATGTCTCCAGAAGCAGTGCAGAGTTAGTGAAGCAGGTTATTGAAGAAGAAAAACCAGATTCTGTTTGTGTTGAATTAGATGCCCAGAGATATCAAACCATTACAGAAGGAAATAAATGGCAAGATACCGATATTTTTAAAATTATCAAAGAAAAGAAATCCACCTTGCTTTTAATCAACCTGGCCATGTCCTCCTTTCAAAAACGGCTGGCAAAGCAATTTGACATCAAAGCCGGTCAGGAGATGATTGAGGGCATTCAAGCGGCCAAGGAAATTGGGGCCCAGTTGGTATTGGCAGACCGCAATATTCAAATCACTTTTTCCAGAATTTGGCATAGTTTGGGTTTTTGGGGCAAGGTGCGTTTGATGGTGGAACTGATCTTCAGCATTTTCACAGATGAAAGCATATCGGAAGAGGATTTGGAACAACTAAAATCTAAAGATATGCTGAACTCCATTCTTCATGAATTTTCTCAGAAATTTCCCCGCTTAAAGGTACCATTGGTAGATGAGCGGGATCAATATTTGGCTCAGAAAATCAAAGAGGCACCTGGGCCCAAAGTAGTGGCCATTTTGGGTGCCGCTCACGTGCCCGGTATCAAGGAAGAGCTCTTTAAAGAGCATGATTTGGAACAGCTGACTCAACTGCCGCCCAAATCAAAGCTGGTGCAAGTGGTGGGATGGAGTATCCCTATTTTGATTATCGGCCTGATTGTCTTCACTTTTATTACTAATCCGGCTATGGGAGCCAAGCAATCTATCAGTTGGGTGCTGTGGACGGGATCCTTTGCCGCCTTGGGGACGGCTCTGGCTTTTGGACATCCCTTATCTATCCTGACGGCTTTTCTGGTGGCACCTATTACTACTCTGCATCCTTTAATTGCCGCCGGCTGGTTTGCCGGGCTGACCCAGGCTTATATCAAAAAACCCAGTGTGCGGGACTTTGAAAATCTGGCGGAAGACATTTTAAGTTTAAAGGGCTTTTGGCATAATCAAGTAACACGCATTCTTTTGATTGTGGCTATGGCTAATGTGGGGGGCTCCATCGGTACCTTAATCGGAGGGGCTGATGTGATTCGTTTGTTTCTGGAAAACCTGCGTTGAAGCCTATTAGGAATAAAATTAAAAAAGAGGAGTCCCGGCAGTATGGCAGGGACCCCTTTTTTGATCTTTAATTATTCATTGAATTGATTCAATAAGATTTGCGAATCAGCCGGCAAATATTTTCGATTGTTGCTTCAATTGGGTTTCCGTCTAAAGTCACATAAAGTTTTGCTCCGGATAAATGATGATTTTTCTTAAAACGTAAAGTACTTACATGAACAAAGGCATCCATTTTCAGCTCTTTGAGAGTTGCCTGGAGTTGATTAAAAAATTCCTGGGCATCAAGGGTTGAACAAGATTCGCAGGTGCATACTGTCAGCTCATGAGTTATAAAAGCAGAGTTATCCATTTTACGTACTTTTTGGCCTTGGTTCTCTTTGGAAAAGGGGTAGTAATGAGTATGCAGAAGTTGATGCGCTAATTCGGAGTTAGCTTCTCCATAAAAATCATGATATAGTCGAAGAATATCAGGATTTTCCTGAGATTTTCGGTATTCCGAACTTTTATCAATATTAATCAAGACACGCTGTCTATGATAAAGGGTGTCAATTTTTTCCGGTACAGGATGACCTGCTCCGCAAATACAACCCCCGGGACAAGCCATGACCTCAATGAGGTCATAACCAACCTCCGTTCCTTGAATGATATTCTCAATCAGAGGCTCAGCATTGTGCAGTCCGCTGATCACTGCCACATTAATTTCCTTGCCTTTGGCATCTACCGTAATTTCCTTAAGACCCTCAAAACCTCGCACCTCTTCAAAGTCTAATTGATCGGTGAGTGATTCTCCCGTCAGGGTTTCCATGGCCATGCGCAGAGCTGCTTCTGCAACTCCGCCTGAGGCGCCAAAAAGCACTCCAGCTCCGGAAACTCTTTTATAAGGAACATCAAACTCTTCCGGGATCACATCCTCCTTACGAATACGTTTTAAGTCAGCCATTTCTATCATTTCTGTGGTGGTAAGCACCGCATCCACATCTCTAATCCCTTCCGGAGCGAATTCCGGCCGGGCAGCTTCAAATTTCTTGGCAATACAAGGGACGATGGAAACCACAAAAAGATCATCTCTAGCAAGCTGCTCTATTTGTGCATAGTGGTTTTTCACTGTAGCTCCCATCATTTGCTGAGGAGATTTGCAACTGGAAAGATGAGGAATTAGTTCCGGATACCGTTTTTCCACGAGATTAACCCATCCGGGACAACAAGAGGTAAACTGTGGCATAACCCCTCCCGTTTGGACACGATTTATAAATTCCGTAGTTTCTTCTACGATGGTTAGGTCGGCGGCGAAGGTAAAATCGAAAACCTTATCGAAACCTATTTTTTTCAACAATCCGGCCAAGAAGGAAGAGGCCTCGTCAAAAGAAATCCCATAATGGGATGAAATCACACTGCGTACGGCAGGGGCAACGAAGGCCAACACTGTTTTCTGAGGATTATTAATTACCTGAAAAACCTGATTGTTTTCCCGTCGATAATCCAACGCTCCGCAGGGACATGCATTTACACATTGTCCGCAGCTGATACAGTCGGTTTCTATTAAAGGAATTCCATTCTTTGTGCCCACCAATTGACGTCCATGCTTTTTGTAAAAGGTTAGGATATCAGGTCCTTCCACTTCGGCGCAGGCAGCAATACAACGTCCGCAAGAAATGCACTTATTATGGTCACGAATAATCACAGGGTGATCTTCAACAATGGGAATATAGGGACGTTCATGGGCTGGAGGGATATATTGAATTTGGTAGGTACTGGCTTCCTGTCTTAAATGACAATGATAGCGATCAAAACAACCACATTCCAGGCAACGCTGAGCTTCCTCCTTTGCCGTTTCCGCCGAATAGCCTAATTCTACTTCCTTAAAATTATATCTACGATCCTCACTGCCAAGGGCAGGCATGGGAGCTCGTTTTAGTTTGGGCAATTCTTCATATTCCCATTTAGGTAAATCCTCAAGTGAACCTCGGCTGCAGCTATAATCAATAGGCTGCTCCTTCACATAACCCTTCATCAAAAAGCTGTCCATAGCATCTGCCGCATGATGACCTGCTGCGACGGCTTGAATCACTGTGGCCGGGCCGGTAACACAGTCTCCGCCGGCAAAAATTTTTATTTCTGAGGTTTGAAAAGTTTTCCCGTTGATTTCAATATCCCCCCATTTATTCAGCTGCACAGGGAGATCATGGTAAAGAAATTGGGTATTGGTGCTTTGTCCGATGGCACTAATAATGGTATCGGCTTCGAAAGCCACCTCGCTGCCTTCAATGGGAATGGGTCGGCGTCGTCCCGAGCGATCCGCTTCTCCCAAGGTCATTTTCATACAAAGGAGAAGTTTTCTTTTTCCTTCTTGCATAATTTTGCTGGGGGCTGTGAGAAAATACATTTCCACTCCTTCGTGCAGGGCTTCCGACACTTCATACGGTTCTGCCGGCATTTCTTCTTGGGTACGGCGGTAAACCAGTTTTACGGATTTGGCTCCTAAACGCAGAGCAGTACGAGCACAGTCAATGGCAGTATTACCGCCGCCGATTACGACTACCTGATCCCCCAGATTGATCTCACCTTGCTTTATAACCTGTTCCAGAAAATGAATACCCAGCCAGACCCCAGGCAAGTTTTCTCCTTCCAATTGCAGGGGTGTGGCCTGCCAGGAACCGATCGCCAGATAGACGGCATCAAAATCTTCATTGAGATTTTCCAGACTGATGTGGGTTCCCAGGGTCTTACCCGTCATAATCTTGACGCCCAACTTTTTAATCAAATTAATTTCTTGATCAAGGGTATCTTTAGGTAAACGATATTCAGGAATACCATAACGCATCATGCCTCCGGGATAAGGATGGCGTTCAAAAACGGTGACATCATGGCCCCTTTGGGCGCTGTAATAAGCAGCGGATAAGCCGGAGGGTCCGGCACCGACAACGGCAATTTTTTTACCGGTGGGAGGATTTTTTGGTGGTTGATTGGGATGTTCCTGAGCCACATCCCAATCTGCCAGAAAACGTTTCACATGATTAATGGCCACAGGATAATCGACTAATTGACGACGGCATTGTGCTTCACAGGGATGAGGACAAACCCTGCCGCAAGCCAAAGGGAAAGGATTACTCTCTTTAATGACATTGATCGCCGATTGAAAATTTCCCTGACTGGTGAGGTGGAGATAAGACTGAATATCAATATTGCCAGGGCAAGTTTGGACACAGGGGGCGACACAATCGGCGTTATGGTCGGAGAGAATCTGTTCCAGCCTGATTTTCCGATAATGCTCCAGTTTTGGACTGTTCGTACAAATGACCATGCCTTCTTTAATTGGGGTTTGACAAGATTTTACATCCCGTTGATTACTGCCTTCTCCTAATTCCACAACACATAAACCGCAATTTCCATTGGAGCGATCCAGCCTAATATCATAACATAGATGTGGAACATGAATGTCTTCTTGAATTAAGGCTTGGAGAATAGTAAGTTTGTCATAAACTTCGATTACCCGTCCATTCACAGTTACCGGAATACGTTTGAGTTCTAGCATGTTTTTCAAACCGGGACCCCCTTTGAGCTATTTTTCACAAACTTATGTAAAAAAACTTCACAAAGGGAATTATAACACAAAGATTATAAAAATGATAGGTATTTGATTTGCAATGACAAAATAATACTGCAAAAGTTAATTTCATCATAAGTAATCTATTTTTCCGATAACTAGCTGCCACTAATACTCCTGCATCTTAAAGCGATGGGTTAAGTAGCGGTAAGTTCCTGGATAACGATTTCTAAGCATCAGATGGAGTAAAAAATTTTGAATTAATTATCATTAAAAAACAATCAGATAGATCAGATTTAAAAATATCACAGAAAATGCCCTTTTACATTTAATTTAACATAATGTTAAGTTCATCATAGTTCTGCGTTGTCATTATGTAAATTTACAATTACTAAAATTATACTTAAACTTATAAATATACTGGAAAGTTATAACATTAATTAGTAATTTATTATTACGAACTTTTATTTTGATTAAAACCGGCATTATTATTTTTATATAGATATTATTAGTTCTTCTTAATTATTAAAGAAAAAAGGAGGTAGATGCCTTTGGGGAGAGATAAGCGTTAAGCGAAGCGTGCAAAGAAGCGTATAAAATTGTAGAAGGAGGACTAAAATGAGAAATAATAAACCCAGATTTTTAATTTCCGTTCTTGTTTGTACACTAATATTGGGACTATGCAGCTCTGTTTTTGCCGCAAATGAAGCAGCAGGGAAAAAGGAGAAACAAAAGATCATTGCTTCTCAGATTTATTTTAATGGTACGGTTGTAACTGTTGATGAAAATATGAGCTATGCGCAAGCTGTTGCTGTGAAAGACGGTAAAATTATCGCCGTAGGTAAGTTAGGTGATATTATGCCTCTTTCCGGAAAAGACACAGAAAAAATAAATCTTAAGGGAAAAGCTTTATTACCTGGTTTTTATGATGCACATGGACACTTTCTCATGGCCGGTGAAAGTTATCTGACAAAAGTACAGCTGCAAAGCCCGCCTATTGGCACCATTGAGAATATGGAGCAGCTTCTTGCGGCTTTGTCGGAAAGAGCCGAAACTTTGAATCCTGGGGAATGGTTATTAGGTAGTGGATATGATGATATGGAACTGACAGAAAAAAGACATCCTACTGTTGCTGACTTGGACAAGATATCAACAGAGATACCCATTGTGATCACACATTTTTCTGCGCACAATGTTGTTGCCAATAGTAAGGCTTTAGAAATGGCCGGTATTACAGCTGATACTCCTGACCCGTCCGGAGGCACAATCGGTCATTTTAGTGATGGTACGCTCAATGGTCAATTATGGGAGAATGCCATGTATCTGGTCACGAAACTGGTTCCGCCGGTGAGTCATCAGGATCAGCTTGATGCAATCGCCCTGGCCAGTGATATTTATGCATCAAAAGGAACAACTACGGCGAACAATGGAGGATGGAGCCCTTATCAACTTTTTGAAGAAGCAGCAGATCAGGATTATTTAAAAATCAGAACTGCTCTTTGGTTTGACCTGCAGCCGGCAATGGAAGTACATGATTTGCTGGGTGATGATCGATCGATCCCCAAATATTCCGGGAAAAATGATCTGGTTGTTTCCGGCGGGATCAAAATGCTTCAAGACGGATCTCCTCAACTGCGCACAGCCTACTTAACAGATCCTTATTATACGACTGGTGATTATGCTGAAGATTGGGTTGGCTATCCCTGGTATTCAAAGGAGGAATTGACCCGAAAAGTTGTTGATGCCCATGAAGCGGGCTTTGATAATATCTTTATTCATGGCAATGGAGATGCTGCCATTGATGACATATTGGATGCTTATGAAGAAGTTCGTAAAGACGGTTATCGAGAATCGGATAAGCTACGCCATGTTGTGATTCATTCTCAATTTACCAGGGAAGAGCAATTGGATCGCATGGAAGAATTGGGTGTAATTCCTTCCTTCTTGATCTTACATACTTATTATTTAGGAGACCGTCATTGGGAGGTATTTTTTGGTCCGGAAAGATCTGCGCGTATGAGTCCGGCCCAGGATGCCGTTGACCGCAATCTGCCGTTCACGCTTCATAGTGATACCCCGGTCTTTCCTCATGATCCTTTGATGGAAATGTGGGCTGCAGTTAATAGACTTTCCTACACCGGAAGAGAAATCTTCACAGAGATATACAATGAGGATGATAAGTATCGATCAGTTGATCAAAGAATAACGCCGGAAGATGCATTACGTGCTTTGACAATCAACGGCGCCTATATGAATGGTGAGGAAGATGTGACAGGCTCTATAGAAGTAGGTAAAAGAGCCGACTTCGTAATTCTCGAAAAAAATCCATTAGATGTAGATCCAATGCTGATTAAAGATATCAAAGTAATGGAAACCATCGTGGGTGGGGAAACTGTTTATAGTAACACAGGAAAATAACAACACGCTATTGCGAAGGGAATAAAACCACTGCCTCAATTGATGCAGTGGTTTTTTCGTGTGCGCCTCCAAATTTCCCGGGAACCTTTTCCGCAGTCAATCTATCTATCTGGTGTCCGGATAATATAAAATAGTGAGAGGTGAAAGATCATTGGAAATGGTGGAGAGTGCTATGAAATTTTTCGAGAAAAACCAAGCATATCCTAAAGATAAAGATCAGGAAAAACAATTTTGCAGCCAAATATCAGCATATAAATTAAATATGTTTCGTCTGGCCAAGAGTATCTTACGTCATGATGCTGATGCGGAGGATGCGGTGAGTGAAGCTATTGTGAAGGCTTACGCCAATTTATCCTCTTTACGGAAATGGGAAAGCTTCAAACCATGGATTATGAGGATCCTGGTTAATGAGTCTTATAATATTGCTAATCGGCGCAAAAAAATCCTTTATCTTGATGAAATGGAGATTCCGGAAAAGGCTGCGGAAATTGAGCATCAAGAGCTTTGGCAAGTGGTGCAAAGGTTGGAGGAGGAATTTCGCATCGTGACCATGTTATTCTATTATGAGGATCTGAGCTTAAAAGAGATCTGCAGAGTACTGGATCTGCCCATGGGCACAGTAAAATCCAGACTGTCCAGGGCCAGAGGGAAATTAAGAGAAATCTTAGATCACGAAGGGAGTTTTTGATGATGAAAAATTTTAATCAGTTTGATCAAAGATTAAGAGAAAAGGCTAAAGCTGAAGAAATTGATATGCCTCAGGGCTTTAACGAACGAATAGATCATCTCTTGGAAAATTTAGCAGAAGCTCAAGCAGAACAACAGATAGGGGATAACAAGGCATATAAAAGTAGAAATGGCAGGAAAAGAAGTAAATTTTCTTCCATTGCAGCGGCTGCAGCCGTAATACTCCTTCTTCCTACCGTGATCGCCTTTACCTCACCTCAGGCGGTTAATATGGCGGAGGGCGCCATCTCTTATTTTAACGCGCCCAAGGAATTTAAATATTTGTCAAAGCAAGCAGAATATGAGAAATATAACGCGGCTGTGGACTTATGCAGCACGGATCAAGGAATCAGCATTACCTTAAACAATATTGCGGTAGATGATAACTATATCAATGTTTTCTACACCTTGGAAAGCGAAGAACCCATTCAATTGCTGGGGGATGCAGATACCCCTGAGCAATGGCGTTTAGGGTGGACCGCAGCCCATTTTTGGTTCAAAGCCGATGGTCGTTATATTGAACCGGCAGCACAGGGAGAAACAGATGCTTATCTCGTAGATCAGCATACCATGAAAGGGATGCAAAGATTTGCTTTATTAGACCAGCTGGAGGATAATTTTAACCTGGAGATGTATACCAATTGGATTGGAAATAGGGAAGGGCAGTGGCATATCGCAGTTAATGTGGATAAAAGTTCTGTGGCTGTTGCCGGCAACACAGTGCTGCCCAATCTTAAGGCCAGCGTAACCTCCGGATGGGGAGAAAAAACAGCAGAACATGATATTACCGTAAAAAAGGTGTCGATTTCTCCTTTTGGCAGTCAAATTGTTTTATCAGAGCGAGGAGAAAATATTTTTTATAACTTTGCCGTGAGAGATGAGAAGGGGAACTATCTGCCTGTAATCCCAGCGGGTCAAATAGCAAGTAAAATCTTCAAAGTGGATAACAGCTTCGAATTTATTCCTAAGACAAAGAATATGAAGCAAGTAACCATTATCCCCATTATGGATGATGGACATTCCCAATTGCAGTTTATTGATCAGGAGACCTTATTGGCACAACTTAATGATGGGCAGTCGGTAAAATTAGCGGTGAATGACTCCGGATCCTATGTCCTGGAAAGTTTGAAAATAGATCAGGAAAAAATGGTAGCTGTGCTCCATCAGGAAGGTGCCGTCTCAGTGATCAATCCTGAATTTATGCCGGCCGATGAAACAGGTCAATTGTTACAATGCGCGGAATATGTGGATCACGAATATAACCGGGAAAATGGCGAGATCACCTTGACTTATTATTGGGGTAAGGACGTTACCCAAGAAGATTTAGAAGAGATTAAGGGATTTTGCTATTGGACAAATTATGATTTTCAGCTTAGCGAAGACGAAGCGATTACCATCGACTTAAACTAAGCTAAGAAGATTGATAATGGGATGAAGCTGACCTGGATGGGGAATGGTCAACTCATCCCCTTCATAAATATATAGATAAAATCAGCATAAAGCATGCTTTTTGTAGGGGGTTGTTAATCTTATACCTAAGAATATTTTTCTTAGGAACTGGGATAAATATAGATATTATAGGACTTAAATTTTCAAAATTGCAGGATAATAGTCATTGATGTAGAAAACTAAAATAAGATCTTCGGATTCCAGAAAAAGAAGGGAAGTGATATGTATGTTCAAGAAAATTATGGTTGCCATCGATGGTTCGGAGCATTCTATAAAAGCAATTGATGCTTCCATCGAATTAGCAAAAAAGGAAAACAGTCAGGTAGAGGTTATTTATGTGGTACCAATTTTGACCCGATATACGAGAGATTACGCCCAAATGATGCCAAAACTGGAAAGCAACTTACGGGAAGACGCTCAGAAGATTATGAATGAAGCAACCGAGAGATTTAAAGATACAGGGATTGAATATACTACCTCCATCAAAACCGGCGATGCGGCGGACGAAATCATCCGGGAAGCTGAACAACGCGGTACGGAGGTAATTGTCATGGGCAGCCGAGGGTTGGGTGCCATATCCCGGTTCTTTCTTGGCAGCGTCAGTAACAAGGTTCTGACCCATGCACCGTGTTCTGTTTTAATTATTCGATAAATCGTAAATATAATAGTAATTTTTTGGATTGGGATCATGAGGATCATCGAATAAATGAAAGGAAGTGAGATGATGTTCGAAAAAATTATGGTTGCCATTGACGGCTCAGCCCACTCAATGAAAGCAGTTGACGCCTCCATTGAATTAGCTAAAAAAGGAAACGGCCAAGTGGATATTATTTATGTAACTCCAGTGTTAGCCCACTATATGAGAGATTCTGCCCAAATGATCGTTGCCCTGGGAAAAAAGCTGACAGAAGAAGCAAACTCTATCATGGAAGAAGCAACTAATAAATTTAAAGATTCCGGGGTTGAATATATTACTACCATCAAAACCGGCGATGCAGCGGATGTAATCATTCGGGAGGCTGAAGAAAAAGGTACGCAGGTTATTGTTATGGGCAGCCGGGGACTGGGGGCCATATCTCGGTTTGTTATCGGTAGTGTAAGCACCAAGGTTTTGACCCATGCACCTTGTTCCGTTTTCATTATTCGATAATTTTCATTGATGATTTTTCATGAATATGGTCTTATCCTATGGATTGGTAACGGATAAGTGAAAGTATTGCAAGCTATGAATTAAAAGGACGAAGCCATTGTCTTAAATGCAGAGAGACGCTTCGTCCTTTGATTTGATATAAACCGTCGTAAATTATTTCAACAGATGGATGGTTTGGTTTCTAAAGAATCTAAATAATGTTCGGGGGATGCCTTTCTTAATATCTTGCCGATATTTTAAGTTGACCAGCAAGTAGAAAAGATGGCGTCCGGGATGTTTGAAGAAGTTTTTATTTAAAAGGGTTCTTTTTATAATGGACCAAATACCGAACACTTTTTGATATAAAGACCAATAGGCATCTGTCAGTTCTTCCGGGGACATATGAGCCGGGATGTGCACTGCCTCGGTACCATTGTAGGAATAAATATCATGGTTATAAATCCGATCTTCTTGCTGCATTTTTCGAAAAAAATCAGTTCCCGGAATTGGAGTCAAGATATAAAAGCGGGGGACAAGGATTTTATTTTTCTCAATAAAGTCTGCCGTTGCATGAATACTCTGAAGTGTATCTCCATCAGCTCCCACCACCATTTCCGTACTTACCTCAATACCGGCCTGGCGGATCTTTTTAATTAAGGCTGGGTATTGGGAGACAACAGACCATTTTTTGTTTAACTGATCCAGACTCGTTTGAGTAATGCTTTCCAGACCAAAACTTAGAACCAGGCAACCGCTTTCCGCCATGGCTTTCAACAATTTTTCATTTTTAGCCACAGAAAGCGAACATTGACTGAACCAGTTCATTTTTAATTTTTTGATTTCTGTTACCAACTCCAGCATGTAATCTTCATCAGAAGCGATATTATCATCTAAAAGAAGAAATTTTTTGTAACCTAAGGAACGGACATACTTTATATCACGAATTACTTCTGCGATGTCTCTTCTCAGGTATTGACCCCGGTAGAGACAAAAGACAGAACAAAATGAGCAGGTATTAGGACAGCCCCGCCCAGCTTGCACCGGCAGAAAGTCCCCGATTTTTTTGGACGTGATCAAATCATAACGAGGGAGAGGGAGAGAGGTAAAATCTGATATTTTTTTTTCATAAAGGGGTTTTAAGACGCCTTGTTCCCAGTTCCGAATTAACTCCAGCCATATATCTTCCGCATCACCAACCACCAGGGCATCACAGTATTTTTCTGCTTCTTCCGGCATCAAACTCACCATATACCCCCCAGGATAACTGTTTTACCCATTTTTTTAAATTCCTGAGCCAGATCCAAGGTTCTTAAGACTCCATGTCCCATACTACTGATCCCAACGATTTGGGCTGTAGTGTCAAAGGGGATCTCTTCAATGGTTTCGATGATGATTTCTACTTCCCAATCGGCGGGAGTTAGGGCTGCCAGGAGGGGGAGGGCTAATCCGACAAAGTAGAGTTTGTTTTTTTTAATTAATTGATGGTCCCGGTTGTAGGGTGTGGGTTGAATGAGCAAGATCTTTTTTTTGATATTCATTGTGCTTTTGTCACGCCCTTTGATGTTAATCAGATTTCCAAATGATTTAAGATTTTTTTCTTTAAGCTATAGTGATTCTCTTTAATCTTTAGATTTCCTTTTAACATATCCAGGATAAAAATCATCTGGTCATCATTTTGCCAAAATTAAAGGGATTTAATGATTTATGGCGAAGAGGTTTATGTATATGCCTTTGCCAATATTTAATCTTGCAAAAAATGGCCAAAATTCTAAAGCCTAGCGGTAAAATGTCAACATTAAAAAAATGAGAAATTGGAAAAAAAATAAGGGAACATGAAAAGTTCTGCTAAAAAAGGGTAACCCAAATAAACCTCGCACCAAATACCAATAAATGTAAGACGGTGAAAGGATATAAGAAGACCCAGTTAGGAAAAAGAGTTAATCTCTCCTTTCTGGTGGTGTGTACAGTTTGTTGGTCTTTAGTAGCATAAAGACCAACCGTACCAATTTTCGGGCAGTTAAGACGAGAGCACGTTTGTGCTGATGTTTCAAAGCTTCAGAATACTTTTTAGCATAAAAGGCGGCGTAATCACTATCATAGCGACGAACAAGGTTGGCAGCTTGTACCAAATAGTAACGCAGATACTTGTTGCCGGTACGTAATCGCTTAGTTTCATCGCTTTCAAATTCTCCGGATTGATATTGGGACCAAACAAGGCCTGTATACTTAGCCAGGGCATTATGATTGTCAAAGCGATTAATATCACCAATTTCAGCAATAATACCGGCAGCAAATACAGGACCAATGCCTTTGACTGAAGACAAAGTTTCAGGGACAGATTTCATGATCTTTCCAATTTCTTTATCGATCTTAGTGACTTCTTTTTCCATGGTCTGAATTACAGTAAGCATGACCGATAAAGAAAGATTAACAGGATCAGCCATGGCCTTATCAAGGCGATATGAAGAGCGAGCCAGTTTTTGTAAGAATAAAGCTAACTCTTCAGGGTTATCAAAACGGTTTTTCCCTTTTTCCTTTAGAAAATCCACCAATTCAGTAATGGACATGGAAACAATCTGTTCAGGCTCAAGTTCTTGCAAAACTGCCAGGCAGGTAGCCCCAAACATATTGGAAAAAGGGTTGTCCTGGCGCAGACCACTGAATTTAAGGAAGACCTGATTGAGAAAGTAGGTTTTGTCTCGGGCGATACTTTGCATCAGATGAAAGCGGGTTCGTGTAAGTCGCTGAAGAGCTTCATATTGAATGCACGAAGTCAATTCATGAGGAAGACGGCCAAATCTAAGTTGGTCCGCAATCACCCAGGCATCAATACGGTCATTTTTAGGAAGACAATCATATCCTTTCTTGAAACGAGCTACCTTTCTTGCATTAAGTACAAAAACCTGAGACTGAAAATCAGTAACTTCGTGGAGCCCGGCATTGAGAAAATGGGCTAAATGCCAGCCCAAATTAGAAGTAGCCTCCATACCAACACGAACAAGACTAGTCTGATATTTGACAGCAGATTGAAGGATACGTTGCAATAAAGTTTCAGCCCCGTTTAAATCGTTGGGAATAGAAAAGGAAGCAAGAGCATCACCGGAATCATTCATGAACTGCACAGAATGAGAGCGGAGGCTCACGTCAATTCCTACCATAAGATTTGCCATATCCACACCTCCCTTCGATAAATAATCAAATACTTCTCAGACCTGGGTGCCCATGGGAACCATCTAAAGCAGCCTCGTCATCAGAACTCATGAACAGGAAAACGACAGCTTGGGTGCTACCCCCGAATTCCTGACCCGGTGCAACTAGCGGTTAGATACTCGATGATGGACCACGGGTGGCAGGCTTTATAAAGCAGTATCCAGCAGGATCCGCAAGGAGTGACAGAAATCTCCCGAAAAGTACCTGTCGATCCCATTGTCCCATGAGCAGGTCCAAGAAACAAGACAGAATAAAGCAATAAAAAAGACAGCAAAAAGAGAACAAAAAGGCAACAAAAAACCAGCCAAGCAACAGCTAGTATTTCTACTCTGGCTGGCTGGTTTCCAATCACTAAGGAATTCAAGCATCCTGTTATGGGTCATATACCCTGAGCGTATTATATTTAAACGCCATAGTAACCAGGATTACTGATTTCCAAAAGTGCTCTATATTCAATTAAAAAGTTTTACCATCTAGTTTTGAAGAAACAAATCAAACAACAAAATGATTTGACCACAATCTATAATCGCGCGCCTTACAGATTAAACATGGACTACAAGTTTGCGAATGAAGAGATTCTTCAAAACTGGGAACCGGTTCCCCGGATCGCTATTCTTCAACTGGAAATTATGCTATCCGGTGGATCTAATACTATTATACGAGGAGTGATGAGATGTTTAAAAAAATTCTTGTAGCCATTGATGGTTCAGAACATTCGATGAAAGCAACTGATGCCGCCTTAGAATTAGCTCAAATGGATCAAGCACATGTAGAGTTGCTATATGTAGCCCCTTCCTTTAAATACCTTTCAGCGGAAACGGCAACAATTATTGAACAATTGGAAAAAGATATGATGGAAGAATCCAAGGGAATTGTCGCTAAAGCAGCAGAAAAATTTGAGGGAAAGAATGTTCAGTTTGAAACTAATGTCATCCTTGGTAATGCAGCAGATTTGATTATTGAGGAAGCAGAGAAAAAAGGGATCGACGTGATTGTTATGGGCAGCAGAGGCCTTAATGCTGTATCTCGTTTCTTTCTCGGCAGTGTCAGCCATAAAGTATTGACATATGCGCCATGTTCCGTATTAATAGTGCGTTAAATTTATTAAACGGTTTTTAAATAAATAAAATTGTCAGAAATATAAAGAATTTTAAAGTGAATTGCAGGATATATGATAAATATATGATATTATTCAAAAATATCCTGCTATTTCTCCTTTGACGGATCTCAATTTATCATGTATTATTTAACTAAGCTCCAAGGAATACCTAAGATAGAAAACCTATTAAGCTGAAGAACAGAAACGTTAGTTTGACAACGAATAAAGGTAACCAACGAATTGAAGATTCTATATCGCTTAGGATTCAATGAAAAGATTACCGCAAGACGGACAACATGGAAGTGAAGGTTACGTTAAATCTGTAAAGATTGATGTAAGTGAAAGCGGAAATGAAGTTGCTTGTAGTAGGCAAGACCCATTGAAACCTGGTGTATGAACGGTTATGAAAAGGTTGTTCAGAAACGAAGTTTGAAGACTAAGATAGGTTGGAAGTTGAGAAAGGTTCGTTGGAGCTTGTTTTATTATAGAAAGTAATACCCGCATTAAGACCTGGAAAAAAGCAAGACAGTAAGACAGTAAGACGGTAAGACATAGAAACCACGTTGAAGAAAATAGTCAGCGTGGTTTCTATTTGTTTTTAAAAGGCCATATTTCTGATGCTGAAAGATTGTATACTTGTATAATTGATTCAGGTGTGATATATTTTGATTGTTGTAGCAGACTATTAACATGAAAGATCATAAAAAAATTGCAAGAAAGGCGGCAGATTAAATGGGTCAAAATATTACAAGAAAAATTCTGGGTGCTCATCTCGTTGAGGGGCAGATGACACCCGGGTCAGAAATAAGTATTCGCATTGATCAAACTTTAACTCAGGATGCCACAGGAACCATGGCTTATTTAGCCTTTGAAAACTTTGGTCTGAAGAAAGTAAAAACGGAGCTTTCCGTCAGTTATGTGGATCATAATACTCTACAGGACGGTTTTGAAAATGCCGATGACCATGAATATTTAAAGACAGTGGCGCAAAAATTCGGTATCTACTTTTCCCGTCCGGGAAATGGTATCTGTCATCAGGTACATAGTGAGCGGTTTGCTGTTCCGGGTAAAACTCTCTTAGGTTCCGACAGTCATACTCCTTCCTCAGGTGCTTTAGGGATGATTGCAATTGGCGCCGGCGGGATGAGTGTGGCTTTAGCTATGGCTGGTCAGCCTTTCCCCCTAGTTATGCCCCAAGTTATCAACGTGCGGCTTACAGGTAGCTTAATGCCAGGTGCAGCCGCCAAGGATGTCATCCTGGAATTGTTAAGAAGAATGACGGTTAAAGGCGGCGTCGGGAAAGTCATTGAATATTCCGGCCCCGGGGTATTGACACTGGGGATTCCGGAAAGGCGCACCATCACCAATATGGGCGCTGAATTGGGTTTGACCACATCTCTTTTCCCCAGTGATCGCATCACCTATGAATTCATGAAAAACCAAGGCAGGGAAAATGATTGGGTAGAACTTCAAGCGGATGAGGATGTTGCCTATGATGAGCAGATAGAATTGAATTTGAGCGAGATTGAACCTTTAATCGCCAAACCTCATTTGCCGGATCAGGTGGTCAAGGTGCGGGATCTTAAGGATACTTCTGTTCAGCAGGTTTTTATCGGCAGTTGCACCAATTCTTCTTACAAAGATCTGGCCAAAGCAGCTTTTATCCTCAATGGGAAAAGTGTTCACCCAGATGTGAGCCTTTCTATTGCTCCCGGATCAAGACAAGTTTTTGAAATGATTGCCCGGGACGGTATCTTGCAGAAATTGATCTCATCAGGAGCCAGAATATTGGAAAGCTGCTGCGGACCCTGCATTGGGGCAGGACAGTCTCCTCCCTCAGGAGGGGTCTCTTTAAGAACCAGCAACAGAAATTTTGTGGGGAGAAGCGGTACTAAGGATGCCCAGGTCTTTTTGGCCAGTCCCGAAGTTGCAGCTGCCAGTGCCCTCACTGGTCGTATTACCGATCCCCGTGATCTATCAGGTCTTGATATGGCAGGACTACATCAAATTCAAGAGACTGATCAAGTGATCGTTGACGACCGCATGATTCTGGCACCACCGGAAACGGGAGAGCATATCGAGGTCAGAAGAGGTCCGAATATCAAACCCATGCCCTTGGGAAAAGAGTTGACACAAGAAATCAAGGGTGAAGTTTTATTAAAGACTGGGGATCATATTACCACGGATGATATTATGCCGGCGGGAACTGCTATCCTTTCCTTAAGATCAAACATACCGGCCATTTCAGAATATGTCTTCTCAAAAATGGATCGGGGCTTTGCCCAAAGGGCAAAAGAAAAAAATGGCGGCTTGATTGTTGCCGGTGAGAATTATGGACAAGGATCCAGTCGGGAGCATGCAGCCCTGGGACCTTTATATTTGGGCATAAAAGCAGTTTTGGCCAAATCCTTCGCGCGTATTCACCATGATAATCTGATCAATTACGGAATTTTGCCCCTCCGTTTTAAAAATAACACAGATTATGACCGAATTCTACCCGGAGACGTATTACGCATTGCAGATGTACGGCAACAGGTGGAAAAGGGCAGCTTTTTAGTAGAAAATGTGACCCAAGGTGTTACCTTTGAAGCCATTGCCACTCTTTCAGAGCGACAAAAGGAACTGATTCTTGATGGAGGCCAGCTTAATTTCATTAAGAAAAGAACCAAGGCGTAAGCTCAATTTTTCATCAATCAAAGCATAATAAAAATCAATGACATTCAGGGAAAAAAATTCCTTTGCGTGTCATTGATTTTTCTACTTTCAGAAATTATAAGTTTTTAAGGAATGAAAGTTATTTCTATTTTACTTTATCGACCAGGGCTTTGAGTAGATTTTTAATGGCATTAATAGTATATTCATCAATCAATTTGCCATCTTTGTCAAACTTGTTGTGGGCACCCATAATAAATACCTCCGGCTTGTTCAGGGGTTTTAGATTGACAATGACGCAAACCTGGCGCAAATGATATTGGGCACGAGCGCCGCCGAACATGCCTGGGGAAGCACTCATCAAGGCGCAAGGCTTACCATTTAAGGGCAAAAGCTCTCCCCTGGATGCCCAATCTATGGCATTTTTTAAAACGGGGGGAATGGAATAGTTATATTCCGGAGTTGAAATAAGAAAAGCATCTGCTTCTGCTAATTTATTTTTAAAATCAACCACAACCTGGGGCAGTCCGGCAGCTTCAATATCTTCGTTAAAGAAAGGAAGTCCTGCTAAATCAATAATTTCTAAGGAAGCTCCCTCTGGTACCAGTTCTTGGGCGGCACGCAAAGCAGCCTTATTAAAAGAACCTTGGCGCAGACTTCCTGTAAAAGCAATAATTTTTATCTTTTTATCCATTTCAAATCCTCCTTTTGTACAGATTATATAATATTTGGCGGTATTTTCATAGTGCATGAGGATTTATGGTTTTTTGTGACAGGATTCATAGGCCATGGGGAGGCCCAATCCTTTTCCGATGGATTCATCCAAAGAAAATAAATCGGAGCGGTTCACTTCCCGGAGAGTTGTTTTCCCCAAGGAACGGATCCCAGCCTCTAATTCCTCTTTACAGGAAGCAAAAAAATTTGCCAGATATTTGGCTCCTTGTTTTTTGTTGAATTTATCGGCATACTTACCGTCATACCAAATTAGCTGGGTGGGAGGTTCAAAGGGTATTGCATGCTCCGCTTGAAGATGGACGATAGCAAAAAGTGCTACAGTTCCCATATAACAGGCATCCGCTCCTAAGGCGATGGCTTTCAGGGCATCACCCGGTGTGCTGATTTTACCACTGGCAATGAGAGAAACTCTTTTGTTAAAGCCGGTTTTATAAAGTTGTTCCGCACCTCGGGAGACAGCATAAATTGTCGGCACACAAAAATCATCGGCAAGAATGGGGGGGCTTCCTTTGGTAGCCGCCTCCGCACCATCCAAAACGATATAATCAACACCACTGTGACAGGCAATATCAATATCTTCCTCCAGCCATTTTCCCGCTGCAATCTTAACTCCAACGGGTATACCGTCACTGATTTTTTTCAGGTACTCAACAAATTCAGGCAACTGTCCTTGATGCTGAACATGACTTTGCCGGGAATGGGTTATAGCATCCTTGCCTTTGGGAAAGTTAAAATCCTTTCTCAGCCGGCGATCGATCTCTCGGGCAGAGAAAACATGACCCGTCCCCCCTAAAGCTCCTTGGCCAAACTGAATTTCAACAGCAGCACAATTCTTAAGGATTCTACTTTCCTTTTCCTGGTTCCAATCCCCCCGATTATACATATATATATACGTATCCGCAGCTTCCCACTCTGAAAGTAGAAAAGGCCCCTCCCCAGAACAGATCGCCGTTTGGGCTAGGGAGGCGCCTTTAGCTAACGACCACTTGGCATCAGCACTAAGAGCTTCCCCATAAGCCATGGCACTTACCATTAAAGGAAGATTAATCTTAAAAGGCTTTTTGGCTTCTTTGCCTATCACCACGGAGGTATCGACAGGTGTTTCTAAGGGTGTGGGTAAATCCCGTAATTGAGCACAGTTAAACATTAAACTATTTAAGCTGGGGAATTTTTTGGGTGAGCCGAAAGGACGATTGATGAGCGTGCCGCTTTGTGCTCTTAAATTAGTTTCCATGACCACTAGAGGATTGGAGCGCATGATGGTCGGGATCATTTCCCAGATATTCTCCTCATATTGATCTGAGGTCAGAATTTTAATGAATTTGTCCGAGGATTTATTTAGCAAAACTCTACCTCCCAGTTTTATGCTCCAAAATCCCATGATAGTTCCGGCCAGACCCCAAAGAATTTTTTTGTGCGACTGATTCATGTTCACCCATCCTATAATATAAATTATATTTTTAAAGAGAAAATTTCTGGTAGAAAGATGAAATAGATTTAAGCAACCTCTTTCCATTTTAAGCATTTTGTGTTAAACTATTCTTATGATGGTCCTCTCTTTTTGGTATTTTTGTATTTTTGAAAAACTTACATTATACCAGCTAGGGAGGACTTTACCGTACCTAAATGCTGAAGAATATTGATTTTTCTAGGTTCATAGCACATTTTAATGTGTGAAGTTTAAGTATATTTAAGTATATTAATGTTAACTTGCCCAAATTTGAGAGAGGTAACACGTCCCATATTTTAGGAATAAAGACAAGACGCAAAAAAATATACATGGTTAAATGGAATTTTAAAAACAGGATAGTTTACCAGAAGGAGGCACATTCATGGGATTAATAGGGAAAGTTGTCGTGGCTCAAGGCGGAGGCCCGACGATAGTGATCAATCAATCCTTGGTAGGGGTGGTATTGGAATCCAGAAAATCCACCCAGATTACCAGCGTTTATGGGGCAATCAAGGGTGTGGAAGGGATTTTGAATGAGGATTTCATCGATCTGACTATGGAAACTAGTCATAATCTGGAACAAGTTGGTCTTACTCCTTCATCAGCCTTGCTCTCCACCCGAGATAAGCCGGACGAGAGATACTGCCAGGAATTATTCCGTGTCCTCAAGGCTCATGATATTCGTTATTTCTTTTATATCGGAGGGAATGATTCTGCGGATACAGTCCGTATCGTCAATGATAATGCCAATAAGGCCCATTATAATTTAAGAACCATACATATTCCCAAGACCATTGATAACGATGTGGTGCTCAATGACCATACCCCCGGTTACGGTTCAGCTGCCCGGTTTGTAGCTCAAGCATTCAGCGGTGCTAATTTGGATAACCGTTCTTTACCGGGGGTATACATTATTGTCGTGATGGGAAGAAATGCCGGTTTTCTCACAGCCGCTTCATCTCTGGCCCAAAAATTTTCCGATGACGGGCCTCATCTCATCTATTTGCCGGAAAGGACCTTTCGCATTGATGACTTTTTAAAAGAAGTAAAGGAAGTATATGACCGCTATGGCAGATGCCTGGTGGCAGTATCCGAAGGAATCAGGGATGAGCAGCATCGCTTGGTGATTACAAAATTAGTGGATAAAATAGGCAGAGATGCCCATGGCAATCTGGAACTGACCAGCAATAATTTTTTATTAGGAGATTATCTTGCCAGTATTGTGAAAAAAAACCTGAATATCAAAAGAGTACGTTCCGATACCCTGGGTTATTTTCAACGGTCCTTCAATGGTTGTGTTTCAGATGTGGATCAGCATGAAGCTCGGGAGGTTGGGGAAAAAGCGGCTCAATTTGCCATACGGCAAAACTTAGATGGTTCAGTTGTTATTGAAAGATCTGGCTATTATTCTGTTGAGTATCATTTGAAACCTTTGGCAGACGTGGCAGGAAAAACGCGCGTGATGCCTGATCATTTCATCAACCCAGCCGGTAATAATGTGACAGATACTTTTAAATTTTATCTCCGGCCTTTGATTGGATCCGGTTTTCCCTCTGCCTATCGGTTGCAAGCACCAAGAGTGCCAAAAATACTGGAATCAGAATAAATACTTGCTTATCGGTATATTTTAATTAAAATAAGAGATAGAGGAATAACCTGGTTAATACCATGATAGAAAGAGATCTCTTATGAAAATAAAAAAACTTGCCATTAGTCTTACCGTACTATTTTTTCTTTGGACCGCAGTGATATTTTATTTTTCTTCTCAGCCTCCTGAGGTTTCTCATAGTCAATCAAGAATAGTCGTACAAATTATAGGTGGTATCAACAACATTTTTGATTTCACGGATACCGGTTTTTTCGTAAAAATAGAAAATGTACTCGGTGATTTCCGGTTTTTAGATAAATATAAAACTCCCAATGCATTGGTAAGGAAAAGTGCACATTTTGGAATTTATTTTATCTTAGGAATTATTGCCTGTGCCTTTGGTTACACTTACACACGAAAAATCCTCATCGCCTTTTTATTAGGAGGCAGTCTCCCGGTGGTGGTTGCTGTGCTGGATGAATATAATCAAAGTCAGATTGGGCGCACATCATCCTTAACTGATGTATTAATTGATGGCGGGGGCGCTTTAACGGGAACGATATTCTGGATTTTCTTGATTTTGATTTTTAAATTCATTTCATTTATCAAAGGCCGAATTCGTTCAAAGTCCCGTAAAAAAAACACCATTTAAACTCATGGCACATAATATGGCAGCAGGATCAACCGGTTTTAGGTGATGAAAGAAGGAAATGCCATGAGTAAGAGAAGACACCGTCATCATGATAAACAGGAAAAACCAAATGCAGAATCTTGTAATCAAGGAGATTGTCTCTCATGTGATCGTTGTTTTCAGGGAATTACCAATTTGATTATTATTTTAATCATTCTCATTTTTTTAAGTCAAATTGTGGATGAAAAGTAAAGTAAAAGAGAAAACTCTCAATTTTAGATTGGCCGCCATTTTTCTCCCCGTATTAAACAAAAATTCTGCACATATAATACTTATGAGCAAGAAAGGGGTGACAAAATGGCAACATCCATTAGTATTGGGACTTCAAAGGATGCGGATTTAATTTTTTCTCAATTAGGTAAAGAACTTTCTTTCCTGCAAGAGGAAGGAATTGATGTTTTACTGGAAGAAAAACAACGGGGATCATTTACCATCCTGGATTGTTCTCTTCCAAAGGCAAAAAAACCGGAACAGGAATTGATCTTGCGCCATTATGTGGCGAATGCCGTTTCCGATGCAATCTTGCAGCAATGGGAGCATTCCATTTTGCGTAAGATTACCAAAAACCACTATTATTATTTATCTCCCGAGGAAAAAGATAAAGTCCTAAAAAAAGCCAAACATATCTTAGAAGCGGTTTCTTTAAACGGGGATAGCAATTATTTACAGTTTCAATTAAGCAGGAAGAATAAAATTCTCCAGCAGGTTTTAGACTATTTAACCTCAAACGATCAAATTAATATTGATGGGTTCATTCGTTTTCGTCTGCATGATTACCAAGAAGATCTAAATCGGGTGATTCAACAAGCTGTGGACGAAATGCTTTTAGAAAAGGAGTATCAAGAGTTTATTATGCTCTTGAAATACTTTATTGAGATTCAAGAACCTAAGCTGGCCAAGGTCCACATTTATTTACTTTCTTCCGGCAGCTTTCAATTATTTGATGATAAAAATCAGCCGGTAAATAAACAATTTCTCGACGGCTGTATTATCGGATTGATTGATAATGAGATTAATTATGAAGACTTGCTGATCACCGCCCTGGTTTCTATTGCGCCCCAGGAAATTATGCTGCATCTTCCGGAATCGGCAGAGATTGGCAGTACCTTGCAAACCTTGGAAGGCGTATTTGGTTCCCGATTGGAAATTTGTCATGGGTGTCCCCGTTGCAACAAAAATCATCCTGCCAGTCACTAACGTTTTTTAGGTGCGATCTTTCTTTTTGTTCTCAAAGCCCACCTGGGCTTTTTATACTTTCAGAAAGCATAAATTTTAAAGGTTAAAAAGATAGGTGCAACGAAGGCTTCCCCTAAGCCTTCGTTTTTTAATTGCGTTTTTGAGAAGAGAATGATATTCTTGTATTACTGCAAAGAAGGAGGCTGACGTGTGGCATGTGGCTGCAATTGATCACCATTCCAATAATCGGAGCCTTAATTGGCTGGATTACCAATGTACTGGCCATCAAACTAATTTTTCGTCCCTATAATCCCATCACGATTCCCTTGATTCATTATACTTTTCAAGGTGTCATCCCCAAAAGAAGGGATGAACTGGCTGTAAGCATAGGACAGGTTGTGGGGCAAGAGATTCTTTCGTTAGACGATGTTTTTGATAAAATCAGAGAAGAAGAAGTCAAAGAGAAAATTACCCAATCTGTTTCGGAGACCATTTATTCCCGATTAAATGAACGTATCCCTCATTTTATCCCGGGAAGTATCAAAAAAATTTTTTTAAATATCGTGGAAGAATTATTAATGAAAGAAACCCCGGTGCTCATCGATCGTTTTTTGGAGGATCTTTCAGATAAAATCAAAGATGAAGTTGATTTTACCAAAATGGTTCAAGAAAAAATAACCGGTTATGATTTGCATGAATTGGAG
Organism: Dehalobacterium formicoaceticum; assembly: GCF_002224645.1. Lineage (NCBI taxonomy): Bacteria > Bacillati > Bacillota > Clostridia > Eubacteriales > Peptococcaceae > Dehalobacterium > Dehalobacterium formicoaceticum. The sequence goes on along the minus strand of NZ_CP022121.1, from coordinate 2,834,141 downwards.
CGCCTCATCCTTATGATTGCATCAAAAGAGCTGAAACATATTGAGGTTTTGGGGGGTGTTTTAGGTTTTATGATCGGTTTGATACAAGCAGTATGGTTTTATTTAATGCAATATATTTGACAATGCAGGTCCTTGGATTTATAATTAACGGTAAAATAAGACAATCTCCTTCTCGTCCGAAATGGACAAGAGGGTTTATTTTTTGCACTTTATGCTAGAAAGTGACAGGAGGGGAAATTATGATTTCAGTGACCTTACCAGATGGAGCAGTAAAAACCGTTCCGGAAAACAGCACTGCTTTTCAAATATTGGAATCCATTAGCAAAGGATTGGCTAAAAATGCCGTAGCCGCTAAGGTTAACGGCAAAGTAACAGACTTATCCGGTCCCATTAATGAGGATGTGACTTTAGAAGCTCTGACCTTTGAAGATGAAGATGGGCAGCATACCTTCCGCCATAGTTCATCCCATATTTTAGCTCAGGCAGTGCAACGCCTTTTTCCCGGAACGAAACTTGCGATCGGACCTGCCATCCAAGATGGCTTTTATTATGACTTTGATTCAGACCATACCTTTACTCCGGAGGATCTTACTGCGATTGAAGAAGAGATGAAAAAAATTGTTAAAGAGGACAATGAATTTCATCGAGAAATATTAAGCAGGGAAGACGCTCTGAGTTTATTTAATGAAAAAGGAGAAACTTACAAGCTAGAGCTGATCCGGGATTTACCTGAAGAAAGTGAGATCAGTATCTACCGCAACGGAGATTTTGTTGATTTATGTGCCGGTCCCCATATTACAGATACGGGTAAGGTTAAAGCCTTTAAACTTACCAGTTTGGCCGGGGCTTATTGGCGGGGTAATGAAAAAAATAAAATGCTCCAGCGCATTTATGGTACTTCCTTCCCCAAAAAATCCATGCTGGATGATTATCTCTTCCGAATCGAAGAAGCAAAAAAACGAGATCACCGGAAAATAGGGGCAGAATTAGAGCTGTTCACAATCATGGAGGAAGGGCCGGGGTTTCCTTTCTTTCTGCCCAAGGGCATGATCTTACGCAATGAATTAGAGAATTTCTGGCGGGAAGAACATGGGAAATGGGGTTATCAGGAAATCAAAACACCCATGATCCTCAATCAACATTTATGGGAACAATCGGGACATTGGGACCATTATCAGGACAACATGTATTTTACCAAGATTGATGAACAAAATTTCGCCGTCAAACCGATGAATTGTCCCGGCGGAATGCTGGTTTACAAAAGCAAAATGCACAGTTATCGTGAACTGCCCTTACGTTTCGGGGAGTTAGGCTTGGTGCATCGTCATGAATTATCAGGTGCCCTCCATGGACTGATGCGGGTGCGCTGTTTTACCCAGGATGATGCCCATATTTTCATGCTGCCTTCTCAAATTAAGGACGAAATTAAAAATGTCTATGATTTGATTGACTCAATTTATCGTCTCTTTGGGTTCAATTATCACGTTGAGTTATCTACACGGCCGGAGAATTCCATGGGCTCTGCGGAAGTTTGGGAAGAGGCTACGGAAGCATTACGTCAGGCTTTAATCGAAAAAGATGTACCCTTTAAGGTCAATGAAGGTGATGGAGCTTTTTATGGTCCTAAAATTGATTTTCATCTTCAGGACAGCCTGGGACGTACTTGGCAATGCGGAACGATTCAATTAGACTTTCAAATGCCGGAGAAATTTGATTTAACCTATATTGGAGAAGACGGACAAAAGCATCGACCGGTGATGATTCATCGGGTTGCTTTTGGCAGTATTGAACGCTTTATTGGGATTCTTATCGAACACTTTGCCGGAGCCTTCCCTTTATGGCTTGCCCCTGTTCAAGTGAAAGTTTTACCTATTACCGATAAACATGCTGCTTATGGTGAGGAACTGACCAATCAATTGTCAGCTTTAGGGATAAGAGCAGAATTGGATGGTCGCAATGAAAAGATTGGTTATAAAATCAGGGAAGCCCGGAACCAACGCATTCCTTATATGTTTGTGGTAGGGGATAAAGAAATGGCAGAAGGTACTGTTGCCGTGCGTAAGCGGGGCGAAGAGATTGGTGCCTTGCCGGTGCATGAAATCACATCTCAGTTGATTGAGGAAATTAAAACAAAAAAAATTGACTGATAAATGGCGATAAATTTTTCTTGACTATCTTAGGAATTAATGGTAAGATACAGTGGTTCGAATTAAATATTTTAATTAAGTAGAGGTCATCCGCTTCTCACCTTATAGCTGGCGCTCATAAGGTTATACAAAAAATTGTCCAATGGTAATTAGATTGGCGGGTGAACTTATTGCCCGTCAATTTTTATTTTATTTGGAGGTGAAATATTATTAGTAAAGATTTACGCATTAACGAAGAAATTCGTGTTCCGGAAGTGCGGTTTGTCGGTGCGGAGGGAGAACAACTTGGCGTCATACCTATCAAACAAGCTTTAAAAATTGCTGCAGAAAAAGGATTGGATTTAGTAGAGGTTGCGCCCGCTGCTCGACCCCCGGTTTGTAAAATAATGGACTATGGTAAGTATCGCTTTGAGCAAAGCAAACGGGAAAAAGAAGCTAAGAAGAACCAAAAGATTATAACCATCAAAGAAGTCAAGTTGCGTCCCAATATTGAGGAACATGATTTTATGACTAAAGCCAAAAATGCGGAAAAGTTTCTCAAAAGCGGAGATAAGGTGAAGGTCACCATTATGTTCCGGGGTAGGGAGGTTACCCATCCGGATTTGGGTAAACAATTATGCACAAAAATGGCGGAAACTTTACAAGAATGGTCAACAGTTGAAAAAATGCCCAAGCTTGAAGGTAAAAATATGACAATGATTTTAACACCAAAGCAGAATTAAGGAGGATTTTTTATGCCTAAAATGAAAACACATCGGGGCGCCGCAAAAAGATTTACGGTAACCGGATCAGGAAAAATCAAACGCTCCAAAGCAAACAAAAGTCACATCTTAGAAAAGAAAACCAGAAAAAGAAAAAGAAACTTACGTCAAAGCGGTTTAGTGTCCGCAGCAGATATGAAAAGAACAAGTAAACTTTTGCCTTATATGTAAAATTGTTTATTGAAATAATTTAATTTTTTGGGAAAAGAAAGAGGGGTAAACTAACATGCCAAGAGTAAAACGTGGTGTCACCAAGCACCAACGACATAAAAAAATCCTTAAATTAGCCAAAGGTTACAGGGGTTCCAGATCAAAACTTTATCGAGTAGCCAATGCCCAGGTATTGAAATCCATGGCCTATTCCTTTGCTCACCGGAGAAAGAAAAAGGGCGATTTTAGAAAACTATGGATTACCAGAATCAATGCCGCTGCCAGAATGAATGGCATCTCTTATAGCCGCATGATGAATGGTCTAAAGAATGCGGGTGTTCAGGTGAATAGAAAAATGCTTGCTGAAGTAGCAGTACATGATCAGGCTGCCTTCCAAGAGTTTGTTGCTGTAGCAAAACAAAATCTCAAATAAGGGAAGCAAAAAAGCTGAGAGTACTTCTCAGCTTTTCCTTTTGAAATTGGAGCGGAAGACAAGATGAAAGAAATGGCAAAGGAAATTTCATCAAAAAGCAATCACCACATCAAATTAGCCAAGTCCTTGCTGAATCGAAAATCCCGGGAAAAGGAGCAACTCTTTGTGGTGGAGGGCGTCCGCTTAGTGGAAGAAGCTATTATGGCGGAGATCAAAATTCGATTTGCTTTATATAGCGATAAACTTGCTGCTTCTCAAAGGGGACAGCAGCTTTTGAAAACCTTTGACCAAAAAGGTGTTGATGTCTTTTGGGTGGAGGAGAAACTTTTCAGAGAATTATCTGATACAGAAAATCCTCAGGGAATTTTCGCCGTAAGTGAATTCATGCAGCGTGACCTGTCCTGTCTTATACTGAAAGAAAATAGCATGCTTTTACTTATTGATGGTGTCCAGGATCCGGGAAATCTGGGAACTATGATCCGAACTGCTTGTGCGGCCGGTGCAGCAGGAGTCCTTTTAACGAAGGGAACTGTTGATTTGTTTAACCCGAAGGTAATTCGAGCCAGCATGGGCACTATTTTTCAGATTCCCGTAATTTCTCCAGAAAGCAATGAAAAATTCCTGAGCTATTTTAAAAAAAATGAGATTAAAGTCTTGGTTGCAGATGCCAAGGGTGAAAAACTCTATTATCAAACTGAAACTCAGGGACCGGTGGTTTGGGTGCTGGGGAATGAAGCTAATGGACCGAGAGATTTTTTCCTGGATCATGCCGATGAGATTGTACGTATTCCTTTGTTGGGTAAGGCTGAGTCTCTCAATGTGGCGGTGGCAGCAGGAATACTCTTGTTTGATCATATGCGTCGCCGGCAAGAAAAGCCCATTCTTGTCAATTAACCTATAGTATGATATACTTGAATCACTTAGAATAATTGACAGAAAGGGTAGTGGGAGTTATGTTTTTACCCGCCGAGTTTCTTTGGAAATTATTTGAACAAACAGGTTCCATTACCGCCTATATGATTTATCGAAAATTAAGTTTACAATAGGATAAGCAATCATAAGCAAGTGTGATGATTGGGTTTTTAGACCTCAAGTTCTTTCCCAGGGAATTGTTGCCTTTGACTGGAAGCAGCATGGAAGAAGCAGGGTTGAAGTTCCCCCATGAACAGCGCTCGGAAAATCTTTTTTAAGATCAGTAGGAGTTGCCGGATGCAGTCCGTTATCAGGCAGAAGTATTTGCATAATTCAGGTATGAAAGTATGAAGAACAGGAATTAGGGTGGTACCGCGGAAGTTACCTTTCGCCCCTTGGTGGGGTGAGGGGTTTTTTTGTTTCTTTATTTATTTATGAAAACCAGTAAGGGGGAAAGGCATGCTAGCGAAATTAAATATTATTAAAGAACAGGCATTGGCAGAATTAAATCATATAAAAACAGTTCAAGAACTGGTATCTTTCAAGGTAAAATACTTAGGCAAAAAAGGAGAAATTACTGCTGTTTTAAGAGGGATGGGCAGCCTCTCAGCGGAAGAACGCCCGCAAGTAGGTCAGGTGGCCAATGAAGTAAGAGCTGCCATTGAAACACTCATCGAAAAGCGAAGCAAAGTATTAAGAGAAGAGGAACGGGAAGCCGCTTTAAAGGAAGAAGCTATTGATATCACCCTTCCCGGACAAAAGATTTTAATGGGAAGAAAACACCCTATTACCTTGGTGATCGATCGTTTCAAAGAAATATTTTTGGGCATGGGATACTCCATTGCCGAAGGCCCGGAGATCGAATTGGATTATTATAATTTTGAAGCTTTAAATTTACCGCCGGATCATCCCGCCCGGGATATGCAGGACTCTTTTTATATTACCAGTGAGATCCTGCTGCGTACTCATACTTCCCCGGTACAGGCACGCACCATGGAAAAAATGGTACCCCAATATCCGATCAAGATTATTTGTCCCGGGAAGGTATACCGCAGGGATGATGATGCCACTCATTCTCCTATGTTTCATCAGGTGGAAGGGTTGGTCATTGACGAGAACTTATCCATGGCAGATTTGAAAGGCACTTTACTTACTTTTGCCCGCCAGATGTTTGGGGCAGACAAAGAAATCCGTCTCAGACCTAGTTATTTTCCTTTCACTGAGCCCAGTGCTGAGGTAGATATCTCCTGTATGATGTGCGGAGGTAAGGGATGCCGGGTTTGTTCCCATACAGGTTGGCTGGAAATTTTGGGTTCCGGGATGGTACATCCTCGGGTACTGGAAATGTCCGGCTATGACCCGGAAAAGGTAAATGGCTTTGCTTTTGGTATGGGGGTAGAAAGAGTGGCTATGCTTAAGTATGGCATTGATGATTTACGTCTTTTATTCGATAATGACCAACGATTCTTGGCTCAGTTTTAGAGGAGGATTATTAATGAAAGTATCATATAAATGGCTGCAAGAATATGTAGATATTGATTTAAGCCCGGAAGATTTAGGAAATGCCCTCACCATGGCAGGTATCGAGGTTGAGCATATCACTTGTTTCGGTCAAGAGATCAAAGGGGTGGTGATCGGTGAGATTTTAAAAATTATACCCCATCCGGAAGCAGATAAGTTGGTAATTTGCCAGGTGAATTTAGGTCAGGAAACGGTTCAGATTATCACCGGAGCAACCAACGTTCAGGAAGGTCAACGGATACCGGTTGCACCTGTGGGGGCGGTTTTGCCTGGCGGCATCAAAATGAAAAAAGCAAAGCTCAGAGGCTTGGATTCCTTCGGCATGTTATGCTCCGCCGGGGAATTAAATCTGGATGAGACGCTGGTATCCCCTGAATCAAAAGACGGCATTATGATTTTAAGTCCGGAAAGCCCCATTGGGGAAGATATTGTCTCATGGCTTAACTTGGATGATGCAGTTTTGGAATTAAGTTTAACGCCTAATCGCTCAGATTGTCTAAGTGTCATCAATATCGCCCGGGAAATTGGCACGATTTTAAAGAAACCGGTGCGTTTGCCGGAAATCAACTTGGCAGAAGGGAAGGAAAATATTGAGGATCTGGCTTCTGTAGAAGTTTTAGATCCGGATTTGTGCAATCGTTATGCCGCCCGCCTGGTGAAAAACGTGAAGTTAAAGCCATCCCCTCCTTGGATGCAGCATTATTTGCGCGCTGCCGGTATCCGGTCCATTAATAATGTGGTGGACATTTCCAACTACGTGATGCTGGAAACGGGACAGCCCTTACATACTTTTGATTACGATACCTTATCCGGTCATAAAATCATCGTGCGCCGCGCCCATGAAGGAGAAAAAATGTTTACCCTGGACGGTCAGGAAAGGATCTTCAACCGGGAGAATCTTCTCATCTGTGATGAGAAAAAGCCGGTAGCCGTGGCAGGAGTGATGGGGGGATTAAACACGGAAGTAACGGAGCAAACCCATCATATCTTAATTGAATCAGCTCGGTTTGATCCCGCCGCGATTCGTCACACCTCTAAGGATTTGGGTCTCAGATCGGAGTCCTCTTTGCGCTTTGAGAAAGGGCTGGATGTCTATTCCACGATCATAGCTGTCCAACGGGCCGCCCAATTGATGGCGGAACTGGCGGAGGGGGAAGTCGTTCAAGGAGTGCTTGATGTCCGAGGGAATTTGCCGGAAGAAACGGTATTGACCCTGCGTGTTCAGAAAGTTAATGAACTATTAGGAACTGCTTTACGCCAAGAAGAAATTCTGGCGATCATTGATGACCTGAAATTTTCTTGGGAGATGGCTGGCAGTGAGATTAGAGTAATCATACCTTCTTACCGACAAGATATCACCCGGGAAGTAGATCTGATTGAAGAAGTGGCCCGCCTTCATGGCTATGAAAAAATACCCTTGACCTTACCTGCCGGCAGGATGACAGAAGGAAAGAAAACAGAATTCCAAAATTTTGAGGATCAAGTAAAGAATTATCTCACCGGAGCCGGTTTTATGGAAGTAATCACTTATAGTTTTATCAGCCCCAGGGATTATGATCGCATGATGATACCGGATGATTCCTCTTTAAGAAATGGGGTGGTCATCATGAATCCGATCAGCGATGCGCAAAGTGTGATGCGTACTACGTTAATACCGGGGTTGTTAGAAACTGCATCCCGCAACACCAATCGAAGAAACTTAAATTTTGCTTTTTATGAATGGGGCAAAATATTCATCCCGGGAAATGAAAAATTACCTCAAGAACCAATGATGTTAGGAGGCGTGATCTCGGGTAAGCTGAGTCAGGGCTGGAGCCGATCGCCCCAAAATTTGGATTTTTATTATCTCAAAGGTGTTTTAGACGGACTTTTCGCCCGTTTTGGCATTGAGAATTGGTCCCTAAAGGGTGAATCACTGCCGGTATTCTTACATCCGGGACGCTCCGGTAATATTTATATTGGTGATACCTATGTAGGCTTCATCGGTGAAATTCATCCTGCTGTCCAGGAAAACTATCATCTTGAAAGCAGATCATATATCTTTCAGGTCTATGTGGAAGAGATTATGCATTTGGGTAAAAATACATTGTGTTATCAGGCAGTGCCAAAATATCCTGCCATCGACCGGGATATGGCTCTTTTGGTCAAGGAGGAAATTCCTGCTCAATTGATTGAAGAAATAATTCGGCAAAATGGGGGTACACTATTAACTGGAATCACCTTATTTGATCTTTACAAAGGAAGTCAGATTCCGGAAGGGTTTAAAAGCTTAGCATATGCGCTCACCTTTCAATCCAAGGAAAAAACATTAACCGATGATGAAATTTCTCCAGTCTTCCAAAAAATTCAAAATGAATTATTAAACAAATTTGATGTCGAATTACGTTAAGAAAGAAGGATTACTGGGGAACCGTGGCGAATATATATTTTTTATGAGCTCGAGAAACGCGCGGCGCGTTTTCGGATTAACCATGTAGTGAGAGGTGAAATACTTTGGCATTAAAGGAAAGATCCAAGCTGAGAATTGATATCTTGGGTCAGGAATATGTTTTGAAAGGTACAGATTCTCCAGAATATTTGAAGAAGGTAGGCAATTTTGTATCCGATAAGATGGATCAGGTGTATAAAAATAATCCTATTTATGGGCCGACTAAGATTGCCGTATTGGTTTCTTTGCAAATTGCAGATGAGTATCAAAAACTAAAAGATGATTATGAAAAAATCGTAGAAGAGTTGAGAGTTCTGGATAAAATACACAAAATTGGGTAAGCGCAACTTTTGTTGCGCTTCTTTAATAATGAGCTAAGGGAGACTTAATTTGCTTTGAGAGTGCTGGAAAGGGATTTTTTTAATCGGGAGACAACCCTTGTTGCCCAGGATTTATTAGGGAAGGTTCTGGAAACAGAGGTGCAGGGTACCAAGGTATCCGGGATTGTGGTGGAAACAGAAGCCTATTTAGGCCGGCAGGATCCTGGCAGCCACTCCTTCCGGGGAAAAACGAAAAGAAACAGTGTGATGTTCGGCCCTGCAGGGTATTCGTATGTTTACCAAATTTATGGTGTGCATTTTTGTTATAATGTGACTACAGATCATGATGAAATCCCCTCAGCAGTTTTGATTCGCGCTTTGGAACCCATATCCGGGATCAACATCATGAAACAAAACCGTAAAAAAGAAGCACGGAAAGACCTTTGCAGCGGGCCGGCCAAGCTGGTTCAAGCCTTGGGCATTACCAAATCCATTAACGGCACCAGTGCCGTAAATGGCCCCGTACGTTTTTTTGACGGGCATTTGAACGATCCCTTCAGCATTATTGAAACCACCCGGATCGGCCTTGCTCAAGGTGCCGATTTAAAATTAAGATACTACATTGAAAATAATCTTTATGTTTCTCGTAAATAATAACAGGAAAGGTTTAGGTGGGAAAAAGAAACTTAAAAATATTTGGATACCGGAGGAATCATGATGAAATTAAAAGAAATTTATGCTTTGGCGGTGGAAGCAGGTATAGCTGCGGATCCCCGGGGACAAAAATCTGTAGAAAAGGATTTAGCGAAGGCTAAAAAACGATATGACAAATTAGAAGAAAAGGACAAAGAATATTTTGATCAGGAAAGTTTAACCAATCCTTATAGCGATACGCGCATTCTTAATGGGGAAAAGGAACTGGAAATCAAAAAGATCGCTGTCGGGATTGACATCGAAGTAGGAGAATTACTTCTGGCAGATCGTTTAATATCCAAAGGGGAAAAAATCGATCTCGTTTTAGCCCATCATCCGGAAGGATATGCCTTAGCAGGTCTCTCGGAGGTGATGCATATTCAGGAAGGAATCTTAGCTGATCTGGGCGTACCCATTAATGTCGCGGAAGGAATGATGGCTTCCAGAATATCTGAGGTTAAAAGAGGTTTAATGCCCTATAATCATGGTCGGACTATTGATACTGCTAAGGCCTTGGGAATTCCTTTGATGTGTGTCCATACACCGGCGGATAACTTGGTGACGGAATTTTTAAATCAATATTTTGCTCAGCAGGAACCGGATACCTTGGATGATTTGGTGAGCCTCTTGAAAGAGATTCCTGAATATAAAAAAGCAGCGAAATTAAAAGCCGGACCAACCATTGTTGTGGGTAATGGTAAACGGTCCGTCGGGAAGATCTTCATTGATATGACGGGGGGGACCGGTGGTTCTGAGGACGCTTTTGAAAAGCTTGCTATTGCCGGAGTCGGTACAATCGTGGGGATGCATATCAGCGAAAAGCATCGCAAGAATGCGGAAAAGTTCCATATCAATGTGGTGATTGCCGGACATATGGCCAGCGATAGTTTAGGTGTGAATTTATTCCTAGATAAATTGACCCAAAAAGGAATAGAAATCCTGCCTATTTCCGGTTTTGATCGTTTTTCACGCAATCCAGAAGTTAGCTGAAAAGCATGATACAGAAGCTCAGATGAAAATAAATTACAGGATGTTTAGGACAGTCCTGTAATTTTTCTTATTCCACGATAAACTTATCTTAAGATGACATGGAAATCAGGGAATGATATAATCAGGATGACAGAACAATTTGGAGATGATTTGATTGCAGATACCAGAAATATTAGCCCCCGCAGGTGATTTTCAAGCTTTTGTTGCCGCCGTGGAAAACGGAGCTGATGCCGTTTATATAGGCGGCAAGGTTTTAAGCGCCAGAGCTTTTGCCGGCAATTTTGATGAAGACGAAATGGCTAAGGCTGTGGAATATGCCCATCTACGAGGTGTTCGCGTTTATGTAACGGTGAATATTCTGGTGGATAACAGTGAGATAACAGATGCCGTCTCCTATGTGAAAACCCTTTATGATCTGGGTGTGGACGGCTTAATCATTCAGGACTTGGGTTTAGCTTTCGTAATTCATCAAGTGTTGCCCAGGATGAATCTGCATGGCAGTACCCAAATGATCATACATAATGGAGAAGGGGCAAGATTTATCCAGGAAATGGACTTTAAAAGGGTGGTATTAGCCCGGGAATTATCCCTAGAGGACATTGCCCAAATTAATAAGGAGACATCTTTGGAAATGGAGATTTTTGTCCACGGCGCCTTATGCATTTCCTATTCCGGTCAATGTTTAATGAGCAGCCTGATTGGGGGGCGCAGCGGCAACCGGGGCAAATGTGCCCAGCCCTGCCGGATGACCTATACCTTAGTAGATGAAAAAGGACAACCGGCCACTGACGAAAAAATAGGAGATCATCTCTTAAGTCCCCGGGATTTGAACACCTTGGAAATTTTGCCTGAGATCTGCCAGACCGGCGTTCGATCCTTAAAATTGGAAGGCCGGATGAAAAGACCGGAATATGTAGCGACAGTGGTACGTATCTATCGGGAAGCCTTAGACCGATACAAGGATGACCCGGAACATTTTGAGGTCAACACCCAGGAATTAAAAGAACTGACCCAAATATTTAATCGGGACTTTACTCATGGTTACCTTTTGGGACACTCAGGGCGCGATCTTATGAGTTATCAGCGGCCAAACAACAGGGGTACGCGGATTGGCCGGATTGATGAGATTCAAAACCAAGGCCAGATGGCAACGATCAAGCTGGATGAAGGGATACGCATTGGTGACGGTTTGGAAATTTGGGTCACCAAAGGTGGCCGGCAAGGCTTTGTGGTAGATCAGATTATAAGTAACGGACGTTCTCTAAGGTCAGCAGCTCCCGGCGAAAAGGTTTCCATTAATATTACCGGTCAGCCCAGGGTCGGGGATCGGGTATTTAAGACCCATGATGTGAAATTAATTGAGACCGCCCAAAACTCATACCTTTATCCTCAAAAACTAATCGGTGTCAAATTTCATTTAACAGCCCATTTGGGAAAACCTATTCATATCCTAGCCACCGATGAAGAAGGATATCAAGGAAGGTTTACTTCTGAATATATAGTGGAAAAAGCTATGAAAAGACCGGCGGATGAAGAGTCTGTAAAAAAACAATTAAATCGTCTGGGTGGGACTGCTTTTTACCTGAAAGAGTTATTATTAGATTTAGATGAGGGGGTGATGCTCCCTGCCAGCGAATTAAACAACGCCAGGCGCCACGTCATTGACCTGATTAAACAGCAGAAACTAGAGAGATATGCTTATCCGCCTGTACCAAACCGGGAAGTGATGGATAAATTTCATCAGCTCATACCGGCAAAAAAAGAAAGTCGTATCAGGAAAAGTGAATTATCAGTACGAGTAGGAAGCCTGGAAGGAGCAAAAGCTGCGGTGGAGGCGGGGGCAGACCGCATTTATCTATCAGGAGAAAATTTCCAATCCCAGCCCAAGCTGACCATGGAGCAAATGAAGGATATCGCCCAATACAGTCGGCAAAAGGGGTGTGAAGTTGTTTTCGCTTTGCCCAGCATTTTTCATCCTCAAGAAAGATCAGCAATGTACCGGATGATCGAAAGAGTGGGGTCATTGCCCATCAATGCCATGCTGGTCAATAATATGGGGGGCATCCAGGCCCTTAAAGAATCCGGCTGGGATCGGAGGATCTATACGGATTTGGGACTAAACGTCTTTAATGACTTCTCCATTGATGTTCTTCGGGAGAAAGGGATTGATCTCATTACCTTATCCCTGGAATTAAACTTTGCCCAAATTGAAAAAATGAATTTAGGACCAGGGAAAATTGAGTGTCTGGTACATGGGTCTTTACCCATGATGATCAATCAATATTGTGCCTTGGGTTCAATTCTTGGCGGGAAAGAGGGCACCAAGGCTTGTTCCCGCCCCTGTCAGGGAAAATCCTTCGGCCTCAAGGACCGCATGAATCTGATTTTTCCCGTTGAGGTGGATCAATTTTGCCGCATGCATCTTTATAATCCCAAAGAACTATCGATGCTGGCTCATGCGGATAAATTCCTTCAGCTGGGTATTGATTCACTACGTATTGAGGCCAAAAGGTATTCCCCTTCGGCCGTTCTTCAGGTCACCCAAATCTACCGTCAGGTGATTGATGCGGCATCCTCTCATCTTATGCAGCATTTAGATCTTGAGAACCTGGAAAAAACATTGGCAAAGATGACTAATGCAGGTTTCACCAAGGGGCATTATTATCGGGGCGTAATCTAGTTGAAAGAGGAGAGGATATTGATTGGATGAAAAGACCTTACTAAAGATCGAGTTTGATCGGGTGCTTCAGATGTTGGGGGAAAGGTGCGGTTCTTCTTTAGGCAAAGGAATTGCTGGAGAATTAACACCCATGAGCCAGAAACATGAAATTGAGCTTGGCCTGAAAGAAACAACGGAAGCCAAAGACATCCTTCGTTTAAATCCTGCTTTTACCCTAGGGGGCATCCGAGATATTGGAAGGATTGTGGAAAGAGCTGCATTAGGCGGGATACTGGAACCGGAGCAATTTTTAAGTATTGCCGATACCTGTGGCGCAGCCAGGAAGACGAAACTCTTTTTGCTGAATCTCAAGGAAAATTACCCCATCATTTTGGATTTGGCTAAAAAATTGGGTATCTTTAAATCCCTGGAAACAGCCGTTGGTGAGACGGTGGCAGATGACGGATCAATTATAGACTCGGCCAGTGATAAACTATATGGTATTCGAAGAAAAATCAGGACCAGTCAGGATCGCATCAAGGATAAACTGGATTCCCTGATTCGAAATCCCAATACGGCTAAATATCTCCAGGATAACCTGGTCACCATTCGGGGTGATCGTTATGTAATTCCTGTCAAGCAAGAAAACCGTACTCAGGTACCGGGCATCGTCCATGACCAATCTGCCAGTGGTGCCACTCTGTTCATTGAGCCGATGGCAGTTCTGGAATTGAATAACGATTTAAAAAGGCTGAGAATCGAAGAAAATGATGAGATTACAGTTATTTTGAAGAATTTAAGTCAATTGGTAGCTTCTTTTGAAGCAGAAATTCTATTTACCCTGGAAATTTTGGGTCAGCTGGACTTTATTTTTGCCAAAGGACGGTTAAGCCATAGTATGGATGGGGGTGCTCCCAAGATTAATGAACATGGCATTATTCGCCTGAAAAGGGCACGCCATCCCTTGATCCCCAAAGATGTAGTACCCATTGATGTGGATTTGGGATCAAACATTGATTCTATGATTATTACCGGTCCCAATACCGGGGGGAAAACAGTAACCTTAAAAACTATCGGTCTATTCACTGCCATGGCTTTATCCGGACTGCATGTGCCGGCAGATGATGGCAGTGACTTGAGCCTTTTTCACAATATTTTTGCCGATATCGGTGATGAACAAAGCATTGAGCAGTCCTTAAGCACATTTTCTTCTCATTTGGTAAACATTGTGCGTATTTTGAAAGAAGTGGATGAACATACCTTAGTACTCTTTGACGAATTAGGAGCAGGAACGGATCCCACCGAAGGTGCTGCCCTGGCCATGGCAATTTTGGAATACTTAAGGGGCAGAAAAGTAAAGGTGGTAGCGACAACCCATTATAGTGAACTCAAGGTCTATGCCTATAATAATCCTAACATCGTCAACGCCAGCGTGGAGTTCAATGTGGAGACTTTAAGGCCCACCTATCGACTGCTTATGGGGATACCTGGTAAAAGCAACGCCTTCGAAATTGCGCGCAGCTTGGGGTTGAATGAAGAAATTTTAGCCCAGGCAGGTTCTTTTCTCACCCAGGATCAAGTTCAGGTAGCGGACTTAATCTCCAATTTGGAGTTGAATCAAAAGATCAGCCAACAAGAAAAAGAAGAGGCTGCCGCTCTTCGCAAAGAACTCCAGGTAATGAAGCACCGCCTGGAAGCACAAAAAATTGATCTGCAAAATAAAGAAGGGGAAATCCTGCGTCGGGCCCAGGAAGAAAGCCTGAAGATCCTTAAAAAAACCAAAGATGATATGGATCTTTTATATAATGAGTTCAAATCGAGTCTGGTGGCAGAATCTCAAAAGTTCGAGAACCAAAAATTGCTTCAATCCAAGGATAAAATCAAAAAGATGGGTGAGGGTCTGGAATATGTGGTCCCGGAAAAACGTTTTGCCGGGCAAGCTCCCCAAAAGGTGGAATTGGGGCAAATTATCGAAATCCCCAAATTGAATCAAAAAGGTCAGGTTTTGTCCCTGCCCAACCAAGCCGGCGAAATCATTGTCCAGGTAGGAATTATGAAAATCACGGTGAAGCTGGAGGATATTCGCACCACCGAGGAGACAGAGCAAAAAACCGGAACCACCAAAGTTGGTCGGATCAGAATGGAAAAGATCAGTGCCATCTCCAGTGAATTAGATCTGCGCGGTCTATTGGTTGAGGAAGCCCTGGAAAAGGTGGACAAATACTTGGACGATGCTTATGTCGCCGGATTAAAAGATGTACGTATTATTCACGGGAAAGGGACCGGCGCCCTTCGAGATGCAGTGACCCTTCACTTAAAGAAGCATCGCCAGGTGAAAAATGCCCGCCTGGGGGAATATAACGAGGGAGGAAATGGGGTAACCGTAGTTTCCTTAAATGTCTAATTAATTAAGCGCAATGTATTAACTGATTGTCATTGATAAACATATCCTTTAGTAATAAATTAAATTCTCAAAGCAAATAAAAAAGCCCCTAAAGGGGCTTTTTTACTTCTTGACTTGATGGTCTTTCAAATCACAATGCTTAGTAGGAACTTCACCGGATTCAAATGATCTGAATTGGATGAGGTCTTGCGGACAGCCGCCTGATTCTCCTTCTTGCGGATAATTGGCCAATACCAATTTCCCTTTATGGCGGGGATCAGTGCAAATTCCAATCATTTCAGTGCCAATAGCTGATTCAGCTCCTTTATGAATGTTACAATGAGCAGTAGGAGCCGTCAGACCTGCATCAATATCACTTTGACTGGCATAGGAAGCTTTCAAAAAAACACCTTTAGCCTGATTGGGACACTCCTCGTTAGCAAGTAATTTGCTATCAGAGCAGATATTCGCCGTAATCCAGGCATCAGAGTATTCTGTAGGTATATTATCATTAGAAAAGACTTCATAGCGGATATACTTATCAGGTGTCAAACTACTGGCTAATTTGCCTGTCTTGATATCAATTGCTTTGGAGACAATTCCTGTAGGCTTGGTAAAAGATGATACGGGAACCTCTTTTAAGGAATTTTCCATTACATATTTCCAGATTCTTGCCGGATATTGCCCCCCGTATACCTGCCTTAAATAATTTGGCTTGCCATCTTTATCTACATCCTGGTCATAGCCCATCCAGACGACACCCACTAATTCCGGGGTGTATCCAGCGAACCAGGCATCCTTATTGGCGCTTCCAGTAATGCTATTGAAAATAGCCTTATCCGGTAATTGGGTGGTGCCGGTTTTGCCGGCGACAGGACGATTCATTTGGGCTCTGGTACCGGTTCCTGATTTTACCACGGATTCTAACATATCTGTCATCAAATAAGCTGTCCGTTCATTCATGGCAATCTTTTTTTCGGGAACTACATCCACAATGGTATTGCCATACTGATCCACTATTTTTGTAATCACGTGAGGTTTGATATAAACTCCTTGATTATCAAAGGCACAATAGGCTGCGGTCAGAGCTAAAGGAGATACCCCATAGGTGAGACCACCTAATGCCAGGGATAGATTTTCGTCATTCTTATCTAAATCCAACCCTAAATTTTTTGCAAAAGTGTATCCTTTGCTCACTCCGATCATGCTTAAAAACTTCACTGCGGGAACATTGATAGAATCTTCTACGGCTTTTCGCATCGTAACGGAGCCGCGATATCTACCGTCATAGTTCACTGGTTTATAAGGATATTTTGATGAACCAAAGGTAGTTGGCACATCATTGACCCGACTGGAGGGAGCAAAACCGTCCTCCAAAGCCGGTGCATATACTGAGATTGGTTTAAAAGCAGAACCAGGCTGCCTTTTGATATCTGTTGCTCTGTTTAAGCCTCTTTTCGTCAGGTGTTCCCGCCCCCCGATTAAGGCTCTGACTTCACCGGTTTTAGGATCCATCACTGCCATGGCACTCTGAACCGGATCGTTGGTATTGCTGGCAGGGAAAAAGGATTCATTGGCATAAGCATCCTCGGCAGCTTTTTGTATTACAGGATCTAAAGTAGTATGGATACGTAATCCTCCGGTATAGATTTGACTGGGTTCCATTCCCGCCGCTTCTATTAAGTCCTCTGCCTGATCAATCACATAATCTGTAAACCAGGGGTATGCGTAGAGATTCTGTTGCTGATAATCTGCCAATTTTGGTTTTTCCTGTTTTGCCTGATCCGCTTCTTCCTGGGAGATCATGCCATATTGCAGCATATTATTCAGAACTACATTTCTGATATGGATAGCATTATCAAGATTTAAAAAAGGAGAATAATTACGTGGATTGCGCACTAAGCCGGTGAGCATGGCAGACTCACCCAGGGTCAATTCACCGACATCCTTTCCAAAATAGAGTTGAGACGCAGTCTGCACACCATGAGTACCATGGCCAAAGTAGATTTCATTGAGATACATGGTCAGTATTTCATCCTTGGTATAATTTCTCTCTACTTGAATGGCCAATAGGGCTTCTTTGATTTTTCGTTCTATTTTTTTGTCCTGATCTTCTAAAATGGCATTTCTCACCAATTGCATAGTTAAGGTACTGGCACCCTCAGAAAAATTACGATTACGGATGTCAGCGGCTAATGCGCCAAAGACCCTTTTAACATCTACACCGTGATGCTGCCAGAAGCGTACATCTTCTGTGGCTAGAAAGGCATTAATCAAACTATCAGGGATCGCATCTAATTTTACCGGTACCCTGTTTTCTGCTCTGTGCAGTTTGACGACCATATCCCCGTTGATATCATAAACAAAGCTAGTGCTCTTAGATTCGAGATCAGCAGCATCCCAGTCCGGCAAGTCTTTTACGATTCCTAATAAAAGACCTAGTCCCGAACCAAAACCTATAATCAAAATAAAAATAAATGAAAGCAAAAGCACACGGGATAATTTTATTTTACGTTTTTTCTCTGGTTCTGTTGTCATTATTCGGCCTCCTTGTGGTTTGGAGAAGGGTTACTGTTTCCATGTATCATGTATTATATCATAAAGATTCTTGATAATAAATGATTTAGCAAAGATGAAGAAAATTGTCGGGATATGTCGTTGCAGCTGAATAATAATTAATGGCGATAAAACAATAATTCTTAATAGTATTACTATTTTTGATTTGGACAGAGGGCCTTTGTAACCTTTCTTTTTCCTCTTCATATATTAAATATGCGGAGGTGAACATAAGTTGTGAGAAGAAAAAATCGAAAAAAATTTGTTTATTTGTTCATCACCTTTATTATCTTGGGCAGTTTTCTGATCTTTCTGGATCTCATCTTACGACCGGCAATTATAAAAGTAGCAGAAAGCAAGACGCAGTTAATGGCCACAAAAATCATCAATGAAGCTGTACAGAAGAATGTTTCCATGATTAATTATCAGGATCTCATGGGAATCCATAAAGATAATGACAATCGTATTGTACTCATGATGCCGGATACGGTGTTGATCAACAGGATTTCCACCCAGACCACTCTAGATGTCGAAAAGGAATTAGAAAAGATAGAAACGCAAGGGTTTACTTTGCCCCTAGGATTGGTTACAGGCAGCACTTTATTTTCTAATACGGGTCCTCCCATCAGAATTGGCATCATTCCTTTGGGTATGATCGATGTGACCATGGAAGATGAATTTGTTGAGGCAGGAATTAATCAAACCAAGCATCGCATTTATTTAAATGTAAATACGAATCTGCAAATTGTCGTTCCGTTTCTACGTTCTGACGTAAATGTAAGCGTAGATGTTCCCATTACGGAAAGCATCATCGTTGGACCGGTTCCGGAATGGTATATGAAATTCAATTCTCAGGGAGAAATGACTGTTCCCGGTATTAATCCAAGGATGGGAGAATAGCCTATCCTTTTTTTCTGTATCAATGTTCATTGGAATAATTTACTGAAGCATTAACAGTTGACACGATTTAAATTTCTTGTTATCTATTAAACGCTTGAGAGAGTTGCCCACCAATTTCTAATAAAATAGTGATTGACAATGAGAGATTAGTTTGATAAACTGATCAAGCGCTCGAGAGAGGGCAAGGCAAGAAAAGAAAGAAAAGAAAAAAGTGCTTGACAAGCCGATCAGGATTTGATAAGCTATTCAAGCTGGTCTTTGAAAACTGAACAGTAACAAAGCCTGATG